>NZ_PUAP01000048.1 GCF_002947535.1 Enterococcus mundtii
CAATATGTCACGAAAGTAGGTCACTACTTAGAACCTGAACTGATCCAGTTCATGACGTATGATACTTACCAAGAGAAAGTCAATGCGGCTTGGCGCCAAGGTGTTAATTATGAAACTGGCGAAAAACTAGACCCACTCTTAGGCAGTATCGTCTCTACCTCGCAATACGTTAAAGACGGCTACACATGGATCAACGAATCTGAACTCGGTCAAGCCCTGATGATCTTAGGCTTTACTTATGCGTCTTACAAAGTATTGACGACCACTGGTGTGAAGCATGTAGAGAATGGTAAGATTGAGGAGGTGGGTAATCCTAAAGAAATTAATATTCATGGAAAACTAAATACGGAATTAGATGAAATTGATTTAATTAACAAGGTTATTTATGAAGATAAATCTGCTTCTAAGCTATATATGGAAAATCCTGATTTTCCTCAAACTGAAAAGCAGTGGGCTTATAAACATATATTTAAAAAAGGTTCTAATAGACTGGATGCGCTAAATCAAACTGAAATTAGTATATCTGGTATAGACAGTAGTTTAGTTTCTTCCATGGATGAGATTAAAAATATTAAAGATTATACATTTAGGATTGATACAGATACTCCAGCTTTGCGTGAAGCTGTTCAAGAACAAATTAATAATCTTAAAACAAAGTATCCAGACTATAATTTTAATGTAACATATGGAGGTGAAAAATAATGTCAGTAGGATTATTTAAATATAATGGGGATATCTATGAGGAAAACTCTGAAGTTATATTAAGTGAGAACATATCCTCACAATCATTTTATGAAAGGTATTGGGAAAAAGCTATAGGAGAATTGGGTATCAAATATATACAAGATGGTGCGGAATTTAATAATACTAAACTAGAAGTTGTCATGGAAGAATTAGATTTACTGAAGAGCTGGGCAATAGCAAATCTTCAGGGAGAAGAGAAAGAATACATGACCGCTAGGATTGAGAATTTAGAAGAAGTCATTCCAAAATCTTTAATTTCAAAAAAAGATATATTATATATTTTTTAAAAAATGAAAAAAGTAAACTAAGGTTTAATAGAAATCGAGTTGTTAAGATTAAACACATTTAAATACTTGAAAATACTCAATTCATAAGTAAGTAAGTTGAAACTGAATAGGAAACATAGTTAATAAAAAACATTCACATTATTAGTCAAAACTAATTTGTGAATGTTTTTTGTGGAATTTGATGGCAATAACTACATGACGTAGCCGCGGGTTACCCAAGGTTCAACGAATGTAAAACCAGCAAAGCTATGATAGATCGATGTCCTAACTAAAATTAGACAGAACAAATCCAAAAATCTAAAAAGTTAAATTGCTATTTTCTCCGTTTTCCGCTACCATTTTAAAAGAAGGTAGGCAGGTGATTATTTGGGACACGAAAAGCAGAAAAAGGAACAACTCCGACAGTTTGGTATCGATAAACTTAAAAAAATTGCTATTAGTGGCTATAAAAAAGAAAAAGAACAAAAAATCTATAAGCAATTGTTTGCAACAGAGTATTGGAAACAGGCGAAAGTCATCGGGTTGACACTTTCAAATGAATTTGAAATAGATACACGACCGTTGATCGAACAAGCGAGAGCCACAGGAAAAATCGTTGTGATCCCCAAGACATTGCCAAAACGTCAAATGGCATTTTATGAGTTCTCTGAGAACACAGTATTGGAACGGTCAAGTTTTGGTGTCTTAGAACCCGTTTCAACGCATCTTTATGAGTCACAAATGATTGATTTATTGATCGTACCAGGAATCATCTTTCATCTAGATGGGTACAGGATCGGCTTTGGTGGAGGATATTATGATCGCTATCTGGAAGAGTATCCGCATCAAACGTGTAGCTTGACTTTCAAAGAGATGATCCATAATGATTGGGAACCAGAAGACTTTGATAAGAAAATCCAACATATATTGAGCGACTAAAAATCAAGGGGGTATATATGAAAGTAAATCGGCAGCAACAATTCAAATTAAAATCTTGGCTCGATGGGCCATTTTTAACTCAGATTTTTTTAGTGATCCAAACAATCGTCTTTATCGCAATGGAGGTATTACCTGGTAATAGCGTGGCTTTTGAACTAGGTATGTCTGGCCAGCATGTTGCCTATTTACATGAATGGTGGCGTTTGATCACACCAATATTTATTCATTTTGGGATGATGCATTTTGTACTGAACTCTGTCGTCTTGTATTTTATGGGTTCACAAATCGAAACGGTATATGGTCATTGGCGCTTTTTCTTGATTTATTTACTAAGTGGTATCATGGGAAATATAACAAGTTTTGCCTTCAATGAAATGAATGTATTATCTGGTGGCGCAAGTACATCGCTTTTTGGTTTATTTGGTGCATTATTTGTTCTTGGTATTCATTACAAAAATGATTATGTGGTGAAACAGCTTGTACGCCGTTACATGATATTCATCGTTTTTTCTTTTATATTCGGTATATCAGATACCTCAGTGGATATTTGGGGGCATGTTGGTGGCTTGATCGGAGGTTTCCTGATAGGGAATCTACTAGGTTTACCAAATCGATCCAATGATTACTCGATCCATCATCGTATTTTATCGTCGATCGTTTTTCTCTTTCTTTTTATAATATGTGTTTTAGTGGGTTTAAAAAATTATGGAATACTTGTATAATGTGAAGGAAGTGCTTTAAATGGAAAGCTTATACGACGTACAACAGCTATTCAAGAGATTTGGTATCTTTATTTATGTGGGAGCGCGGATTTATGATATTGAATTGATGACGATCGAATTACGTAAGCTTTATGATAATCATTTGATCGATCACGAAACATATATGACTGCGTGGCACATCTTAAAAAGAGAACACCGAATCGAAGAGAGCAGAAAGAAAGGAATTTGATCATGGACAAAAAAATTATTGGGATTGATTTAGGTGGAACAACAGCAAAATTTGCGATCTTGACACCTGACGGAGAAATTCAACAGAAATGGAGTATCGATACCAATATTTTGGATGATGGCAAACACATTATTCCTGAAATCATTGAATCTATCAATCATCGTCTGAACTTATACGGTATGAAAGCGGAAGATTTCATCGGTATCGGTATGGGGACACCAGGAACAGTCGACAGCGAAGCTGGTACAGTGATTGGTGCGTACAATTTAAATTGGCGCGAGCTTCAATTTGTCAAAAAAATGATTGAAGAAGGAACGGGTATCAAATTTGCCATCGATAATGACGCCAATGTCGCAGCACTAGGCGAACGTTGGAAAGGTGCAGGTGAAAACGATCCTGATGTCGTATTCATCACCCTAGGTACAGGTGTTGGTGGCGGTATCGTTGCGGATGGTCATTTACTTCACGGTGTGACGGGAGCAGCTGGAGAAGTCGGACACATTACGATCGATCCAAATGGATTCGAATGTACTTGTGGCAAACGTGGTTGTTTAGAAACTGTCTCAAGTGCGACAGGTGTCGTTCGAGTAGCACGTCATTTAGCAGAAGAATACGCTGGCGATTCAAGACTGAAAGCAATGCTTGATAATGGTGAAGAAGTAACAAGTAAAGATGTTTTTGAATTAGCAGAAGCAGATGATCCATTTGGTTTGATGGTGGTCGATCGTGTCTGTCTATATCTAGGACTAGCTTGTGGGAATTTAGGGAACACGTTGAATCCATCAAGCATCGTTATCGGTGGTGGCGTATCAGCTGCGGGAGAATTCTTACGCAGTCGTGTGGAGAAATATTTCAAAGAATTTACTTTCCCACAAGTAAGAGAATCAACAAAAATCAAATTAGCTGAATTAGGAAATGAAGCAGGCGTCATTGGTGCTGCCTCATTAGCCTTGAAATATGCTGAATAAAGTGGAGGCACGACATGGTTTTATGGATTATTAACATCATTTTATTACTGATCATCTTAGCGATCGTATTTTGGGAAGTTTACTTACGAGTAATGGCTAAACGTTCTGCAACAATGCTTGAAGAAGAAGAATTTCGCGAAGGAATGCGTCGTGCACAAGTCATCGATGTTCGTGAAAAAGATGTCTTTGATGCAGGTCATATTTTAGGCGCTAGAAATATTCCTTACACAGTGCTAAAAAATTCACTTGGTTCGATTCGTAAAGACCAACCTGTTTACATTTATGATCAAAAGAAAAGTTTGAGTATTCGTACAGCCAACCAACTGCGTAAAGCAGGCTACCAAGATATCTATATCTTAAAAGGCGGCTACGATGGCTGGTCAGGTAAAATCAAAAGCAAAAAAGTCTAACGAGGAGTCCTGTACTTCTTATGTTACCTTAGTAGCAACAAGAATAAGAGCGGTTATTCGCTCTTTTTTCTTGTTGTTTTTTCGTATTGAAGAAAAATTATGCTATGATTGGATATGAGGACACGACGGAGTTAGTAAGCTCCAAGGAATTTCCTAAATCGTTCTCTAAATTTACGGATGTTCATAGGGATTCAGTAGTTCACTAAACGAAAAAATGAAGAACTATTGCTCCTCAGTGAGTTAGCTAAGAAAATCAGCGTAACGCATATTGAGCGTAATCAAAAGGATATATGCGTAACAACTAAGCAAATACATATAGGTAGGTGGATAGATGAGAATTGGGATCATCGGGGCAGGACCTCGCGGACTTAGCATGTTAGAGCGTTTACTCTATAATCAACAACAAGAAGATATTGAGATCCTCCTTTTTGATCCAAGTGGGATCGGTGGTAAGGTTTGGCGAGTCGATCAGCCAAAAGAAGTACTGATGAATTCATTGTCGTCCCAAGTGACGATGTTTACGGATGAGACATTGAGCAGTGGGGGTGTGATCGCTAACGGAGTGAACCTCTATCAATGGGCGAAAGAATTTGCCCCTTCCTATCTCAGTAAGACAACCATCAAGGAAAAAGAAGCGTTTATACGTGAAGCGGCTAATTTATTAGAAAACCAACCAACGAGTCGGCGATTTTTCGGCGCCTATCTCCAATGGTTTTACGAAGGACTACAGGAACGATTTTCTGATCGTTTCGATTATATCCAAAAATTAGTTATCGAAACTACCAAGAAAGAGAAACAATTCATTCTGCGAACTAAAGAAGAAGCCTATGTGGTGGATCAACTGATTCTAGCAACGGGTCATTGGGAACATGAACAAACCTCGGAAGAAAGCCAATTAAGTGAGTATGCAACTGAGCATCACTTATTTTACCAAGGACCAGCTAATCCAGCAGATGTTGATTTATCGATGATTCCTGCCCAAAAGCCGGTGTTTATTCGGGGCTTAGGTTTGTGCTTTTTTGACTATATCGGTTTATTGACGCAACAACGAGGCGGGCGCTTTGAAGAACTGGAAGGTCGATTGGTTTATCGTCCGTCTGGAGAAGAACCTATCGTCTATTGTGGCTCTCGGCGAGGGTTACCTTACTATCCCCATGGACGCAACCAGAAAAAAGTTGGCGAGGTGGCACAGCCAGTCATTCTGACGCAAGAACGATTAAATACGTACTATCGGACCAAAAAACTGAATGGACAAGAGTTCTTTGCTGACTTAAAAAAAGATCTCGAATTGTTTTATTATAAAAAAGTGATCGAGGAACATGGGTTGTCGATTTCTCTCAGCGAATTTCAAGAAGTCTTTCTTGGAGCTACAGAAAAGGAATGGCTGCAAAAATATCCAGAATTATTAAGCCACTTGTGGTCATGGGACTTACTGGCTCACTTGACTGACCACACGTTACCCTATCCACAAATGAGTCGGAGATATATCGAAGATCAAATCAATGAAGCGCAAAAAGGGAATGTGGACGGTCCATTGATTGCGACGTTGGATGCATTGAAAGATTGGCGAAACATGGTGCATCAAGTGATGCTATGGGAAGTTTTTTCTGCAAAAGAATATAAAGAAGTATTGTGGCAATGGTTCAATACGTTTGATGCGTTTTTTACTATCGGTCCGCCTTTGCGAAGAACTCAAGAATTAGCAGCGTTGATCGATGCAGGGATTTTCCATTTGGTGGAACCTCCTTTTACTGTAGTAGGAAAGGACAAAGGATTTTACCTCGAACGAGAAGGGCTTACAAGTGATTACCTTATTGAGGCACGATTACCAAAAAATGACTTACGAACAACGAGAAATCCAGCATTGATCAGTCTACGTGATGCTCAGATCCTTCAGCCATTTCAGTTGCATGATCCAAGTGGCGATTTCGTTTCTGGTGCGGTAGCAATCGAACGAGAAAGTTCACGTGTGATCGATGCACGTGGAGAAGTACAAAACAATTTGTATTGTATCGGCATCCCAACTGAAGGGGTAGAATGGTTAACAGCCTCAGTCCCCAGACCACATGTCGATTTTTGGAACCTTAGACAAATCGATCGTATCGCACAACTGATTTTAGCAGAAGAATCATAAAAAGAACGTTCCTTCAGTGGGACATTAGTTCTCTCCCACCACCTAAAACCGAATAAACGGCGGGAACAGAAGTAACCTCTTGTAGGAACGTTCTTTTTGGATAGCATGAGGGAGATAGAAGAAACACAACTGTGCTATTTGTCAGTTTGCATTTCTATCGTTACCTAAAAATATGAGCTTTCAGAAAAAAACTCGTTAGAAACAAAAAAACCCAAAAAATTGAAGAACAATTTTTGGGTTTTTCGTTTTTGAAGCTGAATGCTTCAATCACTCGCTCTTATCGTGATACACGTTTTCTCATTGCTTTTTTGCGATTTTCTTCAATCATTGCTTCTTTTTCGTCGATTGGGTCGATGACTGTTTTCTTCACAGAAGTTACTAAACCAGCGACAGCTGCTACTGTAGCCAAGCTACCTACTAAGATGCCTGATACAAATTTTTTCATAATGATTCACCTCATTTATCTATTTGACACTTCTATTATGAAGCAAAACAAGGAAAAACGCTAGTCTTTCGTTTTTTTATTTGAAACCCTTTACAATAAATTCTTGAAAAAATTTACTAAATGTTTTATTATAAATTTACTAAATAAATTGAAAGAAGGTTTTGTCAAAAAAAGTCCCTGTTTTCTGATCATCACTTTTGTTAAAATAAATAACGAATATAATTATATGGATAAAGGAGTCTTAACATGACAATTTTAGTATTAGGCGGAGCAGGCTATATTGGTTCCCATGCCGTCGATCAATTAATCGAAAAGGGCTATGATGTCGCAGTCGTGGATAATCTTTTGACAGGCCATCGTCAAGCAGTTCATACTGATGCACGTTTTTATGAAGGAGATATTCGTGACAAAGAATTTCTACGCGGAGTTTTCCAAAAAGAAACGATTGAGGGCGTCTTGCACTTTGCAGCGAGTTCGTTAGTCGGTGAATCCGTCGAAAAACCGTTAGTCTACTTCAATAATAATGTCTATGGCATGCAAGTATTATTAGAAGTAATGCACGAGTTTGATGTGAAACGGATCGTCTTTTCTTCAACAGCTGCGACTTATGGCGAGCCAAAAGAATCGCCGATCACTGAGGAGTCACCAACGAATCCGAAAAATCCTTATGGTGAAAGCAAACTGATGATGGAAAAAATGATGAAGTGGTGTGACGAAGCATATGGCATGCGTTATGTGGCTTTACGCTATTTTAATGTAGCAGGAGCTAAGAGTGATGCGTCGATCGGCGAAGATCATACCCCTGAAACCCATTTAGTACCAATCATTTTACAAGTAGCTTTAGGTCAACGAGAATCATTAGCGGTCTATGGCGATGATTATGATACCCCAGACGGAACATGTATCAGAGATTATGTACAAGTGGAAGATCTGATTGCTGCGCATATTTTAGCATTGGAATATTTAAAAGCTGGAAATGAAAGCAACTTCTTCAACTTGGGAAGTAATAAAGGTTATTCAGTCACAGAGATGCTAGAAGCAGCACGAGAAGTCACAGGTCGTGATATCCCTGCGAAAATGGCACCACGAAGAGCGGGGGACCCAAGTCGTTTGGTAGCTTCAAGTGAAAAAGCGAGATCGATCCTTGGTTGGGCACCTGAATATACAGATGTGAAAGAAATCATCAAGACTGCTTGGGCATGGCATGAAAGTCATCCTAACGGGTATGAAAAGTAGGTGGGAAGAAAATGACGATTAGTCAAACAATTGCAGATTTTGTTACGCTAGCAATCGCTTCTGGTGGTTGGATGGAAATGGACCGTATCTACTTACAAAATCGTATTTTAGGTCTTATTGGCGAAGAAGCCGGGGACTCTTTTGAGGTGCGTCCAGTACAGGAAGAATCGGTCGATCTATTGAATCGTTTAGTTGAACAAGCAAAAGAAAATGGCTTAGTGACGGATGTAACAGCTGAACGAGAAATGTTCGAAGCACAATTGATGGATTTCTTGACGCCACCACCATCCGTTGTCAATGCTTTTTTTGCCCAACATTATTCAAAAAGTCCAGAAGAAGCGACGGATTATTTTTATCAGTTGAGCCGCAACAATGATTATATCAAAACGCGAGCAATCGCTAAAAATATCGTGTACACTTACCCGTCTGAATATGGGGACTTGGAAATCACGATCAATCTATCTAAACCTGAAAAAGATCCAAAACAAATCGCTGCAGAAAGAAAAGCGGTGCAAGTCGATTACCCATCGTGTATGTTATGTATGGAAAATGAAGGGTATAAAGGAAGATTGAATTACCCAGCACGAACCAATCATCGGATCATTCGAATGAACTTAGACGGAGAAAGTTGGGGATTTCAGTATTCGCCTTATGCTTACTATAATGAACACTCAATCATTTTATCAGAAGAACATCGACCAATGCGCATCACAAAAGATACATTCGCTCGTTTGTTGAAGATCACTGAAGTCTTACCACACTATTTTGTGGGGTCAAATGCTGATTTGCCGATCGTTGGTGGATCGATCCTTTCACATGACCATTATCAAGCTGGACGTCATGAATTTCCGATGGCAAAAGTGCCGATGGAGAAATTGATCAAGCTAAGTGAATACCCACAAGTGATTGCGGGAATCGTCAAATGGCCAATGTCAGTGATCCGCCTTCAGTCGCCCGATAAAGAGCTATTAGTAGAAGCAGCGGATGCGGTCTTAAACAAATGGCAGAACTATTCAGATGAATCAGTGTCTGTCGTCGCCTATTCAGCAGATGGTACGCCACATCATACGATCACGCCGATTGCTCGTCGCAGAGATGATTACTTTGAAATCGACTTAGTATTGCGTGACAACAATGTGTCCGAAGAACATCCTGAAGGGATTTTCCATCCTCATCGTGATATCCAGCATATCAAAAAAGAAAACATTGGCTTAATCGAGGTCATGGGCTTGGCTGTGTTGCCGCCACGCTTAAAACCAGAATTGGAAGAAGTGAAGCAATATCTACTGGGTGAAGGAAATGAAGTCGCGGACTATCATCGTGAATGGGCAGAACAGCTAAAACAAGCGCATCCTGATTTGACTGAAGAGACTGCGACAGTTGTTATCCAAGAAGCAGTTGGTCAAGTCTTCGCCAGAGTTTTAGAAGATGCCGGCGTCTTCAAACGGGACGAACAAGGAAGAGCTGCGTTCTTGCGCTTTACTGAAACATTATAAGCATCGGTCACTTACAGGAGGGGAAACGAATGGCCACGATCAAAGATATTGCACAGTTGGCGGGAGTTTCTCCTGCCACAGTTTCAAGAGTGCTGAATTATGATGAAAAATTGTCAGTAGGATTGGAAACGAAACAAAAAATATTTGAAGCAGCTGAACACTTGAATTATAAAAAACATCATAAGAATCTAGCCTCTGAAAAACAAACGATCAAATTGATCCAATGGTATGATACCCAAGAAGAATTAGAAGATCTTTATTATCTTTCTATACGCTTAGGGATCGAAAAAAAAGCGGAGGAAGCAAATATTCGCTTGATCAAAGAAACGTGGGATGCCATCAGTGAGCAATCAGCAGATGGGGCAATTGCCCTAGGGAAGTTTGACGAGGAACAATTGGATGAATTGAAACGTACGCAAGAGAATCTTCTGCTTGTCGATTCAGATGGCACAAGCTTCGGCATTGATTCCTTAGTCGTTGATTTTGAATCAAGTCTCCGTTCAGTGATGGACCATTTCTTACAAGAAGAAGTCAAACAACTAGTGATGTTAGCCGGAAAAGAGTACACGAAACAGCAACGAACACAGGTGACTGATCCTCGACCGGCTATTTTTCAAAAATTGATCAATGAAGAAAAGTACCTCTCTGGAAAGATCATTGAAGCAGATTTTTCAGTAGAGGCAGGATATCAAGCTGTTCATGATTTTTTATTAAATGAAAAAGAATTACCTGACGCGCTGTTTGCTGCGAATGATGCGTTAGCAATTGGTGCATTGAAGGCAATCAAAGAAGCGGGGTTGACCATTCCCCAAGATATCTCAGTGATTGGCTTCAATGATATCAGTGTTGCAAAATATGTCTCACCACCACTCTCTACGGTCAAAGTATACACCGAATGGATGGGGGAATTGGCAGTTGAAACATTGCTCCAGTTAATTCATAGCACTGCACCGGTTGCAAGAAAAATAACGATCGCGACGGAACTAGTTTTACGAGAATCAACAAAAAAAGCTACGATTAAGTAGACGATCATCAATCCAACGAAAGGGGCGGAAATCTCAACAGCGGCGAGAGCCAAACTTGATTTTTCCTCCCCTTTTTTACCTCGAAGTATGCTACAATGATAAACGATATTAGAGTAGTAGAAGGGAACGGTCAAATGATTACATTAGGGATCGATACAGCAAATCAAACCTTAGCTGTTGGTGTGTTAGAAGATCAAACAGTGTTAGGTCAAATCCAAATCAATAAAAAGAAAAATCATAGTTTGACGTTGATGCCAGCGTTGGATCAATTAATCTCAGATTGCCAGTTAACTCCAGAACAAATCGATCGAATTGCTGTGTCAAGCGGTCCAGGCTCTTATACAGGATTGAGAATCGGTGTCACAACTGCCAAAACATTAGCATATGCTTTAAACAAAGAATTGGTTGGTGTTTCCAGTCTGGCTGTACTTGCAGCAAATTGCGTAGGAATCGAAGGAATCATTGTACCGATGTTTGATGCACGAAGAAAGAATGTTTATGCTGGTGCCTATCGCTGGCATCATGGAACATTAGAAAACGTTCTAGAAGACACTCATATTGCTTTTGTAGAATTAACCGAAAAATTAAAACAAATGGATGGATCGATCACTTTTGTCGGTAGCGATTGCCACAAATTCGCAGCAGAAATCGCCGAATCTATCCCTGCTGCTAAGCGTAATCCATTGCCACTTTGGGATATTCCGAGTGGGGTTGTCGTCGCGCAATTAGGGGCTTCAAGTAATCCGGTCAACGATATCCAAGCCTTCTTACCACGTTACTTAAAACGAGTGGAAGCAGAAGAAAAATGGTTGGAGACACATACGCCAGGAGAAGAAAGCTATGTTGAAAAAATTTAAAGCCTACTTACGGACGATGCTTCAAGAAAAAGAAGATTATCCAGAAAAAACGATCACTGTTGGCGAAAAGCAATATCAATTACGAGAGTTGACAGTTGAGGATGTCAAGGCGTTGTTAAGTATCGAACGGGAAGTTTATCTAGGGGAATTACCTTGGACAAAAAGTGCGTTTATCTCAGAACTGACCTCCCCATTCATGACTTTATATCTAGGAATATTCGACAATGAAGAATTATTTGGCTTTGTTGGGTCTAGAGTATTAGGGCTTGATTGCCATCTCACAAATATTGCGGTCAGTCCGAGTTATCAACGGCAACGTATCGGTACTTATCTAATCAACGAAATCGAGTCATTCGCACGAATGAATCAATGTGAGACCATGTCATTAGAAGTACGGATCAGTAATCAGAATGCCCAACGCCTCTACCGAAAACTAGGTTTCCAATCAAGAAAAGTAAAAAAAGGGTATTATACAGAAACGAATGAAGATGCCTTAGACATGGTAAAACTATTAAAAGAAGAGTGAAAAAAAGTGATTGAAGAAAAAACAGCTTTCAATGATACAAAATTAGCAGAGGAGCTTTGGCGAGTCAGTGATGATGCTTTCTTAACTGGTTCACCTTGGACAAAAGAACAGTTCAGGTCAGATATCCAACAGCCACAAACCAATTATTTAGTTGTTCATCAGGATGACAAAATCATTGGCTTTATTGGCTATGCCAAAGTACTTGATGAAGTAGAAGTAACGAATCTAGCGGTGCTGACTTCTGAGCAACATAAAGGTGTAGCAAGACAATTATTACAAGAAATGCTCAAACGAGAAACAGCCAATCAAGTGCATAGTGTTTTTTTAGAAGTGCGACAGTCGAACATGGCGGCACAACACCTTTATGAATCAGAAAAATTCCGTCAAGTAGGTAAACGAAAAGCCTACTATCATGATCCGGTCGAAGATGCGGTCATCATGTGTACAAAGCTAAAAACAGAGGTGATAAAACCATGAATGAAAAACAAACAGAATTGATTTTAGCAATTGAGTCAAGCTGTGATGAAACAAGCGTAGCTGTCGTGAAAGATGGACAAGAAATCTTATCGAATATCGTTGCCTCTCAAATCAATAGCCATAAACGCTTTGGCGGGATCGTACCTGAAGTTGCCAGTCGCCATCATGTAGAACAGATTACTTTATGTCTTGAAGAAGCATTGGTTGAAGCAGGAGTGACTGCTGAACAACTTACAGCGGTTGCCGTCACAGAAGGACCAGGTCTTGTGGGGGCATTACTCATCGGTATTTCAGCAGCAAAAGCTTTTGCTTGGGCAAATCATCTACCGTTGATCCCGGTCAATCATATGGCAGGACATATTTACTCCGCTCGCTTCGAAAAAGCATATGAATTTCCATTGATGGCGTTGTTGGTCAGCGGGGGACATACTGAATTAGTTTATATGGAAGAAGATGGCGCTTATGAGATCATCGGCGAAACAAGAGACGATGCCGCTGGAGAAGCCTACGACAAAGTAGGACGTGTCTTAGGTTTGAGTTATCCCAGTGGCAAAGAAATCGATGAATTAGCCCATCAAGGCACAGATGCCTATCACTTTCCCCGAGCAATGATCCGTGAAGATAACTATGATTTTAGTTTCAGTGGCTTAAAAAGTGCATTTATCAATTTAGTCCACAATGCGGAGCAACGAGGAGAAGAATTAGATCGAGCAGACCTCGCTGCTAGCTTCCAAGCCAGTGTTGTCGAAGTTTTGGTTACAAAAACGATCCGCGCCTGCAAAAGTTATCCGGTGAAGCAATTGATCCTTGCAGGTGGCGTCGCTGCCAATCAAGGACTAAGACAAAGCTTAAAAGAAAGCTTGGCCACAGAATTACCTGAATTGGAGCTGATCGTACCACCATTACGTCTTTGTGGCGACAATGCAGCAATGATTGGCGCCGCTGCATCCGTCGAGTGGGGCAAAGGTCATACCGCCGATTATCGATTGAACGCAGAACCAAGTTTAGTGTTAGGTGATTCATTGGAAAATGTCAGGTAATTTACCTGACATTGGTCCAAGTACTTTAGGTATAGAAAAGATTATATAGATATAATCTAGGTTATTATAAATATAGTTATAAATAAGCGATTACGTATTTATGATGAACTGAGTACTGATAAGAGAATATACTTCGAAAAAACTTAGATTAACTCAAGTTATATAAATTGTGTCAGTTAATTCTATGTGATAGTATAAGGAATGTAGAAAATAAAAAGGATAATGTTATTTTCTATGGTGATTTAACTGAAGGTTGAAAGCCTTCACAATTCAATGCAAAGGAGGTCGAATGGATGAAAAAGTTTGTCGGATATTTAGTTGTATTTTTCACTGCATTATTGTTCACTGTCCCTGTAGATGCCGCTGGCGCGATTTCTGCTAATGAGCAACAGATCCTAGACTTGTTGAAAGCACCAGTAAGTGTTCAAGGAAAAGAATTCACTGTTCCTGATACTTACATTACACAAGCCGAAAACCATTTGAAACAAAATGATTTAACGGATGCACAAGTAGAAACTGCCGTTACAGGTATTCAAAATGTACGTAATCAGTTAGGTTCAGTAACAATAGATATGACAGGAGTCAACACGCTTGATGATTTGATCCGTGCTTTACCACGAGATGTCATCATGCAAATCCAACAAGAAGTAACGAGAGTTGCTGACGCGTTAGGATTAGTTGTACTAAATTGGAATGGTGGTAATATCCAAATCGGTGCGAAAAACGCTGATGGAACAACATCACCAGCTTTTAGTACTAGTTCTCCAATTAAACAAACAGGTGGTAACTATACCGCTAGTGCAATGGCAATTGCTTCATTACTATTAGTCGCAGCAGGTGCGGTCGTAGTAGGAAGAAAGACAAAGATTGCGTAAAAAACGCAAGCTGCTTAAGAGACTAGGGGCAATGCTTTTTGTCCCTGTCTTTTTTTTGGCAGCTGGTTATTCTCTAATGTACGTCATAGGAAGACCTGTCATTCATTTTGCCACTTCTTCTTTAAATTTGTTTTTACTTTCAGATGTTCCAACATTTGAAACACAAGAACAAAGCTTTGAAGCTGTAAAAGAAGAAGATGTCGCTAAAGATGAGAACAATGAACTGGCATCCAGCAGTATCACTTACCCTAGAGGTGGCGAACGCTATGGTGACATCATTGTAGATTCTTTAAATCTGAATGTGCCTTTGTATTTTGGAGATACCGATGAGATATTAAGAAAAGGTGCCGGACAGTATATGGGTTCTGTCTACATAGGTGAGACTGGAACGTCACTAGTCGGTGGGCACAATGTGGATGGGTTTGGTAAGCTAAGCGGTATCCAAACAAATGATATCGTGACAGCTAAGACGACCTATGCGAATTACCGCTATCAAGTAAAAGAAATGGTGATTCGTCATAAAGATGATCCGGAAATCAATGAATTGATCAGTCAAAAAGATAAACCAATACTGCTTCTTTATACATGCTATCCTGTCGATAGTTTAGGCATGACGGATGAACGACTTTTTGTTATCTGTGAGTTAGTTGAAGGTCCGTTGATCAATCCTAATAAATAGGAGGAAATCATGAGTACGCAAAAATTCATGCAAAAAGGGTCCCGTTGGCTACTTACTTTTATTTGTTCTTTGAGTTTGTTTGCCGGCATGACATTAGTTGTATTAAGACTAACGTTGTTCAACCAACAGTTCATGGAAAAAGCCATGGAAGAAGCCAATTATTCAGAAACGATCACCTCGGAGATCAATCAAAGAATCAGCGATCTGGGTCGAGGAAGCAATATTCCTGCAGATGTGTTAGCAGACACTATTCCTCAATCCTACGTACAATCAAATGTTGAACATTACATCCGCACCATTTATACAGACATTCCTTTTTTGATTGAACGGACAGATGATGTAGACAAGATCATCCAGAAAAAAGTCGAAGACTATGCGAAAGAAAACAATTATGAAATCAATGCAGAAACACAACAATCAATCGACAATCTAAAGAAATCTGCAATTGAAACCTATAGTGAATATATTGAGATCCCTTATCTTTTGACCTATGGCAAGCAAGTGATGGGTTACAAAAGAACGCTGACCTTATTGATTTTCTTTACAATGACAGTTTCTGCATTATTAGTGATTGCAATCATTGCGATCGACACACGTTTTTTCCATCGTGCGTTACGCTATTTAAGTTATGCAGTGGGTGGCGCAGGTCTAATGCTGTTAGCGTTACCTCTTTTTGTGTACCTTTCCAAAATGGTCGAGCGTATCGGCATCAATTCAAAGTCGCTCTATCATTTTCTAACTACGTATCTAAGCAATTTCATTGTAACATTTATCCAATGGGGTATCGTGATCATAATTTGTAGTTTTATCATCTGGATTTTGAGCGAATTATTAAGAAGACGCAAAGTTAAGAAAAGATATTAAAGATAGAAAGTGGAGAAAACATGGAAGAAACGATTAGTCTAGGGGAATTATTTGAGATTTTAAGAAAGCGTTGGTTGTTGATTCTCGCAACCACGCTTGCTGGATTTGCTTTAGCTGCAGGAGTCACGTTCTTTTTGATCACACCTAAGTACAGTTCATCAGCTGAAATGATCGTCCAGTCAAAAGCAGAAAATACGAATACGAATCTACAAGATGTCAACGCTAATGTTATGTTGATCAATACTTACAAAGATATGATTTTAGGCGATGTCGTCATCAATGATGTCCAACGAGAGCTTGAACAAAATTATGGACAAAGTCTTACCAAGGGTGAGTTGAAATCAGTGATCAGTGTCAATCAATCACAAAACTCACAAATGTTCCAAATCGTTGCAACTGTCGATAATCCAGATAATGCAACTGACATCGCAAATGTAACAGCACAAGTGTTCCAATCAAAAGCCACGGACGTATTGAATGTCAATAAAGTGACGATCACTTCTGCGGCGCAAAGTAATCCTACGCCTGTTTCACCAAACAATATGTTGAACGTAGTTATCGGCGGGTTGCTTGGCTTGATGATTGGAGTCGGATTAGCCTTTCTTCTAGAACTGCTAGATAAAACAGTCAAGGACGAACGTTTTGTAACAGAAGAATTAGGATTGCCGATTCTTGGAGACGTCAATGAAATGACGAAGAAAGAACTTGAAAACGGCCGTATGTTTCAACCATCAGAAGTCGAAACGATTGAAACAACTGAACAAAGAGAAAGCCGTCGTTCACGAAAACGTGTATAAGGAGAAGTATTTATGAAGAAAAACACTATTTTACCTGTTTCACTCCTCAGCATTACCGATAAAAATGCCATGGTTTCCGAACAATTTCGGACGATTCGTTCAAATATCCAATTTGCTTCTGTTGATCGTGAGTTGAAGACAATGGTCGTGACTTCATCTGGACCAGGTGAAGGAAAATCAACAACAGCTGCTAACTTAGCTGTCGTCTTTGCAAATAGTGGCAAAAGAGTCTTACTAGTCGATGCTGATTTGAGAAAACCAAGTGTGGCATTGACCTTTCAATTACCAAACGTCAATGGGTTAAGTAATTTCTTAGGTGATCGCGAAGGAAGACCGGAATCATATTACCATACCAGTTCCGTCGAAAATCTGTGGGTCATGACAAGTGGACCGAAACCACCTAATCCATCAGAACTACTTGATTCGAAACGAATGGAAGAAGTGATCGAACAACTAAAAGCATTGTTTGATTTGATCATTTTTGATTTACCACCCATTGCAACAGTCACTGATGCTCAGATCTTAGCCGCAAAAACAGATGGGACACTGTTAGTCGTCCGAGAACGTAAAACAATGAAACAAGAATTAATCAAAGCCAAAGAACTGCTATCCATTGCACAAGCAACGATTTTAGGTGTTGTTTACAACGGTGCGAAGAAAAATGCAGATTTTAATTATTATTACTATTGATGAGGAAGTGAGAAAAAATGATTGATTTACATTGTCATATTTTACCTGGCGTAGATGACGGACCAAAAACGGTCAAAGAATCGGTCGCCATGGCAGAAGAAGCTGTTCGACAAGGAATCACCCACATTTTATGCACCCCTCATCACAATCAACGTTTCACCAATGAAAAAGCAGATGTATTATTAGCTGTCGAAGACTTGCAAAAAGAATTCGATCGACAGTCCATCCCCCTAACTTTATTTGAAGGACAAGAAGTTCGAATAAAAAGAAATCTGATAGATGAAATCAAAAGTGACAAGATTCTTTTTGCAGATGTCACCGATCGCTATTTGCTAGCTGAGCTACCAACAAACAGCATTCCCGAATACACAGAAAGTTTGTTTTATGAATTACGTCAGATGGGGATCGTACCAATCATTGTCCATCCTGAACGAAACCGCGGTTTCCAAGAAAGTCCCAATCTATTATTACCCTACTTGAATATGGGCTGTTTGGCGCAGTTGACTGCACCAAGTATTGCAGGTGTGTATGGCAAACAGATCAAGAAATTGAGTGAAACATTGGTCGAACATCGACTTGTCCAAATGATCGCCTCAGATGCCCATAGTCGAAAAGATCGGGATTTTTATATGGAAAAAGCCTATAGCATCGTAGAGAAAAAATTTGGAACAACAGTTATCGAAGAAATGGATCAAGTAACAAGAGACATCATCAATGGGGAGCAAGTGCATGCAAAAGATTTTCGACCTATTGTATAAAAGTTATAGGGGGCGCAGGGGTTGTTTGAACTTACTAGAAAAAGAAAAGTAATCATTTTGATTTTGGTTGATAGTCTGTTACTAGGAATCTCAATATTTTCAAGCTATTATTTTATGACACCATTTGTTGGTATCGATCAAGATTATTTAGCCGTGAGTCTAGGCGTATCACTCATCTTATACATCGGATACGGCACGTTATTCAAAACTTTTACGCGGATCAATCGATACACGAATTTAAATGAGATGGCAGGCATTTTTTCAGCTATTACTTGTACCGTTATTTCAGCATTTATCATCTAATATTTACTTATGCAAAAAATCAGTCTTAGATTGATTTTACTTACATATATTTTATCCATGTTTCTCATCATCAGTAGTCGTTTATTTTGGCGTATATATATCGAACATAAAGCACAGCGTCAAGAATCACCACTAAACAAACACAGAACACTGATCATCGGAGCTGGCGAAGGTGGACGTATTCTATGCAACAGTATTCTTAGTTCAAAAGCAATCAACGATTTGGAAGTGGTTGGCTTTGTGGATGATGATCCAAACAAATATAAAACATATTTATCTGGGATAAAAGTCGTAGGGAATACCAAAGACTTACCAACATTGATCGATGAATTGTCGATCGACATGGTGACGATCGCGATACCTTCCTTGCCACGAAAAAGAATTCGTGAAATTTTCCATCTTATCGAATCAAAAGAAGTCAAGATGAATACGATGCCTTCGATCGAAGAAATCGCATCAGGGAAAATCAATGTTTCTCGTTTGAAAGAAATCGACGTGGTCGACTTGTTAGGACGTGAAGAAGTCAAGTTAGATTTGGAGAAGCTAAAATCACACATCTCAGGAAAAGTCATACTTGTTACCGGAGCTGGAGGCTCTATTGGTTCAGAGATCTGTCGTCAAGTACTTGCTTTTTCGCCAAAAAAATTACTCTTATTAGGACATGGTGAAAACTCGATCTATTTGATTCATCGCGAACTATCAGGAGATACCTCCCAAAATGAAACAGAAATCATTCCAATTATTGCAGATATCCAAGACCGTGAAAAGATCTTCCATATCATGAAGGAATATCAGCCAGATATCGTCTATCATGCAGCAGCACATAAGCATGTGCCATTGATGGAATATAACCCAAGAGAAGCAGTAAAAAACAATATCAGAGGAACAAAAAACGTAGCCGAAGCAGCTAAAGAAGCAAACGTAAAAAACTTTGTCATGGTTTCCACAGATAAAGCCAACAACCCACCAAACGTGATGGGAGCCACAAAACGAATCGCAGAAATGATCGTCACAGGCTTGAATGGAGAGAATTGCACCAAATTTTCAGCCGTAAGATTTGGTAATGTATTAGGCTCTCGAGGCAGTGTGATCCCCGTTTTTCGAGAACAGATCGCAAAAGGCGGACCAATCACGATCACCGATTTTCGGATGACCCGTTACTTTATGACGATCCCAGAAGCAAGTCGCTTAGTCATCCAATCGGGTGCATTAGCCAAAGGTGGCGAAATCTTTGTCCTAGATATGAGTGAACCAGTCAAAATCTTAGATCTTGCACGAAATATGATCCGCTTGAGTGGCTACACTGAAGAAGAAATCGAAATCGTCGAAACAGGCATCCGACCTGGCGAAAAATTGTATGAAGAACTGTTGTTGGACAAAGAACGAAATGATGAACAAGTGTATGAAAAGATTTTTGTTGGGAATATCAAAGGTTACCCGATCCAAGAAGTCATGCAATTTGTAACAGGTTTATCCGACGATGACAAGCAACTAGCATTAGAAGTTGTAGCCTTTGCTAAAGCTTCAAGTAAGTAGTAACAAAAAGTAAAAGCCAAGTGTTTTAAATAAGACTTTTAGAAAGAAGGAATAAAATGAACCGTATGAATATTCCGTTCTCACCACCAGATATCACTGAACAGGAAATATCGGAAGTTATCTCAGCATTGCAGTCTGGATGGATTACCACGGGACCTAGAACAAAGGAATTAGAAAAAAAAATTGCTGACTGGTTGGGTACACCTAAGGCAGTATGTTTAAATTCACAAACTGCTGCTGCGGAAACAGGATTACGCCTACTTGGGATTAAAGAAAATGATGAGGTGATTGTTCCTGCTTATACGTATACTGCTAGTGCTTCTGTTGTTCATCATGTAGGAGCCAAATTAATGCTCATTGATTCTCAAGAAAACTCATTGGAAATGGATTATGATGCATTAGAACAAGCAATTACAGAGAATACGAAAGTTATAATCCCCGTGGATCTGGCCGGGATTCCTTGTGATTATGACCGTATTTTTAAAATTATAGAAAAAAAAAGAAATCTATTTCGTCCTGATAACGAAATTCAAAAAGCATATGGACGTGTAATTGTTATGGCTGATTCAGCTCACGCATTTGGAGCTAACTGGGGAGGGAAAATGGTTGGAAATATTGCTGACTTATCTACTTTTTCATTTCATGCTGTTAAAAATTTCACAACTGCAGAAGGCGGTGCGTTAGTATGGAAAGAAAATGAAAATATAGACCATAGTCAATTGTACAGTCAATGCCAGTTGCTTTCCTTACATGGTCAATCAAAAGATGCGCTTGCTAAAACTCAGCTTGGTTCATGGGAATATGATATTGTGGGGCCATGGTATAAGTGTAATATGACGGATATTGCTGCAGCAATTGGTTTAGCTCAGTTTGAGCGCTATCCACAGATGCTTTCAAGAAGAAAAGAAATCATTGAAATGTATGATTTAGCATTTAAATCTTTAAATATTGAAGTTCTTAAACATTATAGTTCGCATTATAATTCTTCCGGACATTTATACATTACAAGAGTAAAAGGGATTTCTGGGGAAAAGCGAAATGAAATTATTATCAAAATGGCTAAAGAAGGAATTGCCTGTAATGTTCATTATAAGCCCCTACCTATGCATACAGCCTATAAAAATATGGGATTCGATATTAAATATTTTCCAAATGCTCAAAATCACTTTATAAATGAGATTACATTGCCCTTACACACAAAACTGACGAATTTAGAGGTAGAATATATAATTAAAAAATACAGCACAATTACAAAGGAATACACATGATAAAAGGAGGATTTTAATGAAAAGGTGGGAAGAGTTACCAAAAGAAATGCAATGTAATGAAGTAAGATACTATTATGAAATTCTCAGAAAAAGACGTTTTAGCTTAGTACTGAAAAGAATATTTGATATAGTAGTTTCTTTAATAATGATTGTATTTTTTTCCTGGCTTTTTTTGATTCTAGCATTAGCAATAAAAATAGATTCCCCAGGACCAGTATTTTACAGGCAAGAACGTATTACTCGTTATGGTAAAAAATTTAAAATCCATAAGTTTCGCACTATGGTAATTAACGCGGATAGAGAAGGATCTCTTGTAACCTTAAAAGATGATAATCGTATAACAAGAGTAGGAAGAATATTACGTAAGTGTAGGTTAGATGAAATTAGCCAACTAGTAGATGTTTTTATGGGAAATATGTCGTTTGTAGGAACTAGACCTGAAGTTGAAAAATACGTAAACTCATACTCTTCTAATATGCTAGCAACATTACTCTTACCAGCAGGGATAACATCTGAAGCAAGTATTTTATATAAAGATGAAGACAGTTTTCTCAATAATTTAGAAGACGTAGACCGAGTTTATATTGAAAAGATTTTACCAGAGAAAATGAATTATAATTTAAAAAGTATTGAAAATTTTAATTTTTATAATGAAATAAAGACAATGGGGAAAACTACATTGATTATATTTGGAAAAAAAAATCCAACTAAAAAGAAGAGTGAAAATGAATCTGCTAAATGCATAAATAGAATGGAGAATTAGAACTTTGATAGTTAAGCAAATTAAAAATGCTGATAAAGAATTACTTGAATCAATTGTTAATATTCATTTGGTAGCATTTGAAAAATTTTTTTTGACCTTTATGGGCAAAGACTTTTTAAAATTAATGTACCTTTCCTATACTGAGTATGATAATTCTGGTATATTAGTGGCAATTCAAGAAGATAAGCCTATAGGATTTCTTGCATATTCTGGTGATATGAGTGGTTTATATAAATATATGATAAGAAAACGCTTATTTTTATTTGGAATATACAGTTTTGTAGCTCTGGTTAAAAAACCAAAAATTTTTATGAGACTTTTAAGATCTTTTTTAAAGCCAAGTGAAACAAAGCGCAGAGAGAAGTATGTTGAATTGGCATCTATAGGAGTAAATCCAAAATTTAAATCTAGCGGTGTAGGTTCTACTCTTATTGACAACTTAAAGAATAATATTGCTTTTTCGCAGTATTCTTATATAGCATTAGAAACAGATGCAGTAAATAATGCTCTTGCAAATGATTTCTATAAAAAAAATGGCTTTATATTAGTCCGAAGCTACAGTACAAACGAGGGGAGATTAATGAATGAATATCGATTTTATATGGAGAGCGAAAACACATGAAAATTTTATATATATTAAATTTTGCCAGTAAAGTAAATAGTTTTTCTGAAGCTAGTATGTTAGCAGCTAAAGAGAAAGGAATAGATTTTTGTATAGCGGGGAGCTGGGGATATCGTTCTGATGAAGAACGAAAAATAGATGAATTGAAATATGGAATTAAAATATTTCAAGTTGATTTCCATAGAAATCCCATTAATCTAAAAAATATAAAAGCTTATTATCAGATAGTAGAGATTATAAAAAACGAAAAAATTGACGTAATTCACTGTAACACTCCTATTGGAGGGGTTGTCGGTAGGATTGCTGGATTAAAGTGTGGAATAAGGAAAGTAATTTATCAAGCGCATGGTTTTCATTTTTATAGTGGAGGGCCTAAATTAAATTGGCTATTATTTTATCCTATTGAACGACTTTTAGCTCTTCACACAGATGTATTGATAACAATAAACCAAGAAGATTATAATATGTCGAAATCATTTAAATTAAGACAAAAAGGTAAAAGACACTATATCCCTGGTATAGGTATTGATACAAAAAAGTTTTCTTTTGAAGATAAGGAAGAAATTCGCAAAAAAATACGTAAGGATATTAATATTCCTAACGATGCTAAAATGATTTTGTCTATAGGGGAGCTAAATAAAAACAAAAATCATTTATCAGTAATACATTCAATGAAAGAAGTTAAAAGAGAGTCAAATATATATTATGCTATAGCTGGTACGGGAGAACTTCAAAAATTTCTACAACAAACAATTATTGATCTTGGGTTACAGGAAAGAGTTTTTTTATTGGGATATAGAAACGATATATCCAAGTTATTATCAGCCACAGATATTTATATCTTACCGTCGTTTCGTGAAGGTCTAAATGCTTCTTTAATGGAGGCTATGTCTAGCGGGATACCGTGCATAGTGAGCAACATACGAGGAAATAGAGACTTAATAGAAGATGGACATGGTGGTTATGTAGTAGACCCTACTAACTTAAATGAAATTTCTTCTACTATTCAAAAATTATTTGGTGATAATGAAATTCGAAAAAAAATGGGTGAATATAATCTGAAAAAAATAAAGAGTTATGATATTTCAGTAGTAGTAGAGCTAATAAAGAACATTTATTAAAAAAACGATAGATAATATTATTATGGAAGTGGTAAAAAAGATGAAAAAGTTTAAAATTATACATTTGTTGCAAAGTAATAAATTCTCTGGTGCGGAAAACATTGTCTGTCAAATTATGAACATGTTTAAAGGTAACGATAGGTTCGACATGACTTACGTTTGTCCAGCTGGTCCAATATCTAAAGTTTTAGATAGTATGGATTTGAATTATATAGAATTAAAAAATTTTTCAAGAAAAGAAATTGCTCGGGCGGTAAAAGAAATTGATCCCGATGTGATCCATGCCCATGATTTTAATGCTAGTGTTAAGGCCAGTATATACAAAAAAAAAATCATTATTTCACATTTGCACAATAACCCATTGTGGTTATCTAAATTAGATATAAAAACTGTAGTATATGCATTATGTATTCATAGATTTTATTCAATTATTGGTGTTTCAAATTCTATTAAAGATGAATTTAGGTATAAACATTTGATAAAAGAAAAATTTGTAATGTTACCTAATACGGTAGATGCTAAAAAAGTTATAAAAGCAGGAAATGAAATCAATGAAAATGAGATAGATATTCTATATGTTGGTCGTATGTCAGAACCTAAAAATCCGTTAGCTATAATAAGCATTATAGAAAAGTTAAAAGAGTCTTATTCAAAAAAACTGAGGGTCATGATGATTGGAGATGGTCCATTGTTTCGAGAAGTTCAATTGAAAATCCGAGATAAAAATTTATCAGATGTTATTGAAATGAAAGGTTTTGTTAGCAATCCTTATAAATACATGAATAGTGCGAAAGTCTTAATAATGCCTTCCATTTGGGAAGGATTCGGATTGGTTTCAGTTGAATCAATGTTGCTTAAGACTCCCGTAGTTGCTTATAATGTAGGAGGTTTGAAAGAAATAATAGATGATGGTAACGGTTTCTTGTGCGATAGTGAAAATGAACTAGTTGAGTCCTTAGAGCAATTGTTGAATTCTGAAATACTTAGAAAAAAAATGGGAGAAAATGCTGCTATAAGTGCTAAAAAATTTTCTAATACTAGAAGATATAAAGAAGTGTTAGAAGATATTTATACTTGTGCAGTTTTTAAATAAGATATGAACTATAAAAAAAGGGATAGATTAGTTTTTAGAAAAATAGTGTTAATTAGTATTTTTTTTCAAACTCTAATGATTTTTTACACTTTAATACCACCATTTTTGGTTGCGATTATCTCATTTTGTGGGTTTTTGTACTATACTTGGAATCTAAAAAAATTTTTTAATATAGCAGATAGTTTATTATTAACATCAATTCTCTATATTCCAACATCAACCATCTCAGTATTTGGTACTAGCTATTCTAATTTACCTTTAACCTGGCATAATATAATAATATTATTGTTAATGATGTATATAGCTATTGAGGGAACCATGAATCGTTCGTACCTCATTATATTACTAACATTTTTGTTTTTTGGCTTAATAAGTTCTATAAAGTTACCATTCATTGGGGACGCTTTTAAACAGTTGTTAACCATATCATTATTTATATGCAGTTTTCTAATAGGTAAACGTTTTAAAGTATATGGTGATAAACTTTCTGATGTTGGTTGGAAATTTTATTTTATTGGAGTTGTTTCTTTAGCACTTCAAGTTTTTATACAACGTATATACATCGTTTCTACTGGAGACATAATTGGTAATTACGCTGTAATGGGGATTAATAGGATTGCCTATGCAGGTCTTATGGGGGATTTTAGTTTTGCAGGACTATATCTAGCAACTGGATGTTTGTATGCTTTTATAAAATATGTACATTTGAAAGATTGGAATTTAGTTTATTTTATAACAGTAGAAGGATTTTTTATTTCAGCTATGCTATTTGTAAGTGCCAGAACGGGGTTAATCGCTCTTACTATTACGCTTGTTTTATATTTTTTGGCTAATATAAAAAATTTTAGCAGTGCGCACATATTAGTTCTTTTATTTGGGGTTATTGCTATACCTCTCACTTTATCTGTTTTGATGAGAGAACGTGGGGGGCAAACTTTATTAGATTCTTCAGGTAGAATTGATAATTATTTATTGTCTTTAGATGCTTTCTCTAATAAATATTTTGTAGGTTATGGACTAGGATTAAATAACTTATATAATTTAGTTGGATTAGCGGTTCCACATAATTTCTTTATTCAATATTTTTTACAGATAGGAATTATTGGTACAGTTATAATTTTATGCAGCTTTTTTAAATTCTTTACTGAAGAATTCAGAAGATCAGGATATTATAAATGGTTTTTTGTTATGATAACAATTGGTTCGATGTTTATACCTGATATTGTATCCTCACGCTTTCTTTTTGCAATAGTTGTTTTGTGTATGATGTCTGCAACTTCTGCGAACCGACAAAACTACAAGATGGAGGTAAAAAATGAGAAGAAAAGCAGAAAGATGGGCAGATAAGGCCTGTAGACAATATAGAAATGGGCATAAAAAAATGGCAAGGTTATCTTGCTATATTTTAAGAGTTATTTATAGCTGTGAATTTTCTGAAGAAGTAGATTTTAGTTCAAGTGCTCAACTGGTTCATAATGGACTTGGTTGCGTATTTCATCCTAAAACTAAAGTAGGGAAAAACTGTAAAATATATCAAAACGTGACCTTGGGTGGGAATGGTAAAATAATCGATGGTAAAGTTACAAAAGGGGGGCCAATTTTAGAAGAAAACGTAGCCGTTTTTACTGGTGCTTGCGTTCTAGGTCCCATTAAAATTGGACATGATTCAGTAATAGGAGCAAATACAGTAATTACAAGAGATGTACCTCCGCATAGTCTAGTATATGGAAATCCTGCTAAAATAACAGATTTAAAATTTAAGTATAAATTTGATTAAATTAATTGATTGATTCAGAAACTTTTCTAAATATTAAAATTAAAGAGGTAACGATGAGGAACAAAATTCAAGAAGATATAGCACAATCACTAAAATGGTCATCTTTAGCTGAAATAGTTGCTAAAATAATAACGCCCATTTCAAATATGATATTAGCTAGGTTATTGACACCTGAGGCGTTTGGAGTAGTAGCTACAGTGACTATGATTATTAGTTTTGCTGATATGTTTAGTGACTCCGGATTTCAAAAATTTTTAGTTCAACATGAGTTTGACAACGAAAGACATAAACTGTTATCAACCAATGTAGCTTTCACTATTAATTTAATTGTTTCAGTGCTCCTTTGGTTTTTAATAGCTATTTTTAATGGTCAAATAGCAGAGTTAGTAGGTAGCTCTGGACTAGGAATAGTAATTGTAATAGCAGGAATTTCGTTACCAATCACATCATTTTCCAGCATACAATCAGCGATTTTCAGAAGGAATTTTGACTATAAAACTTTATACTATGCAAGAATAGTTTCTGCATTTATACCACTAGTTATTACAGTACCATTAGCATTTGCAGGGTTAAGTTATTGGTCGCTTGTTATTGGATCAATAATTGGTAATTTAGCAACAGCTATAATATTAACTTCATTGTCAAAATGGAAACCTAAGATTCGCTTTTATAAAAAAGAGTTTTTTGAGATGATTGGTTTTAGTTCTTGGTCTTTATTAGAGTCATTAGGAACGTGGTTAACATCTTATGTGGGTACTTTTATTGTAGGAAGTATTCTAAATGGATATTACTTAGGTATATATAAAACGACAATGACTACAGTAAATGGAATTTTTGCGATAGTGACATCAGCTACAACAACAGTACTATTTTCAACATTATCTAGACTTCAAAATAATAAAGAAGAATATGATAGAACGTATTTAGATTTTATAAATATTGTATCTATTTTTATTATTCCATTAGGTGTTGGTATATATATTTACAAAGAAATGGTAACTACTATTTTACTTGGGAGCCAATGGGAGATGGCAGTTCCATTTGTGGGTATTTATGGTTTAATGAGTAGTTTTACCCTTGTTTTTGGTCAATATGCATCTGAATATTATCGTGGATTAGGGAAACCTAAAGCAAATGTTTTAATGACTATTTTACACTTAGTAGTATTGATTCCTGTTTTAATTATTTGTTCTAAAAGAGGTTTTCTAGAATTAGCATACGGTAGATCATTTGTTAAGATAGAACAGATTATAGTATTTTGGATTATTTTATGGTTTGGTTTTAAGTTTAACCCGTTTAAAATTTTAAAACAGGTATGGAAAGCATGCGCTAGTGCACTGATAATGGGTATTATAGGAAAAGTTCTGCTGGTATTTTGTACAAATTTAATTACCCAGCTATTCTCGACATTTTTATGTGTAATAATGTATTTTGTAATCTATAATTGGTTATTTAAAGGTAAATCTGATATAAAAAAAATGATTAATATGTTTACCGGTAAAGTAAAGTAAAACTTTATATAGTTGGGTTGTGACAAGAAAATGAAAAAAGTGACAATTTTAATTCCTGGAATGCATTATGGTGGTATGGAAAGAGTAGCATTTATAACGAGACAAATACTTTTGAAAAATGATTATGATGTCTCATTAGTGACTCTTTTCGATAATAATGCAGACTATCAACCGGATTTTGAATATTTTTCACTAAAATGTGATATAAAGAACTCAAAAGTCGGAAAGTTAATCAATATATTAAAAAGAGTTCGTAAGATGGCAAAATTAAAAAAGAAATTACAAACAGAAGTAACGATTTCGTTTGGTCAAAGTTGTAATTTAGTAAATGTATTGTCAAAAGTAAACGATAAAACTTATGTTGGAATTCGATCATACGACTGGTTATTACAATATATTTTTCATTATAAAGTTGATAATTTTGTATACAAAAAGGCAGACAGAATTGTGTCTGTTAGTCAGCTTATTAAGCGTGATGCAGAAGAAATCTTCAATATTGATAAGGATAAAAGTTATTTCTTATATAATCCATATGATTTAGACTTAATAAGCAGTAAGAGTAAAGAAACTATTACAGAAATAAATATTCCTTTGAATAAAAAAGTAATGGTTACTGTAGGGCGCTTAGAAGATCAAAAAGGACTGTATCATTTGATTAAAGCTGTTTCAATGTTGAAAAATAAAAACAACATAGTTTTATATATTTTAGGACAGGGATCAAAAAAAGATTTGCTATTAAATTTGATAAAAATGTTTGGTTTGGAAGATGTGGTGTTTTTGCTTGGTGGTCAAGCCAATCCATATAAATATATGGCACGAGCAGACTTGTATGTTATGCCATCAATAACTGAAGGGTTCCCCAATGCATTAGTAGAGGCGATGTCTACAAAAACGGCCGTCTTATGTGCAGATTGTAAATCTGGACCGAGGGAAATATTGTCTAATAAAGAGTTGGACACGATTTGTGAAAATATAGAATACGCTGAATTCGGTATATTGGTTTGTCCAATGACTGACAGTAGAGACTATTCTACAAAATATGAGAATTGTGATAAATCTTTAGCGTATGCAATAGATGAACTAATTGAGGATGATTACTTAAGAAATAAGTATGCAGAAATTGCTAAAAAAAGAGTAGAACAATATAGCTATGATGCGTTTGAAAATAATTTGATGAAAATTATGAAGACATTGGATTAATACCAAGCAAAATAAAACAAAGGAGAAAAAAAATGTTGGGAAAAAATATATCTCTGAATAATAAAACAATATTGGTAACCGGCTCTGCTGGTTTTATAGGCTCAAATTTAATTCTGGAATTATTACGAAATGATACTTCATTAAATATTGTTGGTATAGATAATATGAATGATTATTATGATATATCTTTAAAAAAATATAGGTTAACAGAGATAGAAATAGAAGAAAAAAAACATTCAAAATCTCATTGGACTTTTGTTAAAGGCTCAATTGCTGATAAAGAAACTGTTGATTTCATTTTCGACAAGTACCAACCCAATATTGTCATTAACTTAGCAGCACAGGCGGGGGTTCGTTATTCGATAACTAATCCAGATGCGTATATAGAATCTAATTTAATTGGATTCTATAATATTCTTGAAGCTTGTCGGCATTCATATGATAACGACAGCACGGGCGTAGAGCATCTGATTTATGCATCCTCATCTTCTGTATATGGAACAAATCAAAAGATTCCTTATTCAATAGAAGACAAAGCAGATAGTCAAGTTTCATTATATGCAGCTACCAAGAAAAGTAATGAAGCAATGGCGTATGCATATTCACAGCTGTATAATATTCCTTCTACAGGTCTACGTTTTTTTACAGTGTATGGCCCTGCTGGACGCCCTGATATGGCATATTTTGGCTTCACTAATAAATTACGTGCAGGTGAAGATATTCAAATATTTAATAATGGTAATTGTAAACGTGATTTTACTTATATTAGCGATATTGTAGAAGGCATAAAAAGAGTAATTCAATCTTCTCCAGAAAAAATTAATGGTGAAGAGAGATTTTCATTACCACCTCATCGTATTTATAATATTGGCAATAGTAATCCAGAGAATCTTCTAGATTTCATAGATATTTTACAACAAGAACTTGTTGCGGCAGATGTATTGCCTGCAGATTATGATTTCAACTCCCATAAAAAATTAGTTCCAATGCAGCCAGGTGATGTACCTGTAACTTATGCAGATGTAAGTGCTTTAGAACGAGATTTTGGGTTTAAACCAAATACCAATTTACGTGATGGACTTCGCAAATTCGCACAATGGTATAAAGATTTCTATAAGTTATAATCTAAATATTATTTATAGGTAGTAATGTGTAGAAACTGACTTGTTCCATAAAAACTTAATTAAAATCATTTTTTTCTAGTTGTAATAAAGTAATTTTGAATCACTCTAAGCTAAAATGAGCCTAGAAGGATCGCCATTTTGATTAATGAGTTTTTAACATCTATATGCAATAAATCTAGAAATCTCTTTATCTTTTGGCCCTTAGGCAAGTAGTGTTGGTGATTTCAAATTGAAAGAATTTTATCGATAATCCATCGAAATCGAAATATGCTTCGATTTCAATGGATTCTTTTTTATTATCGTTTTAGACTGATTCGAGTTCGCAAAGCTAGTGAAATAGTAAACCAATTGCTATGCGGATGGGGAATAAATGGTTCTACTAAAAAGTTTTTTACATCGTATAAATATGATTGTTCAGGCCATGTTGATAACGAGAGAAAGGGAAAAGAAATGGCTAATAAAGAAAATAATTTAGCTCATACAAATTAGCTGTGTAAATACCACTGTATTCATGTCAAAGTATTGAAGAAAAATAATCTATAGTCAATATTGACTAAGTATTTAAGCATAAAGGAGTAGAAATATTGGAGGGTTGTATGATGCCAGATCAGGTTTATCTGTTATTGAGTATCCCACCAAAATATGAGGACCCTTTTAGGTGTTAAGGGTGTATAATCCTAGAGCAAACACTCGTTTGAAGGGTGGTTACAATTATAAAGACTCTCTTATTCTATCTTTTT
>NZ_PUAP01000049.1 GCF_002947535.1 Enterococcus mundtii
ATTTTTTGAATGACTTTGTCATCATAAGTTACTTCACCGTTCATCGATTCTTCACTGCCCTTCACGTCATTTGACTGTTTGCTTGCTTCATGAGTTGGAGTATGCGTACCATGAGTGTTAGTATTTCCTTCATGATGTGGATGATCGTGGTGTTCTTTTTGATCATGCGCAACTTTTTCTTCTACATGTGGCACCACAGGATCTGGATGTGCAGATACTGGTGCTGTTTTATTTTTTTCATCTTTGATCCCTTGTGCTTGATTTGGCGTTGTTGGATCTGGATGTGCTGATTTCGGTGTATTTCCGTTTGTATTTGAATGATTGTTTTCCATGGTAAAGCCTCCTAAGATTTAAAGTAATGTTCTAAAATTCCGGTTCTTTTTAAATACATGCCAATGGCTACACCAAGCGCAACCATGATCACGATCAGCAATGTTTTAAAAAATCCGACAGCTACTAGTAAAATAGCTAATATCAATCCAAGCGCGCCACAAATAATTGGGAGCTTGTATGTCGAAAAGATCTCGTTCATTTTCTCTCCCCCTTACTGTACTCGTGAGTGTTCAACTCTTTTTGATTGTGGTGAGTCAAAACCGGTATAATTGATCAAGACATTTACAGGTTCATCTGTGCCGATGATTTGTTTTACATCGCGCTCAATATCTGTCATTAACGCTCCTGTTTTACCGATTAATGATGACGTACGTTTCAACTCGCCTTTTACTTTTACGTCAATTTTATTTTTTGTTGCTTTGATCGTTACTTTTGGGGAAGAAACAAATTCTTCTTTCGTCAATCGTGAACGAACCATTCCTTCGATCGCTTTTTTATCTAATGTCAATTCGCCGTCACCTTTTTTTAGTAAGAATGAACGGTAAGTTTTTGGATAGAATAATAATACTAGAATCAATATCAGTGTTAACACAGCAAACGCTGCGGTTACCCAAAAGACATATTGTTGTACATAAAAATTTGTTAACGATAGAAAGCGGAATTCTTCCCAGTTAAACGGCAATGGATAAACTGCGCTCAGCAACATAGCAAATATTAAAACTGATAGTAGAAGGATCAGTAAGATCGCTCCTATTGTTTTTGCTCCTTTGTTCATTGTCTCGCCCTCCTAGCTTCTTGTCACTGATTATAGATTAATGGCTTCTCCACCAGTGATACCGTAAATCTGTGCTGTGACATAGCTTGCTTTGTTTGATGCTAAAAAGACATAGACAGGTGCTAATTCAGCCGGTTGTCCCGCACGTTCCAACAAAGCTTGTTGTCCGAATTCAGGTAGATCTTCTTTTGGTTGACCTGCATCTAGTTGCAATGGTGTCCAGATTGGACCTGGTGCTACACCGTTGACACGGATGCCTTTTGGTGCCAATTGTTTCGCTAGACCGATCGTGAAGTTCGCAATCGAAGCTTTAGTTGCCGCATAATCCAACAAGTGTTCACTTGGATTGAATGCTTGGACTGAAGTCGTTGTAAGAATGGCTCCACCTGCTGGGATATGTGGAATTGCTTCTTTCACAAGTGCAAACATCGCAATGATATTTACTGCAAAAGTATCTTTTACTTGTTCTAAAGGAATTTCTGCAATAGATGGAGACGAAATTTGTTGCGCTGCATTAAGCACAAGTGTGTCTAATCCACCAAAAGCATCCACTGTTTTTTGGATGATTTCTTTTGGTGCAGCTTCATCTCGTAAATCATAAGGTAATAATAATGCTTTACGTCCAGCTTCCTCGATGTAATGCGCGACTTGTTGCGCGTCTTCTTCTTCACCTGGGAAAAATTGAATGGCTACATCTGCGCCTTCACGCGCAAAGGCAATGGCAGCCGCACGGCCGATCCCAGAGTCTGCACCTGTGATCAAGACACGGCGATTTTCTAGTTGTTCCGTACCTTTATAGCTTTCTTCACCGCAATCAGGTACTGGCTTCATATCCTTTTGTAAAGCGGGTGTTTCTTGATCCTGTTTTGGAAACTCTTCTGTGTGGTAAAGCTTTCTTGGGTCGATTAAATTTGGTTCTGTCATAATGATCCTCCTATTTTTAGTCATAACTGACGTTATAAATTTGGGCGTAAAAGCCCATATTAATTATTTTGTGTAATCTTTTCTAAATAAATGATACCCTAGAGCAGCAGCCGCAAGGATCGATCCTCCTAATACTAAGAGAAAACCAGTTGCTGAATCTTCTCCTGGTAATCCACCGGTATTCATCCCCCAAATACCTGCAATCATCGCAGGCACAGAGATGATCAACGCCGTAGAATCCAGATATTTCATCAGATGATTCAAATTGTTGTCCATCATACCATTGAACAGATCGCCAATACTTTCTAATAGATCTCGATAAATCAAAATCATCTTCTCCGTTTGGCGTTGCCTTAAACGAACGTCATAAAGTAGTTGTTCGTCATTGACACGTTCTTTGAATTCAGGTGTTTCCCATAATAGGTCCATCGTCTCTTTTTGGTCTCGCAACGTATGATCGATATAAACAATGTCTCTTTCTAAATCAGCTTGCTTGTACAGTTCCTCATTTTCTGTCGTTTTTCGAGCTTCTTGATCTAACGAATCAATACGCGTTTTCATTTCACGAAGTTCTTTGACAAAATGGGTATAGATATCTAATGCCGCATAAACAATCACTTTTTCGAAAGAATCGATTTTATCACCATGATGTTCAATCAATCGATCGATAAAATTGGTTTTTTCGTCCCGACAAGTAATCAATAAGTCATTTGATATGACGAACGACAATGGTGTCAGGCGATCTTCGATTTTTTCTTTTTCACTTGAAAGGTTGAGCAGTACTAAGGAAATCGGGTTGTTCAAACTTGTTCCTGATAGTTGTTCTAATCGAGAGACCTCTTCTGGATAAGTCATACCAACAAAAATATCTTCAGGAAGCTGGTAGATTCGAGTAACCTGTTCGATTTCCTCAGTATCGCTCGTATCAATAACAAGCCAATTAAAATGTTCTTCATCTGCGGCTATTACCTTCTTGTTTTCATCAATCAAGTAATATTCCAGCATGGTGAATCGTCCTTTCCAGTTTGCAAATCAACTAAAGAAACAATTAGTTAGTTTGATGTTATGATCTAATACAGCAATCTCATTTTCTAAAGAGAAACTATTCAGATCCTGGTTATAATCCATCGTCAAATATTTGCCTAAATAGCATTGTTCGCTTTGTGATGTGTAAATCTCTAGCGAAGGATGATTGATTTTTGTGACATACAGTCCAAATTCAGTAACAAAAGGGATAATTTGGAAAAAGCTACCTTTCGCACACGCGCCTTTGTCTCTAAGAAAAGGATCTTTACTATTGATCAATGCAAGTGCTAATTTTGATTGTGCACCTGCTTTTTCTTTCAAGATATCCATTGCATTTCTTGTCAGCGTGATTTCCATATCGATCATCTCCTCTATATAATAGTAATTTTTTCTATTATCGATCAATGACTCAATTCTGTATTCCGTTTAACACGAGCGTACATTGGATATTTAGGGAATGATTTAACACAACGAAAAGCGGTCATATTCGCATACTTTTCATAGTATTTTTTACTTGCACCTTTAAACTCTTCACTCCATGGTTTAACGTGTCCAGAGTAATGGATGATATAAGGCTCACGACGTGCTTCTTCGTACTCTTTTTCTCCTTGAGCTGTTGGATGTTGTTTTGCTTTCGCCATGATGTACCCTTGCGCATTCCATTTTGGATGTAAAGCAATCCAGCGATCATGTAAGATAGCATTCAAAGCATCTTGGTCATGGAATCGAAGTTTTTCTGGGTTTTCTTCAATGAAGTTAAGAACTTTTTTCGTGATATTTTGTTCTAACCATTTTTCAACATTGATCAACATCAATCCTGAGTTAAAGTAACGCATTGAGTCTGCTTCAATCTCCATTTTTTCAAGACGTTGGTGGAAACCAGCATCTTCAACTGCTGCCATGACTGCGCCGTTAAACTCTAGATCCCATAGTTTGCTGACATCATTTAACGCGATCATGTCACAATCCATATAAAGGACACGTTCAACATTTTTCCCTCTAAACAACTCAGGGATGGCAATACGATAGTATGCTGTTTCAGGGATACGATCACTTGTTACTAAGTTTTTGAAGAATTTTTTGTTGATTTTCAAAAATTCTACATCTGTATTCATTCGTGAATTCTTCACTGAATAGCGTAAAAGATTTTTACTTTCTAATTCAATATCATCATCAACCACATAGAATCGCACAAACACTTTTGGGTCACTATTTTCTAAAATCGACACGAACAGTGCTGCTAGATGAGGCACAAATTTTGTATTACAACTAGAGACAACTGCTACTTCTTTTCTTCTATTCATTTACCTCGCCTACTTTCATTAATACGCTATGCGCTAGATTTTTTAGATAGATTTGTGTATAAGGATGATCCTGCAATGTATTCCAAGGTTTATCATGCCCAGTGAAATGAACGATTGAAGGAGCTTCATTGCCACTCTTATATAGCTCTTCATATCTTTTATCTGGAGCTGGATGACGTTCAAAAATCAACGAACATTGCATATTCCATTTTGGATGAAGCTGTTCCCAATCTCCATATAAGACACCATTCAATGCGTCTTGGTCATGATAGATGATCTGGTCACCATTTTCTTTTAGGAATTGGATCGTTTTATCTGTAATATCTTTTTCGTTCCATTGATCGATATCGATCACCATAACACCTGAGTTAAAATAATATTCATCTGAATCGATCCCTAGACGCTTCAACGCTTTCGTTTGTCCTGGATCAATTACTGCCCCGATTGTTTTACCGTTCAATGATTCATCGTATAATGCAACGATATCATCTAACACTAAAACGTCTGCATCTAGATACAACACTTTTTTATAATTGTATTTTGCTAAGATTTTAGGTAGAGAAATTCTTAAATACGCAGTTGTTGTAATGTGGTCACTGACTAAGAAATCTTCATATACATCTTTCTCCACTGTCAAGAATTGGATGCTTGCATGTTCTGAGTTTTGTGCAACTGTCTGACGCAATCCCTCTTTACTATATTCTGATATACCATCATCAATTACATAAAAATATATATGTCTTGTCTTATTCGCATTTTCCAGTGCCGTTGCAATCATTACGCTTAGATAAGGAGCATAATTTTCATCTGAAGCAGTCACAACCGGTACAGTCCCATACTTAATCTCCATCAAAATCACTCCTTTTTTTAATCTTTTTCTAACCTGTTCTACATCTACAATATGCCTACTTTTTCCTGAAAGCAAAAGATATGCTTTGTTTTTTATGAATATTACCCAAAAATTGACCTTTTTTATGAAAATGAAAACGAAAACATTTAGATTGTTATGCTTTTTTATACAGCGGTCTTAACCATTTCCTTACTTATGTACTTTTCAGATTTTATGAAAAATCTTTTTTGAAAAAATTCAAGGAGCTAAAGCATTTTATTTTTATTTTAGAAGTTTCTCATTTAAGCTATTGGTGAAAGAAAAAAGACTAAGGGAGCGTAAAAAGATGAAATTAGCAGCAATTGATCTAGACGGGACCTTGCTTGATTCCCAAGGAGTTGTCCCCCAAGAAAATATCAGAGCGTTAAAAGCATTCGCCTCTAATGGAGGAATCGTAACGATCGCTACAGGAAGAAATAGTATTTCTGCAAAGGATGTCTTTGCACAATTAGGCGTTAGTGGCTATCTGATTTCTTCTAATGGTGCCTTGATATCCGAAATGAAAGATGGCGAGATCGATCATGTATTAAGACGTTCAAAAATTGAAGTTCCTACCCTAAAAAAAGCTTTTTATTTAGCAAAGGAAGCCAAAATATCAATTATCGCAAGCCGAGAAACACAAGATGACCAAATCACTTTTGACGAAAATGCCTTAGTAAAAGACGATCCTTATTATCAACACTTCAACTTACAAAACCATTCTTTCGAAGAGATCACAGCACAGTTGGACGATCCTTCATTGAGCTACTTGAAACTGGCACTGACGGATAAGAATGAGGAAAAACTACAAAAGATCCAAGTAGAATTGGAGAAAGAAGGAATTGATTCTGTCTTTTCAGACCCGCATTTCTTGGAGATTACTCCTAAAAATATTACAAAGGCACACTCTCTCTTATTTTTAACTGAGCACTTAGGATTATCTCCAGAAGATGTCATGGCGTTCGGTGACCAAGAAAATGACTTGGCAATGCTTGAGTTCAGTGGATTAAGCGTGGCTATGGGGAATGCGCAAGAACAGGTCAAAGCTTTAGCAGATGAAGTGACAGAAACCAATGACGAAGCTGGTGTCGCAAACTTTTTGAATGATCACTTTTTATAAGGAGAGATGACAGATGTTAGTCGTAATCGATATGCAAAATCATATTTTAGATCCATCTAGTGAATTTTATATAGAAGATGCTGAAGCATTGGTTGAACGAGTCAATACACGTTTGAACCAGGCACGTGCAGCGAATGAATACGTGCTATTCACTCGAGATATTCCTATCGAGCGTAAAGATGAGGCAGAGAGCGAAGACCTCAAAATCATTTCTGCACTCTCCCCTCTACCAAATGAGCGTGAAATCAAAAAATACTACTTCACTTTGCCTCCAGAAACGTTAACAGAGATCAAGCAGTCACTTTTTGAACGTAAAGAAGAACAAAAAACAATTGAAGTAGTTGGGATCGAAACCAATCTATGCGTATTGTCCAACACGATTGCTTTGCAAAGTGCCTTTCCAGAAGCTGACTTTATCATTGATTCATCTCTAGTCAGCAGTCGTGATCACGAGCCGCAAGCACTTAAACTTCTAAAAGACTTCAATGTCTACGTAAAAGAATAAATGATCTAAACAGTCAAAAAAAAAGATGGAATGAAGATTCCACCTTTTTTTTGATGTTTTTTCTCAAATAATGCGCCTACATAAGAATCATGTTTTTTATCGAAATATTTGTTCAGAATCGCATAACATGCTATCTTTTATTTAGTGAATATAAATCTAGTATATTCTCAAATAGAATAACTCAAACCACAATTTATGAACGAATAAAATATAGCTATGGGAGTTTATTTATTATGCTAGAATTGAGCCGACTTGCTTTTATTTTTCCTGTTTTTATCTTTGTACCCATCGTCTTTTCGTTTATCAAATGGACAAAAGAAAGAAAAAAAATCGCTTTGGCTAGTTTGCCTGCGATCTATTTTATGTACAAAGTATTAAATTATCAGTTTTTTGAACCCTTCCAGATCTTCACTTTCAATTTAGTTGGGTTCATTCTGTCCATACTCTTTGTCATTGGGTATTTATTTTATTTAAACAGAAAAAATAAACTTTAACTCTTACAGCTAATTTTTTAGAGAAAGGTGAGGTAAAATGACGATTGAAGAAGCGATTTTATTGGATACTCTGCATTGCCGTTTAAACTTCCTCAAAGATAAGAGGCATTTAACTACACCACAGGTTGCTGAAAAAGTGAACTTACCAATCGAGACATATAAAAATTATGAAGATGGAAAAAATGTACCTAGCATTATCGAGTTGATTTTTATCGCAGATTTTTACGATACGACCATCGATTATTTGATCGGTCGAACGGAAGCATCCTAAACAATCAAATGACTGCTTAAGAAAGAAGGAAAACTTATATGCGCTTATGGCACCAAAGCCTATTGCACTCGCTCCCGCGACAACAATTACTTGGACAACATCGCGAATGTTGTGCTTTGAGAGGGAATGGTTGGGGGCGAAAACATGCGACTGTCGATTATGTTTTTACTCACTCGCCATATAAATTATTTCAATATC
>NZ_PUAP01000005.1 GCF_002947535.1 Enterococcus mundtii
GGTTCTGTTGCAAAGTTTTAAATAAAGAATAAAATCCCTTACGGTATCTATGATTTAAGCTGGGATTCCCAATAATACCTTGATTTCAGTACAGACCGAAAACCCGAAGAGAGTGCCTTCTTTTCGGGTTTTCTTATATAATCCTAGAATGTCTTCCATGCCTTTAATCGTGGTAGAGGCAGTGCGTAAACTTCGATAGAATTTATTGCGTCTCTTTACTGGACGATGGTCTTGTTCAATCAAATTATTCAGGTACTTAATGGTACGATGTTCTGT
>NZ_PUAP01000050.1 GCF_002947535.1 Enterococcus mundtii
ACATATTTACGTTGAATAACACACGATATTAACATTAGTTGTCTATTTATTTTTAGTATTATATATTTAAGAAGGGTATTGTCATCCTTTCTAAAGAAAGCGTTTTTATAACAAAAGAATAATTTAAATTATAAAGTGGAAAGGAGAATATTTGAGAATAAGAGGAGAAATAAATTTTTTTTATGATGAAATACATAGGAGGTATAAAAAATGAAAAAGTATATTTTATTGGGCATGAGTTTTGTTGTTTTTTCAATATTTGGAATCATGAATACTGAGGTGAAAGCTGAACAGATGACCTTAACTTCCTCTGGGGAAACTGTTATTTATAATAAATTTGGACAAGAAGTCAAACCTGAAACACTGTTTGTACAACCAAGAGGCACAACATCCCCGACTACTTTAAAGTGGCTGAGGTTTGGATCTAACTATCACTCTAACCCATTTTCAGGAACAGGCACACGATATAGTGGCTATATTTTTGGAATTAATAATACAAATAAAGCTAAGTTGACTTTTTCATTAGGAGGATTTGCTTGCTTTGTGACTGATCGCCCCGATCCAGCTTCTGTAGTAAATATTTACAATATGCCTTTAAGCGGATCTCCTTATACCTTAGAGACAGCTAGCTATTTTTATTTTGCTGTAGATAATCCTATTTGTGGACAAACTTATAGCATAATTCCATTATAGAAAAGAAAAAAGGCATTATTTATATCTTTTTTGAAAATGATATGTGATATAATGTTCAAAAATTAGGAGTTTATATGAAAAGAAAATCTCTATTTGTAATTTTATTGATTCTTCTAGTATCAATGATTTTTATTTGGTTATTTACTTCAAAAATAAAACATGATAAGAATGAAGTAAATCGTACAATAATTATGGATAAAAATGGAAATAAAATAGATCCTATCCAAAAAGTGACTGGAAATTTAGGAAAATGAGATAACTTACTATGCTTGTTTTTAAACAAATAATTAACTAAGTTCTTCTCTAAAAGTATGAATGAACCAATGAGGTATTTATAGAATAAGTATAAAATATGACTCATTGTCAAATAGTTTTATTTCAATTAAATCACCTTTAGTAAAATTTTCGGCGTGTCCTCTTTTAATATTATTAAACAATCTTAGAGAGAATGGCATGACAGGAACATCCGTACATAAATGTTTCAGCGAGACCTAATCTACCAAGGAAAGTATGTCAAATAAAACTGGAAAAATTTATCCTTTAAAAAGGAGAGTATCAAATAAACGGCCAGTGTCTATTTAGGGTACACCCTATTGTTACATTTTTCAGAGATTTTATTATTTCAATTTTAAGTAATATATATAATGTTGCAATAGTATACAAATTGTAATAATAAAAATGGACTGATGCATACTGTATTTAAATAAATTAAATATTTATTTAAATACATAGGAATGGGGAAAAAAAATGAAAGTAATGTCTAAATTATTATTAGGTGCGGTGGTTGGAGTAAGTTTATTCGCAGGAGGTAATTCTGTAGCTGCAGGTTCTATTGATGATGGAACTGACCATGGAGGCGTTTTTGATAATATACCAGTTTATGTTAAAAGTTATGAGGATAAGTCATATGCTCTTACTTGGAGTAAAGTAGCAAATATGGATGAAGTTAGCATGCAAAAGACTACTAACGATGACTCTCAAAAATGGGTTATGAAGTATGATAAAGCTACAAATACCTACAAACTTCAAACTTATTCACAATACTTCACTAGTACTGGTATGCAATACGGATATTTACATTCATCGTCTGGTTTTGATGTGAATAGTGATAGAATCGTAGGAGCAATTCCGTCATCGAAACCAGTGGAAGCACAACAATGGAAAATTCGTCATCTAGGGATGGTTTCGGGAAAAGGGAATGTATATCGATTGATTAATAATCATGAACAGCGAGTGTTGAGCCATAGAGGTACTTTATTGGGTGATAATAACTATTTAGTTACCCAAGAATTTAATGATGCTAGCTATCAAACTTTTATTCTTACATCCGCTAGATAATTAGAGGGGATAGTTTAGTTCTTTATATCTTTTCTGATTTATGTCGATTGTACCAAATGATGTAAATTAAAAAAACACAACGAGAGTAGAACAATAATCTTTCTCGAAATACAATTAAGAGACCAATGTTGATAGATTGATATGCTCCCTATAAAGTAGGTAAGGAAAAAAATTCCAAATCTACTTTATAGGGAGTTTTTTGTATGCCTAAGAAAAGCCTTTGTTCTCCAGAAGAAACATATCAGGTCATTTCAGAGGTGATAGATGGTCGTTGCAACGTGAATAGTATCACTAAGAAATATTCTCTTTCCATTGGGATTATAGAAAGTTGGGTGCATAAATATAACGAGAATGCATTTGAGGGGGTAAAAGAGGCGAAACCCTGGAATAAGTTATTGATAGTATAAAATTTTCCGAAGTGAACAAAATTTCACATCAGTCCTTATCATTTCGTTACAACATAGTTAAGTATATATATAAATTTCTCCGATTAATTAAACTGAAAAGTTATTAATAATATACGTTATAATAATACTGATAAATTAAATAGAGGTGTTCAATATGAAAAAAATAGTACCAATCAGTATTTTATTATTAATTCTTCTTACCGGATGTGGATCAAAAAATACTGAAACAGCTCAATCCACCAATGGTCAAATAATTCAAAGTATTAATGAAACGGAATCCTCATCTAATACAAGTGAGAATCATTCACAACAATCAACTGTTCAAAAATCAGAAGAAACAACTTCTACTCTTTCAGAAAGCAAGACAATAGAGTCTACTGTCTCAGAGAGTGAAATAACTGAAAGCGAACAGTCAACAACGATTCCAGAGGATTCAGCAACATCCTCAACAGTACCCTCGGAATCCATAAATGATCCGTTAAGTGTTTACTCAGACGAACAAATTGAATATGCACGTGTGTGGTTAACTATTAATGGTATAGCTTATAAAAATGATTTAGGTAATGCAGGTTTTACATTAAATGTTACCCATTCTCCAGCGGGTACAAAAATCAATCCTTATGATGAGAATAGTATAGTTTATCCACAAGAGACAGTGACCTTAACCGGAAAATATGGGTATCAAGGTTTAGTTGTTTATTCTAGTAACCATGATGGTTCAATAATGTATTATCCTGTACCAAGTCACTTTCAACAGTCAGATGATCCAGTTATTATGAAGCAGGAAGAACAGAAAATACTCGATAATGCGCAGAGAATAACTATACCTACTGGAAATACAGAAGATATCCAGATGTTGATCAGTGCGATGAATATATTTAACTAAGTAAAAAATATCCTATACTAGCTTTACTGATATTTAAAAAATAATATATATATATATATAAACAAACAAGTACCTTGTTCTTTAGCAAGGTACTTGTTTGTTAGCTTAAGTGAGATTTTATTCATAATATCAATGTGTAACTGGAACTTTAAATTTTATTGAACTAAAATCTTGGCTATTTTGGTTGACTAAATCACGCACGTAATAATATTCAACGTTAATTTCATCAACGTTAGTATTCTTCATATCATCGTCTAATAAGAAGTAAGCTTGGACCACACCTGTGGTTCCCAATTTTAAAGGAGCTGTCTCTGGCTGACCGCTTGGTTGGTGTTGTAATGTAGGATAAACATTAATGCCATCTTCTGTAACTAAATCAAAGTTTCTATAAAATTGCGAACCATCGTTAAAACCATTAATTGAATGGTTTGTCATGCGAATGTCAAGTCTGATGATAGTGTCTAATTTTGGAACTAAGTAGGTTTGTCCTCGAGTGACATCATCAGGCTGGGCACTGGCCTTAATAATTTCGATAGTAACTGCAGGTTCTCCATTTAAGTAGATTGTGGCCGGATCGTTTAATCCATGAAGTGTTGTCGTATCATTTGATGATTCGCTCTCTGAATCTGAGTGATCAGAGGGTGTTGCGGATGATTCATTATCTGTAGTTACTGTACTAGCGATTACCGAAGAGACTGTGTTTGTAGGACTTGTAGGTTTGCAGCTTGTTAATGTAACCAAAAAAAATAAGCTACTCATTGTTAAAAAAACCTTGTTTTTCATATACTCGTGAACTCCTAAGTGATAGATATAGTTTGAATACATATTATTATAACGATGGATATTTTAAAGTAAAGAACAAACTAGGATACTTTCTTCTGGTAATGAAGAGCAAAAATAAGCATTATCCTAGATTATCTATAAAAGAAATATCGACTATAAAACTTTCTCCAAGTTTTTAGTCGATATTTCTTTATATTCAGTAACTATCTATGAGAGTTGTCCTAGTCTTTTCCACTATCGCTAGTTGATGGGGTGAAAAAGCTACTGGTAATAATCAAGAAATAGGCTCATATATTGGTGAAATCGCACATTTTTTTCCGATAACCTGTCGGAGTCATTTGCGTTTCACGTTTAAACAGGCTAGTGAAGTAATTAGGGTCTTCAAAACCAGCTTCCAAGGCAATATCGATGATTTTCAACTCTGTATGCAGTAACAGGTACTCGGCTTTTTTGATGCGCATTTGATTTAAATACGTGAAAAAAGTCATACGAAAATGTTTTTTAAAAAAACGACAGAAATGCTCTTTGCTATATCCAATATGACGACTGATTGCTTCAAGAGTGATCGTGTTTTGGTAATTTTCTTCAAGGTATAGAATGATTTTTTTACAGCGATAGGTGTTGAGTTTGTTTTTACTAGCAACTAGTTTCGCAGGATTTACTTGAGTACTACAGCGCGAAAAATGTTTGATCAGTAAGAACAATTGTGCTTTGATCGTCAGTTCAAAGCGAGATTCTTTCAGGGCAAATGTATCAATGATCGTGGTAACAAGTTGTTGGATTTCCGCAATACTTGAACAATCATTTGCAAAATGGATCGCTGCTTGTTCTGGTGAATGGAGCAATGGATCAAGATAAGTTTGCTGTATATGATCGGAAACGCGACTTTCAATGAATGAAGCATCAAATACGATGGCAAAAAAAGCACAGGCATTCACTTGGTGATTGAGTGCTTCATGTAATTGATTCGCAGGAATAAACATAACCTCTCCTTCATGAACAACGTAAGATACTCCTTCTATTTTGACTTCCATGAGTCCTCGATAGACATAAAGAATCTCTAGTTCTCGATGCCAATGGGGGTGGATCATATTTTCCTGATGGGCGGGATGATTCGTATAGTGAACGGCAATTGGAAACAAACTATCGCCATGTTCGGTCATTTCCTTTAGTGTCGTATCAATATCTTGTTGACTGGGATTGGGGGTAAAAATATCGTTTGGTCTAAACATCACATTTCCTCCATTTTGATCAATATTACAAGGTATTTTGATTAAGATAGCGATTACATACCGTTGTAAATATCAATATAATCAATTTGTGAATAAGAGGAGGAATGATCATGAAGAAACAACGAAGATTTTTGCTACTTGCTTTTGTCATGGTGTTAGGAATTACTGGCTGCGGTACGGCACAAAGCGAGTCTTCAGATGATGGTAGTGTAACATTAGAGATTTTCAATATCAAGACAGAAACAGCCGAGCAAATGGATGCCTTAGTGGAGGATTTCGAGAAAGACCATCCGCAAATCAAGATCAACTTGACGACGGTTGGCGGAGGAACCGATGCGACAGCAGCGCTGCAATCAAAATTTTCCTCAGGGGATGAACCAGATATCTTTATGTTGGGTGGCTTGGCGGATACGCAGATCTGGCAACATAAACTCTATGATCTTGGGGAAACGACATTAGCAAAACAGGCAATTGAGGGAACATTGGAGGGCGCCACACTCGACGAGACGATCTATGGGGTGCCGATGAATATCGAAGGATATGGTTGGTTGATCAATCAGGAGATTTTTAAACAAGCCGGAATCGATAGTGGATCAATCAACTCCTTTGAGTCATTTGAAGAAGCCGTTCAATTATTGGATAGAAAAAAAGACGAACTTGGGCTACAAGGCGTATTTGGTTTTAGTGGAGCAGAAACGTGGGTATCCAGTCAGTATAGTTCGAATTTTCTTGCTCCGGAGTTTGAGAACAGCTTAGAAGTGACCTATGAAGCACCGGAATTAAGCGTAGATTATGCCGAGCAAATGAAAAACTACACCGACTTAGTCATTAAGTACAATGCACAACCAATGGAGGCAATGGATTACAGTACGTCCGTTGAAGAGTTATTTGCCAGTGAAAAGGTGGCTATCATCCATCAAGGCAATTGGATCGTGCCGACATTGGATAGCTTAGATGAGACGTTCACGAAAGAAAAACTAGGGATTCTTCCTATGCAGATCGAATCATCAGGGGAAAGCAACATCGTGGCGGGGCCAGCTTGGTATTGGGGGGTCAATAAAGACAAAGACCAAGAAGTCATTGATGCGTCGATCGAATTTTTAACGTGGATGTATACGGATGAGCAAGCGATGACAGCAATCGTTGATGAGTTTCAATTTATTCCGGCTTATACCAACTTTTCCAGCGAAGCGATCAATGATCCGTTATCCAAAGAAATCTATACGTATTTAAGCGAAGGTAAAACCGTTCCATGGGTCCATAATTCCTATCCAGATGGGTTTGGGCAAAATATATTTGGCGTCCAGATCCAAGCGTATGCAGCCGATCGAATCTCTTGGGAGGAGTTTATCGATACCTTGCAGACCAGTTGGGCACAAGAGAGGAAGTAAAGTGGTGAACTGCTAGTTTTTATCTAGTGAGACACAAGGAGGGTTCTCATGTTAACAAATCGCACAAAAGCTTTTTGGTTACTACTTGCACCAGCGTTATTGGCGTTAGCGATTGTTTTATTCATTCCATTAATGACAGGGGGGTATTACTCACTCACAAACTGGAATGGCAATACAGTAGGTGAATTCGTTGGATTTGAAAACTATCTTCGGGCATTTAATGATCAAGGATTTATCGACAGTTTACTGTTTACCGCAAAATTCTCATTTTTCAGTGTGATTTTGATCAACATCGTGGCTTTAGGTCTAGCGATGTTCGTGACACAAAAATTAGGTAGATGGACGACTTTTTTCCGTACAATCTTTTTCATGCCAAATCTGATTGGAGGGATCATCCTAGGATTTATTTGGCAGTTTATTTTCAATAAAGCATTTGAAAGTCTAGCAACTATGACGGGTATCAATTTTTTTGCTGGTTGGCTGAACACGCCGGAAACGGGGTTTTGGGGGCTCATTATTTTATTTGTTTGGCAAATGAGTGGCTATATGATGCTGATCTATATCTCCTTTCTCAACAATATTCCAGAAGAGATTTTGGAAGCGGCAGATATGGATGGGGCGAATCCTTTGCAAGTCTTTTTCCGTATCAAATTACCCATGTTGATGCCAGCTTTCACCGTCACTTTGTTCTTGACGTTGTCCAACGCATTTAAAATCTATGATCAAAACTTAGCTTTGACACAAGGTGGGCCGTTCAATTCCACACAAATGGTGGCGATGAATATCTACAATGAAGCATTCGGGATGCGAAAAATGGGCTATGCACAGGCTAAAGCGGTGATTTTTCTGGTTATTATTGTGATCATCTCAGTGGTTCAAATCTCGCTGACACGAAAAAAGGAGGTCAGTGCATGAAACAACCAAAAGTAAAACATCCACGACAGTTTAAGAAGCCTGTACTGATTTTTAGCGGATTGGTGCTTGCTAGTCTGTGGTTTTATCCTTTTTTCTTAGTGGTGATCAACTCTTTCAAAACCAAAGCAGAGATATTCCAAAATACACTCACTTTACCAGCTGGGCTAACACTTGATAACTACATCGAGTCGTTCGAACGGTTAGATTTTTTCAAAAGTGCGGCCAATTCGTTACTGATAACGATCGGATCACTAGTGTTGATCGTGTTCGTTTCTTCAATGGCGGCCTACGCGTTATCGAGAAATACGAGTCGCTTAAGTTCATTTCTTTATTTTATTGTAGCAATTGGCTTATTGATTCCTTTTCAAGGAATCATGATCCCCTTGATTTCACTTTTTGGGCAAGTCAGTATGCTGAATCAGCCAGGTTTGATGCTGATGTATCTAGGATTAGCAACAAGTATGTCGACCTTTTTATATTATGGTGCTTTACGAGGGATTCCGAAATCATTAGACGAAGCGGCATTGATCGATGGGGCAAACACCTTCCAAATCTACTGGAAAGTCATTTTTCCTTTGCTGAAGCCTACGACAGTGACAGTGATCGTGTTGAACGCCTTATGGTTTTGGAATGATTATCTGTTGCCTTCATTAAGCATCAACAAAGCAGGAATGTATACGATTCCTTTACGGATGTTTTATTTCTTCGGCGAATTTAATAAGCAGTGGCACTTGGCACTGGCTGCGCTAGTGATCGTCGTCTTACCGATTATTATTTTATTTGTTGTCTTGCAAAAACATGTCGTAAAAGGCATTTCAGATGGCGCAGTGAAGTAGGAGGAAAATAAATGAAGTTTACAAACGGTTATTGGTTGGCAAAAGAAGGATTTCATCTTGAACACCCGAACCATGTCTATGAAGCTCAAGTGAATGAGGATAAGTTGACCCTTTTCTTGCCTTATAAACCGATCCAGACAAGAGGAGATACCTTGAATCTAGGGATGACGACCTTGTCTTTTGAATCACCAAGAGAAGATATCATCAAAGTACAACTGGTGCATCATGACAAAGCACAAGCAGGTCCACATTTTCAACTAAACAGGCAATCATCTTCTGTCATGATCGATACAGAAAATGAAGAATTTTATACCTTCCAATCAGGAAAATTAGTCGCGCGAGTGCCGAAAAGCGCCGCATTCCAGATTGATTTTCTCGCGGAAGGAAAACGTTTGACATCTTCTTTACCAAAAGCACAGGCATTGGTCAAAAGTAGTGACGGCCAGTGTTATATGCGGGAACAGTTGGCATTAGATCCGTATGAATATGTCTATGGCTTAGGTGAACGATTCACCCCATTCATCAAAAATGGGCAAATCATTGATTGTTGGAATCAAGATGGCGGTACTGGTAGTGAACAAGCGTATAAAAATATTCCCTTTTATTTAACGAATCAAGGCTATGGTGTCTTTGTCAATCATCCTGAAAATGTCTCATCTGAAGTCGGTTCGGAGAATGTTTCACGCACACAATTCAGTGTAGCAGGTGAACGATTGGAATACTATGTCATTTATGGACCCGATATGAAAACGATCTTAAGAAAATACACTGATTTAACTGGCAAACCTACCTTGCCACCTGCATGGTCGTTTGGTTTGTGGTTATCAACTTCCTTTACGACGGACTATCGTGAAGAAACAGTCATGCGATTTATTGAAGAAATGCAGACACGAGAGATTCCGTTTGATGTCTTTCATTTTGATTGTTTTTGGATGAAAGAATTCGAGTGGTGTGGTTTTGAATGGAATCGCGAGCTGTTTCCAGATCCGCAACAACTGATTGAAAAAATCCACCAGAAGGGCTTGAAGGTCTGCGTATGGATCAACCCGTATATTGGACAAAAAGCAGCAGCCTTTCAAGAGTGTAAAGAGAAAGGCTATTTCATCAAAGATAAAGATGGCGAAGTTTGGCAATGGGATCTTTGGCAAGCGGGTCAAGGAATCATTGACTTTACAAATCCAGAAGCACGTCAATGGTACAAAGAAAGACTGAAGGAACTCATAGAAATCGGTGTCGATTCCTTCAAGACGGATTTTGGTGAACGTATACCTACTGATGTGAGTTATTACGATGGTTCTGACCCGAAAAAAATGCACAACTATTATGCGTATCTTTATAACGAAGTCGTCTTTGAATTATTAGCGGAATTACGCCCAGATGAAGCCGTCGTATTTGCTCGTTCTGCTTCGGTTGGTTCACAAAAATTCCCAGTTCATTGGGGAGGGGACAACTTATCGGAATATCCGTCCATGGCGGAATCATTAAGGGGTGGACTCTCATTTGTGTTATCCGGTTTTGGCTTCTGGAGTCATGATATTGGTGGATTTGAAGAGAATGCGACAGCGGATATTTATAAACGTTGGACACAATTCGGATTATTGTCTACTCATAGTCGCTACCACGGCAACATTGAGTATCGAGTGCCATGGAACTTTGGGGAAGAAGCTGTGTTGGTCAGTCAACGATTTTCTAAATTAAAAAACCGCTTGATGCCTTATATCTATGAGCAAGCGGTAGAAACAGCGCAAACGGGCATCCCGATGATGCGTCCAGTGATGCTGGAATTTCCAGAAGACTATACGACGCATACGATCGACAAACAATATATGTTCGGTGAACGGTTGTTGATTGCACCGATTTTCAATGAGCAGGGAAAGGTCACTTTTTATTTACCAGAAGGGCGTTGGACGAATTATTTAGATAATCGTGTATATGAAGGACAACAATGGCACACACAGACCTATGATTACTTCCACTTACCCCTCATGGTCCGTCCTAATTCATTGCTCATTGAAGGTTCCATAGATACGACCGCTGCTTACGACTATACAAAAGACTTGACCGTGCACGTTTTTGAGCTGACTGAAAAAGTGACACAACGAGTGGTAGATCAACAGGGGGTTCCGGTTGGTACGATCACTGTTACCCCTGAAGATAATAGCTATCAGGTCAAGATAGAAGGGTTATCAAACGTCCAAGTGGTGTTCAGAAATCGAAAAGTTCAAGGAGCAATAGATCATCCACTAGGCTGTTCCATCCTCGTTGAACACTAGAAGAGTCGTTTGATTTCAGACAACCAAAAAGACGAAACGACACCTTCACATCAACCAATGGGAGTAGGTAGAGTGTGCGTGTTGTCTCGTCTGTTTTGTCTAGCCATCAATGGTGGTTCCGAATGAATGGGAAATCGAAAGAGAGAATTTACTCTCCCATCACCATGACGTGACAGGTTCGATTTCGTACACGGTTTTGGTCAAAGTCAACAAAGTAAATATAGCCAACAGACCCAATCTCTAATTTTCCTTCGCTCAAAATAAAGCTTTCGCTTGCACCGAAAAAGGAAGAGCGGATGTGGGCATCGCCATTTAAAATCGTTGCAGGATCGGTTGGATAGTTAGGATCATCCAGACCCATCAGGAATTCTAAATGCTTCGGTCCTGGATAACGATAATTTGTGTTCTCAGATAGTTCTCTCGGAATGATTTTATCTAAAATACGATTTAGATCTACTTGTAGAAATTCATCGCCATTAAAATCGGTATCGTGCATGTACTCTTCAAAAATCACTGAGCAAGTCGTATGAGGAGATTGAACGAGACAAATACCATTCGTGATCTGACTTTTCTCAACAATTGCTTTTACTTGTTCAGTAATATTATGATAAGACACACGATTACCGTTTGAAGTCAAAGTTAATTGGTCTTTTGCAAATTTCATCTATTTAAGCTCCTTTTTCAGTTCAGCTACTTTCTGGATCATATTCGTCAATGTTTGAACAGGGTCGTCAGCTGCTACGATGCCGCTCGTTCCCCCAGTGCCATCTGCGCCAGATAATAACGCCTTTTCTACATCTTCCACAGTAGAGATTCCCGCAGCTTGTAAGATTTGGATAGTTGGATTAATCGCACGAACAGCCTCATTGGTTGCCTTCATATAAGAGATATCGCTTGATTGCCCAGTACCAATCAACTCAGTTGGTTCGCACACCATCACATCAGGATGAAGTGTTGCCACTGCTTGTGCTTCTGCAATGGAATCTGCACAAACGATTGTAAGGATACCTAGCTCATCCGCACGTTTCACAGCTTTTGTCAGTTCGTTCACAGTCATTGGATGTTCCGCATGATTTAAAAATGTAGCGGTAACACCTGCTTCAGCAAGTGCTTCAGGAAGAATATAGCCCATGCCGCGGCCTACTTGAAGTCCGTCTAAATGTTGGACAGTAATGAATAAATGATCGGTTTCGTTTTTGATTCGTGCAGCATCGACATGCTGGACAGTGAATAAAATGTCAATATCGTGTGTACCAGATAGTTCATCTGCTACCTTGGCTAAGGCAAGTGCTTGGTCGCCATATAAATAAGCTTTTGGATTAACAACAAAGAATGGGGTACGTAAGGTTCTTTTTTGCATAATTACACTCCTTTATTCATGAGAAGCTGTGTGGAAGACATTAAAATAATGCTCTAGAGTTTTAGCGATTGCTTCGTTTGCATCATGGATCAAGTCAAAGTAATTTTCTGGTTGCTCTTCACGGATCTTATCCATTGCTGCCGTGATGAAGTCGGTGAAGATATTGATTTTACGAATGCCGTTGAGCGCACATTTCTCAAGATTTTCATCGCCAGAAGAAGAACCACCGTGTAATACTAAAGGAATAGCTAGTGCCTCATAAAGCTGCTGTAGAACATCAAAGTTGATTTTAGGTGTACCTGTATAGTGACCGTGGGCGGTACCGATAGATACTGCCAATGAGTCTACGCCAGTTGCTTCTGCAAATTTCACAGCTTCACTAAATTCTGTATAGATGGAGTCACTCTCCTCTGATTCTAAGCTATCTCCAGCGCCGACGTGACCGATCTCTGCCTCAACAACCACACCAAAAGGATGAGCATAATCAGCGATCGCTTTTGATCGGCGAACGTTCTCTTCGAATGCATCTTCTGATGCGTCGATCATGACAGAAGTAAATCCTAGATCAATTGCTTGCTTGATGATTTCTTCGTCTTGACCATGATCTAAATGCAAGGCGACAGGTGAAGTACTTTGTTCTGCTAAGAATCTACCAATCAAAGCGGCTTCTTCTAACGACATCATCGCCATATGAGACTGGGCGAACGCTAAGATCAATGGTTTCTTTAATCGTTCGGCCGTTTTTACGTACGTTCTTGCGCTATCTAAATCGAAGAAATTGGCAGCAGGGATCGCGTAATTATTTTTATCTGCCTGTTCAAATAATTCTTTTGTGGTAACCAGCATGTGGATTCTCCTTTATTCGTTGATTTTCTTCTCGATTTCAGCATACATCGCATCGGTACCGATACCTGTCAACAAAGGCAGACCCATAATGACACGATCTTTGATCGAATCTGGTACGACTGTCGTACTTACAATAATGTCGTATTCGTCGATTTTATTCATTTCGTCGGCTACTTTTGATTGATACAATTTCACTTGCTCCGTTAACCCTTTTTCTTTTAACCATTCTTTTACTTTGTTCGTTACAACAGTAGAAGTTGCAACACCTGTACCACACATAATCAATAATTTTTTCATTCTAGTTTCCTCCTATTCAGCTGTTTTAGCTGCTTGTTTTTTTGGTAAAATTTTGTTGACGTAGATCAATCCGAAAAGAACAACTGCCCCGATGATCGCTAAACCACCCCAGCTTAAAACTTTTGTTAGTCCGACATACATCCAAGTTGTCCAGAGTCCACCTTCTGCCATCGCAGTAATCGTTGAGTTTCCTTGTAAATCAAAGTTTGCCGAACGAGCAGCTGTTGTTACTAAAGGGGCAACCCAAGATGTGATGTAAAGAATACTTACCATGTAGAGTGTTCCAGCAATCACTGTTCGAATGATATTTCCTGCAAAGACTGCAGCCATCAAACAGATCAAGAATGGAATCGTTGCTAAGTCACCAAAAGGCAAAGTTGTATTGCCGGGTAGGATAACCGCTAATAAGATCGTAATCGGCACGAGTAATAAGGAAGAAGAAAGAACAGCTGGATGACCTACAGATAACGCAGCATCCATTCCGATATAAAGTTCTCTTCCTGGGAAACGTTTCTTGACAAATTCATTGGCAGCTTCTGATATTGGAGTAAGCCCTTCCATTAATAAAGCAACCATTTTAGGCATGATCACCATAACGGCACCTGTTTGAACCGCCAATTGTCCAGTACCCGCAACATCATAGCCAGCTAAAATCCCCATCACCAAACCAATCAAGAAGCCCATTACGGTTGAATCACCAAAAACACCGAATTTCTTTTGAATCGTTTCTGGGTCAGCTTTCCAATCTCTCAATCCTGGGATACGATCAAAAATCCAGTTCATTGGTAATGCAAAGACAAATCCTGGAGCTGCTGTTCCATGAGGGAACGTAATATTGGGGAATCCATAAAATTTGTTGATGATCGGTCCTAAAATATCGCCCATCAAAAGGATCATCATCAAATAAATCACTGTTGCAGCGATCCCCATAGCGAAATCACCGGTCAAAGCAAAAATAAGTGAAGAAATAAATGCAGCATGCCAGATGTTCCAGATATCGACATTCAATACTTTCGTCAAGCCGAGTAAAATCAGTACGATATTCAATACTACACCAATTGGAATCGCGAGACTCCCCAAAATCGTTCCATAAGAAATCGCTGCTGCTGCTGGCCAACCGACATCGATCGTGGTCAAGTTTAACCCTAATCGCTCAACCATGTGCTGTGCCGCTGGTCCCAAGCTGTTTCCTAGTAAGTCGATTACTAGGTTCAATCCAACAAAACCAACACCAACTGTCAACGCCGAAGTAAATGCTTTTCCTGGTTTTGTTCCTAAAATGATCCCGAAAATAAAGATAAGAATAGGAAGGACAACAATCGAACCTAAATCAACAAACCACTGTAATGCGTCTAACATAAATGTTCCTCCTTAATGTAAGCCATATTTTTTGATAATCGCTAGATATTCTGTTTCTGTAGTGAGTGTTAAGAGTTCCTCTAAAACGCCAGGTTTCTGGAACATCTCAATCAATTGTTGCAACATCTCCAGTTGTTCATGAGGTTCTTTCAACGCAAGCATGAACAACAATGAAACATCTATTTCTTTATCATTGGTGCCCATTTCAATAAATGGTAATGGTTTATTGAGTGACATGAACGCCACTTGTGATTCATTGACGTATTGACTATCTGTATGTGGGATCGCAACGCCTATACCGTTGATTGCTAAGCCTGTCGGAAATACTTCCTCACGACGAATAATATTTTGATAAAAATCATCCGTGACACACTGTTTTTTTCGTAGTTCTTCTGATAGTTTTTGCAACGCTTCTTCTTTCGTTGCGAATGATTGATTCAATAATGCAAGTTGATGATCAAAAAACAAGCTCATTCCCTCCTCTTAAAAGTCTGTGATAAAGTTCATCTGGTGTTTGACTCGCTACAATCCACTGGATTTCTTCTGAGGAATTGAATAAGTCATAAATTGAAGCAATCAATTCTTTTGCTTCGGTCATATTTTCTTCAGCGATTGCTAATAAAACAATCAATTGGATCTTCGTGTCTCCCCAAACAATTGGTGAAGCAAGTGTGACAAATGCCAATTTTGTTTCTTTCACTGTGTGTGGATCAGCATGAGGGATCGCAACTCCCGTTTTTAATCCTGTACTACCTAATTCTTCGCGATCAAATAAAGAGCGTTTAAAACCGTGACTAACTAAATCTTTTTCAAAGTAATCATCGGCCAAAAAAGACAAGATCGCTTCTTTTGTAGAAAAGGGCTTTTGTATATAAATGAAATCTGGGTCAAGATATTTTTTTAGTAAAGTGGGCGATTGATATTTTTTTGAATGGAATTTTTTTTCATTTTCGTTCAAATTAGAAATTCTTGCTGAAATGTTTGTGATTTCCTCGGTAGTTGGTAAAGCAGACACGTACATAACAGGCGGTTCTACTTCTTCTAAAGGAATTGTTGAAATGATTAGATCAACCATCTCCAAAGAAGTGTGAGAGAGTTTGTTTGATTGAATGATTTCTAAAACAGTATTCGCCGAAATGGTCTGCTTGATCCGATTGAAAATCAATTCTGAAGTGGCAAGGCCAGAGCGACAAACGATGAGGATATGATTTGTCATCTTTCGCTTTTCAAAAGCCAGTTGGAAATGAATCGTGAGAAAAGAGACTTCATCCTCTGTTAAAGAACAACGGAATTCTTTCTCTAACTCGCTAATCGCATACTTGGTCAATGTGAACATCGTCGAATATTGTGTTTTGATACTTTTAAGCAAAGGGTTCTTGATCAACATACCTGTTTTCAGACGATGGATCATGGGTACGATATGTGAGAGCAAGGCTTGTAATAACAGTTCATCTTGCGTCAAGTCGATTTTCAATAAAGTCGACATTTTATCAATGATTCGTTTCGTGGAAACAGTGATTACCGAATCTGGTTTATCCGTACTTTGGACATAAGGTTCGATCCCATGTGCAAGTAAGAGCGAGCAGATATATTGGATATCTGACTCCTGTAATGAAATAGACAAGGATTCATTGACCATTTCGGCAAATGAACGAGCAATCATATACAGTTTCATTCGTTTCAATTCATCAAAGACTAGCTGTTCTTGCTTTTCGATGTGATGATCTAAAAGAAGCCTAGATAAAAAAATCTGTAAAGATAAAGACAGTGATTCCACAAAATAGTTATTGATTTGTCGTCCAATTTGCTGGATCATCCCATAAATAAAATGCTCTGTCAGGTCGATAATTCGATCATCAAACAGCGAAGGAATAGAAGTATGTTGACTTCCTTCAGTTTCCATATATGGTTCTAAGAATGATTTGAAAGCATTCTGTTGAACAGACTCATCTGCGATTAATTGCAACCCATGTGACGTTACTTTTCCTGTGATCTGTTTCGATTGGCAAAATCTTACGATGTCATCTACATCATTTTTGATCGACTGCTGGCTCACAAAAAAGTATTCAGCAAACTCATGATAACGCATGGCTTTTTCTGAAAAAAAATAGTTCCCGAATATAAACAAGCGACGGTATTCTGGGGAGTATTCATCAAGAATGAGTTGCTCATATACCAACAAAGAACGTGCATTTTGTTTCGCTGATTCAGTACCTTCTAAGCGAATACCCTTGCGAGGTAGTTTAGTGATCACGGCACCAGTTTCTTTTATTTTTTCTTCCAAACTTGTTAAGTCGTTGTAAACTGTCTTAGGAGAGACATACAACTGTTTTTGGAAAAATGCTGCTGGTTGATACTTTTGTTGGTCTAAAAGTAGACGTAGCAACAGCTTTTCCCTTTTGCTTAAACTCATCAAACCCACCTCCGGAAGCGCTTCCTTAATTCTATCTTAATGAAATTTTGTTATGTAGTAAATGATAATTAATTACCACATTAATGTGGTAGTCCTTGGTATAACAATGTTTTTTCGATTTCAACGGACAGTTTATGAGTGGGACAAGGTAATGACAAAAAGGAATCAATCAAAGTTTAATGCTTAGCGGAATGTTTAAAGAGGACGAGTGAGTAAAAAAGAAGTTGTTGTTTCAATACTGATTTTTAGTTGTTATTGTTTGGCTTAAATAAATGCCAATAGAATCCAAGTGCATGAAAAACGAAGGCTTTAGAATGAAAAAGAGAATAGGCAAAGTGAGCAAATCAGTGTTAATTTTTATCAAGAGAATTTGAACAAATCGATGTATTTATTAAAGTGGATTTTACTCTGAGCGTTCTGATTTCATATGTGCAGCTGTGCGAGCGGAGCTAGAAAAAACATAAAGAGCATATAGCTATTATTTTAGAGAGTGACTATCCGTACAGAAGTAATGTTTTTTTTATTATTGATAAAGAAATCAGCGGAGAGTTGCCAAAAGAGACAGTTATCAGTATCAATGTTTGGGAAGAATCAATGTAACAGTTGGAATCAAAGAGATATTTAATAGAATTGGTACTTAAAATAGCATAAAAAATAGTCTAGATGACCTATTTAGAATAGAAGTGAGCATTCAAAATAAGCCATCAAAGCTAAAAAAAATTTTTGGCTTTGATGGCTTATTTTTTGAAAAAAATACTTTACGATTATGACCTCAAAAGGGTATTTTCTGACTAATATGAACAATTATCGACAGAAAATGGTATAAGTGATGTATATCCGCTTGTGAGAAAGTTAAATAGTTAGTCTATTTAAAAACATCTATTTTGGAGTTGACGCGAACATGAAAATCATACTAAGCAATATTTTAAGAAACGTGTTACTTGCTTCATATGTGAATTTAATTGCTATTGGAATTGCAAAAATATTTTCAAAACAAGAATTTGTTATATTGTACCCAAGTACTATTGGATTGATTTTAGGACTAGCTACACTAGGTGAACAAAGTATTGAACAAAAACTTGGCAAGCTCAAAGTTTTTTTACTGATGTTTCTTCTGTCATATACATTTGAAAAGACATTGGAATATCTAGATAGTATAAAAATCAGTATACCGCTTCATGAGTATCTATGGATAATGTTCGCAGCCTCTTTAGGGATGTGTTTTTATTATCTAAGGAATTATTTTATAAAAAAAGAGCCGATGTTTTAACTTGCTTTTAGATTCATCTAGTCAAAGATATTGAGAAAGGACTACAGAATCTGGTTAGATTCCTTAGTCCTTTTTACTATGTCAATAATAATTGAGTAAGCGCTTAATATTAGCGGAATTGATTTTTCTGACTCTTTTGTTTGTCTAGATAGGTTTCTTGGATCAGGAAGAGTAATTCTTTCCATCTTGTTTCATTATCTAATGACTCTAAATAAAAAATCTTCTTATTTGCTGTTGACCGTTCTAATGTATCTGTGATGACGATATCTGATAAAGAATAATTATCTGTGATCATAATTTGCTTTTCATTGAATAGATGTCTAAGCTGATTCTCAATAAAAAAACTTGCAGTAAAGTCTTTGGACAGATATAAATAGATTCTCACTTCTGACTTCATTTCAGAAGTGAGAAGAGTATATAGTTGATTTGATAAGTAATTTTTGTGCTTTTCATTAAGAGCAAGGGATGACAGATTCGTTTCAATGATCGACATATATTCATTTTTTACATCTGAATGAAAAGACCAAGACGGGACAAATAAATCATTAAAACAATCTAATACATCGCCAACTAAAAAATAAAAAGTATTGAATAATGTTATATAGTAGTTAAATAGATAGAGTTCTTCTTTAGAAGTGTTATCGTCTAACAAAATAGCGTTTAGGCTAAGAATATCTCTAGACAGCGCACAGTAAGGATGGTTTTCTTTAACAAAAGTTTTTCCTAAATCGATTTTGTCCTGTGTTTGAATGATATCTGAAATAAAAATACGTGCAAGGAAATTAAAATATTGAATTTCCGTTTTTTCCGCGTTTCTTTCGAGAGGACCCAATATATTCTGTTGATAAATCGAAGCTATACCAAGAATTTCATGAACAATCGTGAAGAGCGTTTGGATCAATCGGTCTTTTGGTGGAGTCACATAATTCTGATTTTTGACTCTGATTTGCAAAATAGCATAGAGAATACAAAGGGATCTATTTTTTATATTTGATCGTTTGTGTGAGTTGGTCAATATTTCTTCTGGAATATTCTTTAGAATGCTTTCAAGGGATATATCACAAAAAGGCCATTCTATATCTTGAAATGAATCCTGCAAGAATACATAAGAAAACAACCGTATATTCATTTCATTTCCTTTTAAAGAATAAATTCCTTTTGTAATAGTAATTGTGAAGTCGAAAGCTGAGAATAATTCATTTAGATTCTGGGTAATCTTATTCAGATAACTAGTTGAGATAAAAAGCTCATTTATGATTGTGTTTTTATCAAGTGAAGTTCTAGTGAGTAATAAAACAGTATAATTAAACATCGTATTTCTTTTAAGTAATTGAAGCTTTAGATTGTATGCCACATCGATTGCTTTTATTTTAAATGTGGGATGGATTTGAATAATACCAGATTTTTTTATCACGATAAAGTCTTTGAGATCTTGATTTTCTTCTAAATGTTTTTTTATAGTTGAAATGGCTTCTCTAACGGTTCTTTTAGATAACTTCAAATCTCGTGAAATATCAGCAGTCGTTGTTTGATCTTTATTTACAATAAAAAATAGAACTGCTAATTCTTTTCTTAAATAGTCTGGTATCATCCTCATTTACTCCATTTCTTGAATACAATTTTTGTCGTTTATTCTACAGAAATTGTGGATAGTAGTCGTTTTTTCGTCATGTTATTATATCACTGTTGGTATAGATATGTAAAACGATAAAATGTTATTTTTAAAAATTTCAAATCCTGTATTTAAATGTTTTTCATTTTTTTAATGTTATTTTTTAGATGGTTGGAAAATACATTTATCAAGTTTACACATCTGTATGGGGAAAATAGGTTGAAAATGAAATGGAGAGAAGCAATGAAAAAGAAATTTGTAGCTATTTTTAGTGTCATGCTATTAGTAAGCCCTTCCTTAGTAGGAACAGGACAAGTAGTGGCGGAGACTATTGAAACAGAGCAGTCACAGGAACTAGAGGCGCAAGAGGTCGACAAAGGAGATATGACTGGTAGCACTGAAAGCATGCTTGAAAATAGCACAACTAGTGAATCGATTGAGAGCATTGTAGAAGATTCTACCAATCAATCTAATAACACTGAGGGAGAAAATGAGAAAGCATCTTTCAGTGAAGATTCAACGCCCATTGTAGAAGTGGAAGATAGTTCTTTAGCTAACACAGTTGGAGAGGATTTAGTGTCGCAAGAAGAAACTACAAATGGAGAAGTCAGTTTAATAGTCAATGAAGTTGCATCTGGTCACTTGGGTACAGTTGATTGGGTAATTGAGGCCGATGGCACTTTGCATATAGGGGCAGGTCAATTATCGCCAACGGTTATGACGAATGGGCGTTCACCATTTTTTTCATACGCTGATCAAATTACTTCAATAATTTTTGAAGGAAAGGTAATAGCAGGTGAATTTTTAGAAATGCTATTTTGTGATTTGAACAAAGTTAGAAACATAGAAAATCTAAGCTATCTTGATACGAGCCAAACCACTAATATGCATTATATGTTTTCGGGTATGTCTGGATTAACTTCAATTGATGTATCAGGATTTGACACAAGTAAAGTGACGGATATGAGACAGATGTTTGCTGGAGCAAGCAGTTTGACCTCTCTTGATATATCAAATTTTGATACGAGTTCTGTCACGTATATGGGAGAAATGTTTTATGCAATGACAAATTTAACTTCACTTGATTTATCCAATTTTGAAACACCTAATCTTACGAATATGATGGGTATGTTTTCTTATGCGGGTATAAAATCACTGGATATATCAAATTTTAATACCTTGCAAGCAAAAATGGGTCCAGATACTTTTTGGCAAACGCCGATTGAACATATCAAGCTAGGAGAAAATTTTGTATTTAAAGATTCTCTATTAGGTTCACCACCAATTGATAATACCTACATTGGAAAATGGCAGAAAGACCAGTCAGGTCCTCTTTATACTTCTTTAGAGTTAGCAACTAATTATATGGGTGCAACCATGAAGGGAGATTGGTATTGGGCTACTTCACAAGAAAGTATTGAAGTGATTGATTCTTCTATCTATAAAGGGGATAAATGGGAAGCAAAAGATAATTTTGTTTCTGCGAAAGATAAAGACGGGAATCCAGTGGCTTTTGAAGATCTGACAGTTGAAGGCACAGTGGATACTACGAAGGCTGGTACGTATGAAGTGAAATACAGCTATGACGGAGCAACAAGCATTGCTAAAATCACCGTGAAAGAAATCCAAACGGCTGTAAATGTCCATGACTCCACTGTTTATATCGGTTCAACATGGAAAGAAGAAGATAATTTTGATAGTGCAGTTGATAAAGATGGGAATCCAGTAGGTATCGAGGCAGTGGCAGTTGAAGGCACAGTAGATACAACGAAAGTCGGCACATATGAAGTAAAATACAGCTATGACGGCGTGACAAGTATCGCTACAATTACGGTGAAGGCGAACCAAACAGTAGTGAATGTCCATGACTCCACGCTCTATATCGGTACGAATTGGAAAGCAGAAGATAACTTTGACAGTGCGCTTGACGGAGAGGGCAATCCAATAGGCATCGAAGCTGTGACAGTCGAAGGCACGGTAGATACCACGAAAGCTGGCACATATGAAGTAAAGTACAGCTATGCCGGCGTGACAAGTATCGCTACAATCACAGTGAAAGCAATCCAAACAGCTGTAAATGTCCATGACTCCACTGTTTATATTGGTTCAACATGGAAAGCAGAAGATAACTTTGACAGTGCGGTTGATGAAGATGGCAATCCAGTAGATTTCAAAGCTATAACGGTGGAAGGTGCGGTGGATACAACGAAAGCTAGCACGTATGAAGTGAAGTACAGTTATGCCGGCGTGACAAATGTCGCCACGATCACGGTGAAAGAAATCGGAGCGCCGACCATAAATGTCCATGACTCCACGCTTTATGTTGGCGCAACATGGAAAGCAGAAGACAACTTTGACAGTGCAGTTGATGAAGATGGTAATCCAGTAAGTTTCGAAGCTGTAACGGTGGAAGGTAGTGTAGATACAACGAAAGCTGGTACCTATGAAGTAACCTATAGCTATAAAGGTGTAACGAGCACCGCCGCGATCACTGTTAGAGCTAAGGACAAAAATGGAACTACAAGCAATGATAATAAAGGTACACATTCTCAAAATACAAACAATAAAACAAGCAACAAAACTAGTAATAGAACGAATAATAAAATCAGCAATAAAAATCTACCCCACACTGGAGAGCAAACAAACCATATATGGCAACTAGTTGGAGTAGTAACATTTCTTGTTTCATTAATCTATTTAACAAGAAGAAAGAAAGTCCAATAGGATGATTCAAGTAGATAGAATGTTCAATCATCTGCTAATAGACTAAAGTTGATTTCTTATTTTTTGATCAAACAATACCAGCATGAGAACGAATTTTGTTTGAAAAAATCAAAATTGTTGAGCTGATATTAGGTGGTTCTGATATGTATAGATTCACCTTTTATGCAAAAATTAGGTAGTTGAAGTGATTGAGATGCTTAGTGAGAAAATTTAAAAATGATTGGAGAGAGTGGGATAAAAAGAGTATTCCACCAGAAATAAGTCGAATAATCCGAATGTAATTCCATATATATTCAACATCTTTCATTTCGTTATTATGATATATTGTTTTTCGACATAATTAATTCGTTTTTAGACACAAAGTAAGGCTGGGATTCTATTAATGTCCCAGCCTCTTTTTTGATTATTTTATTCCTACGCAATAGCCTATTAAGTAGTAAAAAAATCTATACTGATTTATGGGGATTTTTATCGGTATTACTAAGGTATTTAGGATTTGAATTAAACTGTGACCATGAACACGTTGCGAACAAATAGTGTGTTTATGTGTATAGTATGAAATATAGTTAGTTTTTTTATAAATTTAAAAAAATGTGTTCAGATGTTATAAATAATTTTTAAACTTTAAAACTGCTTCTTTACGAAAAAAATTTTTTTGTAATATATAAATAACTCTTATTTAGAGTTATTATAATTATATATTGTGAAATAAATTATTTGTTAGGAGGAGTATTTATGCTTAAAAATTTTTTACAAAAAGTTATACATAAGTCAGAAGAAATAAATTCAAAAGAAGTTTTATCTAAAAAGTATCGCGAAGTAAAAGGGTTATCTTTTGTACAAAATGATGATGAAACAATAGTGATAAACTTTTTAAATAATATGGATAAAGAGTTTCCTGTATGTGAAACTGGTTGGAGACAGCAGGGAGATTATTTTGAGCAATTTTTAGCAGCGGTTTTTCGATTAGCTAATTATGAAGTTGAAATAACAAAAAAAGAATATCGAAAAGATAGATATGTATATACAGGAGACAACAATATAGATTTGATTCTAAAAAAAGATAATGAGTGTATTGCGGTGCAAGCAAAACATTACCGTTTAAATACTAAATCTCCAAAAATTATTACAGTAGACTATATCAAACATTATTCTGGAATTTCAGATAAAGGATGGACAAATAAATTATTCATCACTACTTCCTTATTTAATCCATATGTATATATGGAAATAGAAAAGAATGAAAAAGCGCAAAATATTGAATGGTATGACAGATATGGATTGTTACAGCTATTGAATCAGTTGATCCCAAAAACTATGGAAAAATATATTTTTTTAAAAAGTTTGCCTGAAAAAGTGGTTAAATGTCCAAAATGTGAATCTGGCTTTATTGTAGATAGATGGAGTGAGAAAAACCATAGTTATTTTAGAGCTTGTACTATGTATCCTGAATGTAAGTAAAGGTAAATAAGGACTTAAAATAAGCATTCATTAGAATCTAGGGTGGTTTTAACGAATGCTTATTTTTGACTTTAGGGAAGATAAAATGTAAATCGTGTTAGAAAAATATATTAACGAATGTTTTATCATTTCTATATATATACCTGTTTATTAAGCTACGAGCATAATACTGACCCCCAGAAGTTAGATCAAAAATCTAACTTTGAGTGGAATTAGCAAGAAAAACTAGAGAATAAGCTGAACTTTTTTCAAATTCTCTAGGAGATAGATAGCCAAGAGTAGAATGCATCCGCTTGGTGTTTTAGTAAGTTTCTATATATTTGAATATTTCCATTTGAGCCTGATCGATATCTTTGAATTGAGCATCATTAACCAACTCTCTTTTTATTGTTTTGTAAATAGATTCCATTAAGGCTTTATCGTAAGGGGTTCCTTTTCAAATCCTACTAGAAATTACCTCTTTTTTCTTATTTCTGAGTGGAATTTCGTACTTGTGTACTGCGATTCTAGGTCTGTATGAATAATTAATCCTGAATCAGAACGCTCTTTTCCAAATGATTGGAGGAACGAGTCTATAACTAATTGCTCTTTCATTCTCGGTGATATCGCCCACCCAAAAATTTTTCTCGTGCAAACATCAATAAAGACAGATAAATAAGGGGTGTCTTCTTTCAGCGGAATGTAGGTGATATGCCCTAACCAAATTTTATTTTTTTGCTTGAAATTTTTGAATAATAAGATTGGGGCGTGAAAGAGAGGGGGATTTCCGGGTATAACACTTATATTTATAGGTACTACCTTTTGCATAGAGGCCGAGTTATAGTGGTTTATAAAACTAATATGGCAAAAGTGATAGAATCAGTTTTACTTGTTTTACCTGATGATGAAACAAAAGAATTACATGTAGTTCAAAATTTAACACCTTATCTACAAACTACGTCTATAATTATAGAAGATGAAGAATATTCTGCTGTAGTTGGTGAAAAAGAAGAAATTGGTGATCTTTATGATTATACAATTCCAAAAGAGGAAGAAGAAATCTCCAATTAGCTTTCCCAGTGCAGTGTATTAAGAAAGGAAGTGCACAATGTTTTATGGGAAGAATCTTCAAATAATTAGGATGTTGCATGGTCTTTCACGTAAAGAACTTGGAGAAAAACTACGTGTGTCTGAGCAGGCTATATGGCAATTTGAAAAGCAAATGATAGAACCGTCATTTGAAAATATCTTACAAATGAAAGAAATTTTACAAGTGAAATCTTCTTTTTTCTTTGAAGAATTTATTATTGAAAAGACTTTTTTTGAAAGTAATGTTGCATATAGAAAAGCAGATATTTCTTCAAGAAAAAAACTAATAGCGAAGTAGTTTATTTAAATGTTGCTTCGAAAGTAATTAGTTATTTAGAAAGTTTTTTAAATGTGCCCCCTAATAAGTTATTAGATCTTAGACAAAAAATTTCTAAAATGTTATTTGATGAAATAACAAATGAAAAAATAGAAGAGATTGCTACTCTTTCAAGAAAGTTTTTAGATATTCAATCTGATAATGGTAATCTATTATTATCATTAGAAAAGGCAGGAATTTATGTTTTAGAGAAAAATGTTGGTGGGAAGGCAGATGCTTATAGTGCATGGTCAACACAAGATGTTCCGATCATTGTATTAGGTATAAAAAAATCAGCAGTGAGAAGAAATTTCGATTTGGCTCATGAATTAGGACATTTGTTACTACACCCACATGTTGACTTCTCTCTGTTAGAAAAAAATGAACGACAACAAGTAGAAAGAGAGGCAGATTATTTTGCTTCGTGCTTTTTATTGCCTTCACATATTATTCAAGAAGATTTAGAAAAAATAAAAAAGATTTCAAATCCAGATAGTTATATCTCTTTAAAAGCAAAATATAATGTATCAATTCAAGCACTTGAAATGAGAGCTTACAAATTAGGGTTTCTTACACCAAAACAACATAGTTATTTTTATCGACAAATTTCTATAAAAAATTACAGATTAGAAGAACCCTTGGATAGGGAGATTGTATTTAAGCGTCCCGGAAAAATCCGTAGTATTTTTAACTTGGTTCTAACGAATAAGTTAACTGATTTACCAAGTATTGAAAATAATTTTAGAGTTAATAGAATCTTATTAGAAGAAATGTTTTCAATTGAACCAGATTTCTTCGTTCCCTTTACAAAGGAAGAAAACTTTACAGATTTAAATAATGTTTTGAAACTTAACTTTGATTCTGTATAGTTTATAAGTTTTATCAAAGTATATATTTGATTTGAGAAACTAAGGATCAATTTGCAATAGGTAAAAAAGAATAATGAACGTAACTGTGGTCAAACTGTGACCACACCAAAAGAAGAACGCTAGAAGCCCCTATGTTATAGGATTTCTAGCGTTTTTCTTATTATTCCCACTCCACAGTTGCTGGTGGTTTAGAGGTAATATCGTACACGATACGGTTCACGTGTGCGACTTCATTGACGATGCGTACAGAGATTTTTTGTAGCACATCCCATGGGATACGTGCAAAGTCAGCTGTCATGCCATCGATCGATGTGACCGCACGGATACCGACTGTGTAGTCATACGTACGACCGTCACCCATGACACCAACAGAACGGATGCCAGGTAAGACGGTGAAGTATTGCCAGATGTCGCGGTCAAGACCGGCAGCGGCGATTTCTTCGCGTAAGATCATATCTGATTCACGGACGATCTCCAATTTTTCTTCAGTGATCTCACCTAAGACACGGATACCAAGACCTGGTCCAGGGAAAGGCTGACGCCAAACGATTGAATCAGGCATACCAAGCTGTGTACCTAATTCGCGGACTTCGTCTTTGAATAATGTATTCAATGGTTCGATCAATTCAAATTGCATGTCCTCAGGCAAGCCACCTACGTTGTGGTGTGATTTGATTGTTTGGGCAGTTTCTGTTCCACTTTCGATCACGTCGGTGTACAGTGTTCCTTGGGCTAAGAAAGACACGCCTTCTTCGCCGGCAAGTTTCGTTGCTTCATCGTCAAATAAGTACACGAATTCGTTACCGATGATTTTACGTTTTTGTTCAGGATCAGAGACACCTGCAAGTTTATTTAAGAAACGTTCTCTTGCATCTACTTTGATGATATTCAAGCCGAATTTTCCGCCTAAGCTCTCCATGACTTGATCCGCTTCGCCTTTACGCAATAGACCATGGTCAACGAAAATCGATGTTAATTGATCACCGATCGCTTTTTGTAAAAGGACACCAACGACACTTGAATCCACTCCGCCAGATAAACCAAGTAAGACTTTTTTATCGCCAACTTGTTCACGGATTTTTTCGATCTGCATGTCGATGAAATTGTTCATTGTCCAATTGCCTTCACAGTGACAGATGTCAAAAGCAAAATGACGTAATAATTCGATTCCGTATTCTGAATGACGGACTTCTGCGTGGAATTGGATACCGTAGAAGTTACGTTCTTTGTCTTGGATCGATGCAATTGGGCAATCGCTACTTGTAGCAACAGTTTCAAAACCTTCTGGTACTTTGGTTACTAGATCCCCATGGCTCATCCAAACGGTTTGTTGTTTTGGTGTTTGGCTGAATAGTGCTGCATCGTCGGCTGTTACTTCAAGCAATGCTTTGCCGTATTCACGGTTTTTCGCAGGCTCAACAGAACCGCCTAGTTTGTACGTGATCAATTGCATACCATAACAAATACCCAACACTGGAATTCCTAAATTGAAGATTTCAGGATCAATGCCAAAAGCATTCTCATCATAGACACTGTTTGGTCCTCCAGAAAGGATGATCCCTTTCGGATTCATGGCTTTCACTTCTTCAGCTGTAATGCGGTGGCTCAATAATTCAGAAAAAACACCTAAATCACGGATGCGTCGTGTAATCAATTGATTATATTGACTACCGTAATCTAGTACGATGATTTTTTCAACGTTTGTCATATCGGCAACGTTCGTCACATTTATTACCCCTATCCCTTTAAAATTTATCTCAAAATAGTTGAACTATTTTAAAATGCTAATATTTTCGCATGAAAATCGAATCAATAATATGATTTTCAGTTTTATGGAGAATTATATCGGCTCTTCCACGAGTAGGCAAGATATATTCGTTTAAATTCTTCAAATTCACATTTTTCCATACATCTCTTGCCATTTTAAACGCATCTTCACGATTGCCAATGGCAAATTGGTAGTAATAGTTTTGTGGATGTTGAAAAGCTGTATCAAGTAACGCGCCAAAGCGATCCAAATACCATTTTTCGATCAATTCAGAATCTGCATCAACGTAGACAGAGAAATCAAAAAAGTCACTGACGTAAATTTGCTGATTAGCTGGTAGTTGAAGCGTGTTGATTCCTTCGACAATCAAAATGTCCGGTTGTTGGATCAGTTCATATTCATCGGGAATAATATCATAGACATCGTGAGAGTAGACTGGAACTTTGGTTGTTTCTTGACCGGATTTCACTTGATTAAGAAAATCGATCAACCTTTCCATGTCGTAGCTTTCCGGAAATCCTTTACGGTCCATGATACCACGTTCTTTTAAGACTTTATTCGGATATAAAAAACCATCTGTGGTGATCAACTGGACATTTCTTCGTTTGAATGTCCGAGACAAAATCATTTGCAATAAGCGTGCGGTGGTACTTTTACCAACTGCGACACTTCCGGCAATCCCAATAATAAACGGTGGGACTTGAGTGTATTTATGAAGGAATAACCCTTTGCTCAGAGAGAGGGATTCAAACTCTTTCATATGCAGAAAAATCAAGTGTGCAAGTGGTACATAAATGTCGCGAACATCTTGCATGGAAATACGGTCATTCAAACTTTTTATACTATCTAGTTCATCTTGTGTCAATGGAGCTTGACCATTTCGGTAAAATTCGCGCCACTCTTCTCTTGCCACACGGTAATAATTCATTGGATCATTCATACATAGCCTCCTGGATTCTCCCATCAATGGACCTATTTTAACATAAATGCGTGTCAAACCCTACCACTTAGGCGAGAAACTAATTGGTTTTTTCTCAAATCAAAGGATGGGAGAATGAGGGTTCTTTCTTTTTTGATAACTGAAAAGAGGCAAGGAGAATAGAGGACTGTATAAGAAAAAAGTAACAGTTCAACTCAAAGTTAGCTGAAATGGCAGGAATAGAAGTAACATTCTGGGAAATAAAACGACACCCACCAAAATTTGAAGAACAAATTCAGTGGATGCCGCTTTACTTTTCGAGGATAACTCTCTCTATGTGATCTTTTATCGGTGTTGATTCACAACATTGAAATACTTGTTTTATTTTGGTTTCAATATTCATCGTTTTGGCAAGTAATAGGTGCCAGTATCAGCAGCGCTCATCACTTGCGTAGTGTGACATGTTTGATTAAAAATCGCTTGGATTTCTTTTTCAGCTTCTGGATAGAAGTAAAAGTTTTCTGATTCTCTGTTCTTATAAAGATAAAAATGAATGGTTGGAAATGTTGGTAGAGAGACAAAACAAACAGGTTCAATAGCTAAAAGTTCTTGCGCAAAGGTATTGGCTAATAGCATTCCTTTTCCTTCTGTAATCATTTTCATTGCTCCTAAACTATCTGGACAAACAACATATTTTGGTTCGTTGGTCAGCTGTTTGGCTACTTTTTTCGTAATCACTTGATGTTCTACGTGGTCGAGTAAAAAGATAAAAGGTAACTCTTCCAGTGCTTCCGCGGATAATATAGCACCTGGTTTTACAAAGTAGCTACTGACTGCTACTTTAAGTTCCAAAGTGGCTAACCTTGTTTGAATAAATTTGGGGTGATCTAAGGTAGCAGAAGTAATGGCAAAGTCGATTTCTTTCTGGCTTAGTTTATTTAGCAGATCCAATGAAGGAATATAACGGTAGTCGATCGTAAAGTTTTGATGCCGGATTGGATATTTGTTTGCTTCAAAGATAAACGAAGCATCGCTTGTACCGACACGCAAAGCAGGATAGTCTACTGATTCATTTAATGAGATATTCAATTTCTTCGCTTCCGTCAAAATCAATTCTACGGAAGGAAGGATTGATTTTCCATGGGTACTCAATATGATCTTTTTCCCGTGACGTTCAAACAAATCTGTCCCGATTTCTTGTTCTAAACTTTTTAAAGAACTACTTAACGAAGAAATACTAACATGTAGCTCTTTTGAAGCTTGCGAGAGGCTGTTGAAACGGGCAATCATATAGAAATATTCTAATTTTTCGATCGACATACAGCTATGCCTCCTTTATCATTTTATTCTCCTTTTAAATGTCTCATGGGCCTCTTAAAAAAACAATAGTTATCGTGAAGCACACATAGAGATTAAACAATCCTTAATAAATGTGAAACGAATCACTATTACTTTTAATAGGAAATGTAGCATGACAGTTTTATCAGTCGCTAGTTGATTTTTATGCGAGTCAATGATTCATAGACTCTTGATCGAAGGCTAGTGATTGATAGGTTGCAATAGATGAAGCGAATCTCAACTAGGAAAGGAAATCAATACACCTAAGAAAGCAAAAAAATGCGGAATAAGATACACTTACTTAAAGCGGTTTACTACTGATTTTTTGGTGGCGTGAGGTTTGCTGATAACATAAAAAAGCCTCCTTAATACATAAAGGGCGACGTACTCAAATAAATATTGGTAAGTGTAATTTGCAATTGTAAGGCGGAATTGTAATCACGTTAATTGAGCTTTGGGTTTCTCGTTTTTTAATTGTCTTTTTTTCGTAATTGTAATTGTCATACATACGAAAAAGATGGTATGATTTTGTTATGGAAGACTATCGCCGAACCAAAACAACCGTAAGCCTAATCAACTATCACTTCGTTTTTTGCCCTCGATACCGTAGAAAGATCTTTCTAAATCAAAAATTAGATAAGCGATTTAAAGAGTTGATCAATCAAATTGCTGAAAATCAAGAATTTTGCGTGATGAATTCTCAGAGCTAAAAGCTATGCCTAGCCTGTGGACACGCAGTTATTTCGTATGTATCTAGTCAAACAATCAAACGATATGTTGAAAATCAACGAAAGAGGTGAACATTTCATGACTCAATCCATGACAGTGAAAATAAAACTGGAACCGACGAAATCAGATAGAGAGTTAATACGCTCTTCTTCTTTGGTCTATATTGCGACAGTTAATTCTCTTGTTTCAGAAATGGTGAGTAATGAAAAAATCACCAAAAAGTCATCTAAAGACATAAATGTGTCCCTCAATAGTGCTGTTAAAAATCAAGCGATTCGTGATGCTAAATCTGTTTATCAAAAAGCAAAGAAAAGCAAACTTAAAAAGATTCCTGTATTGAAAAAACCAGTTATTATATGGAATAATCAAAACTTCACTGTTTGTCCGTCGAGTATTCGTATGCCTTTTTTGATTAGTGGTAAATCTAAAAAAATTGAAATTCCCGCAAACATCTCAGAGTATGAACGTTCGTTGTTAAATCAAGCGAGTAAAGTCGGTACACTAAGAATCACTAAAAAAGGGAAGAAGTATATAGCCCAAATTTCGATTGAAATTTCAGAAAGAATAACGACATCTGTTAAAACAATGGGTGTAGATTTAGGGATAAAAATACCTGCGGTATGTTGCACAGACGAAAATGAAGTTAAGTTTGCTGGTAATGGCCGAATGAACAAATATGTTCGTCGTTATCATAACTCCCGTAGGAAAGAATTAGGTGATACTAAAAAGCTGAATGCCATAAAAAAATCTAAAGATAAAGAACAACGTTGGATGAAAGACCAAGACCATAAAATTAGTCGTGAAATCATAGATTTTGCTATCAACTACAATGTGGGAGTTATTCGCTTAGAAAAACTGGCGAATATTCGCAAGCAGACAAGAAAAAGTCGTAAAAACAACCATTCTTTAAGTAATTGGTCATTCTATCGTTTAGCTTCTTATATCGAATACAAAGCAAATTTAGTAGGTATCAAAGTTGAATATGTTAATCCCGCCTATACAAGTCAGAGGTGTCCAGATTGCGGACATAACCATCATGCAAAAGACCGTAGGTATCATTGCACTAATTGTGGCTATGTTGGGCATCGTGATGTTGTCGGTGCTAAAAATATTATTTATGCACCTGTACTTGATGGTAAAAGTCAAGTAGCCTAAACAGCTATATGCTCTGGTTTAGGATGGGGTATTGGCATGCCCTTAGCTTTGGGCTAGTACAAAACAGAAATGGACAGCGTACGGTTTAGCACCAAAGAATCCCACCTCAATTCCGAAGGAATGAGGCTTGCGAAATAACTCGTGGGAGTGTCAATCGTTACTGTCTCTCGACATTTCCGAGCGATAACCTATGTTCTTCAGAGTAACCTCACCTAATATGATTATTTTTTCAATCACATCATAAAGGTCAGCGGAAGTAAGAGTCAATAATACTCATTCTTTTAATCAAGTGATCATCTCGCGGTTTGTCATCATAAAGGCGATAATATCAAGGGTTATGCTCGTCCTATTCACCCTGTTCCTACTTTCACGAAACAGATTACGCAAATACCGAAAAAGGGTAAATAGAGATATTCTAAGGAATGCGATTTTTTCTTTTGTATTGCATTAAATAGCTTCATTCGGTAAAAGAAAACCGAAGACATACAGTTTCACTTGCACCTTCTCATGGAACACGTTAGACTATGAACAACTAACAGATAAGAAGGATGGAAACTATGACGAATCATTATTATTCCGAACACCCAGAGACTGCTCATGAGTTTGACGAATGGTCATTTGAGCTAAGAGGAAAAACCTTTCAGTTCGTGACGGACTCCGGCGTGTTTTCACGTGAAACAGTCGATTATGGCTCACGTGTATTGATCAATGCCTTTGAATGGGCACAGTTACCAGAAGGCAAAATTTTGGATGTTGGCTGTGGCTATGGTCCGATTGGGCTTTCTCTTGCCTATGCGAGTGAGCGTTTTGTTGAAATGGTAGACATCAACGCCAGAGCGGTTGATTTAGCCCAAGGAAATGCGAAGCGAAATCAAATCAAAAATGTAGCGATTCACCAGTCAAACATTTATGAAGAGGTGCCAGAAACAGACTACGCTGCGATCGTCAGCAATCCGCCAATCCGTGCAGGCAAAAAAGTCGTACATGAAATCTTGACGGGTGCGTATCCTCGTTTACGTACGGGCGGTACTTTAACGATCGTCATTCAGAAAAAACAAGGTGCACCTAGCGCACAAAAGAAAATGCAAGAAACATTTGGGAATGCAGAAATCGTGATCAAAGATAAAGGCTATTATATTATCCGAAGTGTAAAAGAAGATTGAACATAATCGAATGAAAATAACGAAGCAGTCGAAGAAATAAGTAAGATTTCTTTGACTGTTTTTGTTTGTTCACATATGAAGAGGGGAACTGGATAGGTAAGATAAACGGCAGAATAAACAAAGTGAAAATTGCAAAAGACAAGAAACGAAAAATAAAAAAATTTGAAATAAAATAACTTGTTTCTGATTTTTTGTTGTTTTAAAATAAAATTGATTTAATAGATATACAAGCAATTTTTATTTTGTTTTAAATAACGTTGGATAGTTCTGTTGGAAGCAGGTGTATGGTTATCGATATAGCATAAACAGATAGGAGAACTAGACAGGAAATAAAATATTTTATGTTAACCATTTGTTGAGAGTTACAGCGAGAAGTTATTTAAGAAGTAGCGGAGGAGGAAAGAGGATGGAGTTTTTTAACAAAGAAGAAATGGAGAAACTTATATATAAATGGAGCAATAGAATGGGGAAGTACAAAATACTATATTTGGATCATGCTTTTTTTCGTACAACAGACTATCAAGAGGAACAGAGCCATAAACAAGCAATTTTGCAATTTTTAAATAATAAGGATCATCATTTCAACAAAAAAGACAGCAGCTCAATAGAGAATATCATTTTTAGCGAACTTTTATCGTTTGATCACCTAGAGCAGTACCCGATTTTAGTCAATCCTGCGTTGATGCGAGGATCAAATCTTAGCTATAGCGATTTTTTTGCTGATTATGGACATTATACCCATGCTTTTCTTTATGGTAGGGAAGATCATTCTAGTGCAGAGAAGGATTTTTATCGCTTAAATAAAGAATTATTTCCAGAGCAAGAGCGTTTAGTTATTAAAGAATGGAATGATGACTGGTCGACATTTTTTCGTATGGGTAGAAGGCATAAAGGAAACCGCTTATTCACAGTATACGATCCACAACAAAAACGTATAACTGTTATTTACATACCACTAGTAGAGGAGGAACCATATGAAATTATTGGATAAGGAGACGAATCGATTTGTATTGACCATGGTTGAAAAAAACGTTTGGATGAAAGATTTAGCAATCAACTATGTATTTTTCCAAGAAAAGAATGATCAAGGATACGACAGCCATAGAAAAGCAGCCCTAGCATTTGTTACGTTCATCAATCAGAGACGAGGGCATGATCGAATTGAGTATACAGATAAACTTGATTTTCCAGTCAATATAACAGCATCCTATTCCATAAACCCAAGTGTAATGGAAGCAGAACGAATTTCATTCGACGCTTTTTTTTCTACATATAGTGACTTGAAAGGGCAGTATCTTTCAGATTATGCCTACGCTTTTTTTAAAATCCCTTTTTTCTATAAAGGAAGTAAAAAAGATTTCATTGAACTAAATGATTACTTGTTTCCTAGGAAAGAAATGTTAGTCATTTATCAATGGAACAACACGTGGTCCGATTATTTTGCTTATGGAAAACATTCCGGAAAAGGAGCATATCTGTGGACGATTTATGATCCAACAAGAAAAAGATTTACGGTATGCGGGGCATCTACATTGAATTGAATGAGGAGGACAGAATGAAATTCTTAAAAGAAGAGACGTTTCAGTTTGAAAAGAAGCTTTGTTCAAAAAAATTTCCAAGAGCTAGGCTTGGACTCGATTATGTATTTTTTGAAGAAACAGATTATCGTGGATGGCCCAGTCATCGTAAAGCTGCCCTCGAATTCATCAAAGTGAAGAATGATGAAAGAGGTGTTCCAGGAATTCTCTATACAGATGTACGTTACTTTGATGATTTACCTATCATATGTAGTCCGATTAAATTGATATATGCAGTGAATCCAGAGTTAATGTATGGGAAACAGATAGAGGTAGATGCTTTCTTTTCAGTTGAAAAAGCAGATAAAAACAACTATGTTTCTGGTTACGCCCAAACATTTCTTTGTTCTATGTATTCTAATATTGGAGATGAAGCAGATTTTATTTTTTGGAATGATGTATTATTTCCTGATAAAACTGCGTTAACGATATACAAGTGGAATGATAATTGGTCGAATTATTTTTCTGCGGGTAGGGAATGGATGGGTACTTTCTTTTGGACAATTTCTGACACTACATCAAATAAACTGATAGTTATCGGTTGTTCTTTGACTGATTGAGGAGAAGTGGATGTCAAAACACCAATTAGCTCAGAAATGTTGAGTTCAATTGGTGTTTTATTGTATAGATCATTTAGTTAAAAGGAGGTTTGTTCCGCACCTATATAGTCAGTGGAGGTGAGGAAATAAAGTTGGACTAGGGAAAGTGAGAGCGAACTTCGAAAAATAAATCGTTGTTTATAAAATTTAGCTGGCAAATATTTATCTGAGACGCATTTACTTTTGACCAAGCCTTTTTTCCCTCTATCCATTTCGAAAACCATTTGGTACACTGTTAGGGAATTTACATATATAAAGGGGGAACAAAAGTGAAATTGACAATTCGAGATATTGCTGAGATGGCGGGTGTTTCAGTGACGACTGTGTCACAGATATTAAATAATAAAGGCAGCCGTTTTAGTGAAAAGACACGAAAAAAAGTGTTGTCGATCGTGAATGAACATCATTACAAGCCAGATTATTTTGCTTCCAATGTGATCAATCGTCACTCAAAAACGATTGGCATGATCGTGCCAGATGTGACGGATTTCTTCTTTTCCAAAGTGATCGAAGGGGTTGAAAGTTATTTAAACCCATTAGGATATGTCATCATTCTTTGTAACTCCAGACATAGTCAAGAAAATGAATTGAAGTACTTAAGAGAACTTTCTCATCGATCCGTGGATGGTTTATTGTTAGCGACGCCGAATGTGTTGCCTCAAGAGTATGCCCTTGATAGTGGTTTTTATAACAATATGCCGATCATCCTGATCGATCGGGGGTTGAATCGTCGAGACAATGGTCGTTTGATCGTGAAGGAATATGAAGGCGCTTATCAAGCTGTATCGTTGTTGATCAAAAATGGTCATACTAAAATTGGTATGCTAAAAGAGACAACTGGCTATTATCAGTTAGAAGAGCGATTCAATGGTTATCGTCATGCATTAAAAGACCATGGACTTGCGTTCAACGGTAAGTTTGTAGAAGAAGGGGATCTGACTGTCCAAGGAGGGTACGAAGCAAGTAAGCGTTTGTTACGTCATAAAGATGTGACGGCGGTATTTTGTGGCAATGATGCCATGGCAATTGGTTGTTATCAAGCGATTGATGAAATGGGCAAGCGTATTCCAGAGGATGTTTCGGTCATCGGGTTCGATGGATTAAAATTGTCTGAGTATATGATCCCTAAGTTGACAACGGTCAAGCAACCGAGTTTCGATATTGGTTTTTATGCAGCTCGCTTTTTGATTGATACGATTGAATTTCCCCAAAGAAAAGTTCCGAACAAAGTGTTTGAAACAAAATTAATTATTCGTGAGAGCGTAAAAACATTGACAAAGGTCTAGTAGGGCGTTATATTGCTTATGTAAGTGTTTACAAAGCTGGTAAGATACATTGCGGGAAAATAGTAAACCGGTTTACTAAAGTGGTTTACCTTTTTCGAATTTCCTGTATAATACCGAATGAAGAACGAGGAGGATTACGGCATGCGGATGGTCGATTTGATCGAAAAAAAGAGAGATGGACACCAATTATCAAAGGAAGAGATTTCGTATATTGTCACGAACTACACAAATGATAACATTCCTGATTACCAAATCAGCGCATTATTGATGGCTATCTTCTATCAAGATATGACCGATGAAGAAATTACTGATCTAACGCTGGCAATCGCTCATTCTGGTGATGTGATCGATTTGAGTTCCTTAGATGGAATCAAAGTCGATAAGCATTCTACTGGAGGCGTGGGGGATACAACTACCTTGATTTTAGCACCGTTAGTAGCAAGTGTTGGCGCAACCGTGGCAAAAATGTCGGGGCGTGGTCTTGGCTACACAGGTGGTACATTAGACAAGTTAGAGGCTATTCCTGGATTTCGAATCGAACTATCAGATGAAGAATTCATCCGCACCGTGAACGAAAGTAAAGTAGCAGTGATCGGGCAATCGGGCAATCTCGCCCCAGCAGATAAAAAATTGTATGCCTTGCGTGATGTGACGGCAACGGTCAACTCGATTCCTTTGATCGCAAGCTCGATCATGAGTAAGAAAATTGCCGCAGGAGCGGATGCGATTGTACTAGATGTGACGACGGGTGACGGTGCCTTCATGAAAAATATCGAAGATGCAAGACGTCTAGCAAAAACGATGACACGGATCGGCAAGTTGGCCGGTCGCCAAACAGTGGCAGTGATTTCTGATATGTCTGAACCGTTGGGCGAAGCAATTGGCAACAGCTTAGAAGTCGTTGAAGCTATTGAGACACTTCAGGGGAACGGACCGGAAGATTTAGTGGAAATGTGCTATGCTTTAGGTAGTCAAATGGTCGTTTTAGCCGAAAAAGCGGCATCGATCGAAGAAGCGCGTGAAATGCTGAAAGAAGCCCTTGAATCAGGAAAAGCTTTAGCTAAATTCAAAGAAATGATCCAGAACCAAGGGGGCGACCCAACAGTTGTCGATGAACCTGCGCGGTTGTTAACTGCTCGTTACATTTATGAACTGCCAGCGAAGACAACAGGTGTCGTGACAAAAATCGTTGCGAACGAATTAGGGATCGCAGCAATGATGCTTGGTGCAGGGCGTAAAACAAAAGAAGATTCAATCGATCATGCAGTTGGTTTGCGATTGAATAAGAAAATCGGTGATAAGGTAGAGGCTGGGGAATCGCTATTGACGATCTATAGTAATGAAGAAGAGATTTCGCCAGTGATCGACTTGTTATATAAAAATATTGAAATCGGTGATACGGCTGAGAAGCCAATCCTGATTCACGACATCATTACAGAGTAGAAGGAGAAGAGACATGGAATTAAATCGAATGATCGACCACACAATTCTAAAAGCAGATGCAACAAAAGCAGATGTGATGCGCATTATTGAGGAAGCAAAAAAACATCATTTCTATTCAGTATGTATCAATCCAACATGGGTTGCCTTGGCGAAAGAGGAACTACAAGGTGAGCCAGTCGCTGTTTGTACCGTCATTGGTTTCCCATTAGGAGCAAACACAGCCGAGACAAAGGCATTTGAAACAGCGAATGCGATCGAAAATGGCGCAGATGAAGTGGATATGGTCATCAATATCGGTGCCTTGAAATCTGAACAAGACGATGTCGTGAAAAAAGATATCGAAGCGGTAGTCGAAGCTGCAAAAGACCGCGCGTTAGTTAAAGTAATCATTGAAACAGCCTTGTTAGAACAAGCGGAAATCATCAAAGCTTGCGAATTAGCGAAAGCTGCAGGAGCTGATTTTGTGAAGACATCTACTGGTTTTTCAACAGGTGGCGCGAAAGTGGAAGATATCCGCTTGATGCGTGAAACGGTTGGTCCAGAAATGGGCGTAAAAGCTTCAGGAGGTATCCACAATGAAGCGGAAGCCGTTGCGATGATCGAAGCAGGTGCCACACGAATCGGTACAAGTGCTGGTGTGTCGATCATGTCCGGTTCAACTGGCGAAGGCTATTAATATTCTAAGGAGAAAAAGATGTCAGAAATCAAACAAGAATGGATCGATATCGCTATCGACGCCTTGGATAAAGCGTATGTGCCTTATTCCAAATTTCCAGTAGGTGCTTGTTTAGTGACAGCATCTGGGAAAACCTATCAAGGATTGAATATCGAAAATGCGTCATTTGGTTTAACGAATTGCGCAGAACGTACCGCGTTTTTTAAAGCAGTATCTGAAAAAGAAATGGACTTTACACATCTAGTCGTTGCAGGTCATACGCCTGAACCGATTTCTCCATGTGGTGCTTGTCGCCAAGTAATGGCAGAATTTTGTGAGCCAGAGATGCCAGTCACGTTGGTTGGCGACGATGGTGTGACGAAAACAATGACCGTAAGAGAGTTATTACCTTACGCATTTTCAGAAAAAGATTTATAAACTATGTTCAATTCAGTCAGCTGACTGTTGAAAAAACAATTACTTTTAGGGGGCTTTACAGAAATGAAAAAAGCAAAATTATTTGGTTTAGGTGCTATCGCACTATCAGCAGGCTTACTTTTAAGCGCATGCGGTAACGGCGGTTCAGATTCTACTGATTCAACCGGTGGAAACAGTGCATCAGGAACAGCAACTGCAGCATTGATTACAGATACAGGTGGCGTCGACGACCGTTCATTCAACCAGTCAGCTTGGGAAGGGTTAGAAGATTGGGGTAAAGAGCAAGGCTTGTCACGTGGAAACGATGGCTTCCAATATTTCCAATCTGCCAATGAATCAGATTATATTCCAAATATCGATCAAGCGTTAAACGCTGGCTTCAAAACAATTTTTGGGATCGGGTTTAAATTGAAACCTGCAATCGAAGAACAAGCAACAAGTAACCCTGAAACAAACTTTGCAATCATTGATGATGTGATCGAAGGAAAAGACAACGTCGTTTCAGCAACATTTAAAGACAACGAAGCTTCTTACCTTGCAGGAATCGCAGCAGCTTACACAACTGAAACAAATGTGGTTGGATTTATCGGTGGTGTTAAAGGTGAAGTAATCGACCGTTTTGAAGCTGGTTTCAATGCCGGAGTTAAAGCAGGCGCTGAAGCGTTGAACAAAGACATCGAAGTATTGAACCAATATGCAGGTGATTTCTCAGCTCCAGATAAAGGACGTTCAATCGCACAAGGTATGTACGCACAAAATGCTGACATCATTTTCCATGCTTCAGGTGGTACAGGTAACGGTGTCTTCCAAGAAGCAAAATCATTAAATGAATCAGGCGACAAAACAGTTTGGGTAATCGGTGTTGACCGTGACCAATCTGACGAAGGAAACTACACATTGAATGGTGAAGACAAAAACTTCACATTGACATCAACACTTAAAGGTGTAGGAACAGTTGTAAAAGATTTAGCTCAACAATCAGCAGACGGTAACTTCCCTGGTGGCGAACACACTGTTTATGGTTTGAAAGAAGACGGTGTAGGTATCACTGAAGGCCAACTTTCTGACGAAGCGAAAAAAGCAGTAGACGAAGCAAAAGAAAAAATCATTTCAGGTGACATCGAAGTTCCTGAAACTCCTGAAAGCTAATAAATACCATTTCTATAGCCTTGTTGGACAATTGTTTAACAGGGCTATCGTTTAGTTATCTACTAATGTTGTTTTTTTATGCAAGTTGCTAGGTACCCCGATTTGGATAAGGGAACAACTTGTTACAAGTAGCTTAGCTTCTTGGATTTTGGTTACTCGATGAGCGACGTTTTGTGAACGATCGTCATCGTCCCTTTTATTTTTTAAACAATGTCGCCTGGATATAAATTGTTAGGATGTGAAAAATGTGGATCAAGAAAATATTGTCATCGAAATGCGAAATATCACGAAACAATTCGGTACTTTCAAAGCAAATGACAACATCAACCTTCAAGTAAAAGCAGGAGAAATCCATGCCTTGCTTGGTGAAAATGGTGCAGGTAAATCAACGTTAATGAATGTTTTATCAGGTCTTTTAGAGCCAACATCAGGTGAGATTTTGATGCACGGCAAAGAAGTAAACATCACGAGCCCGACGAAAGCCAATCAATTAGGGATCGGAATGGTGCATCAACACTTTATGTTAGTCGATGCATTCACAGTAACAGAAAATATCGTACTAGGAAGTGAGCCAAGTGCAGGCGGTATCTTGAATCGCAAGAAAGCCCGGGAAGAAATCAAACGATTATCTGAACAATACGGCTTAGCAGTGAATCCGGATGCGTACGTTCGTGATATTTCTGTCGGTATGGAACAACGTGTGGAGATTTTAAAAACACTTTATCGTGGTGCAGATGTCTTGATTTTTGATGAGCCGACAGCTGTATTGACGCCGCAAGAAATCGATGAATTGATCGTGATCATGAAAGAGTTGGTCAAAGAAGGAAAGTCGGTCATTTTGATCACGCATAAATTAGATGAGATCAAAGCAGTTGCCGATCGTTGTACGGTCATTCGCCGTGGTCAAGGGATCGGAACTGTCAATGTGAAAGATGTTTCTTCGCAACAGTTAGCCGATATGATGGTCGGAAGAACCGTTTCATTCAAAACAATGAAAAAAGAAGCACGTCCACAAGAAGTGGTGCTTTCTGTAGAAAATCTTGTAGTTAAAGAAAACCGTGGATTAGAAGCGGTAAAAGATTTGAGTCTAGAAGTTCGAGCGGGTGAAGTGTTGGGGATCGCTGGAATCGATGGGAATGGCCAATCGGAGTTGATTCAAGCGTTAACCGGTTTACGTAAAGTTGAAAGTGGAACGATTCGTTTGAAAGACGAAGAGATCACGAATAAAAAACCACGTAAAATCACAGAATCTGGGCTAGGACATGTGCCAGAAGATCGACATAAATATGGCTTGGTTCTTGATATGACTTTATCCGAAAATATTGCCATGCAAACCTACTATCAAAAACCGTATAGTAAAAATGGCTTGTTGAACTATGGTGTGATGAATGAACATGCCAGAGATTTAATCGATGAGTATGATGTACGAACAACGAGCGAATTAGTGCCAGCGAAAGCTTTATCGGGTGGGAACCAACAAAAAGCCATCATTGCTCGTGAAATCGATCGTGACCCTGATCTGCTGATCGTTGCGAATCCGACACGTGGGTTAGATGTTGGTGCAATCGAGTTTATCCATAAACGTTTGATTGAACAACGTGATAAATTCAAAGCAGTTTTATTGGTTAGTTTTGAATTAGAAGAAATTTTAAATGTGTCCGATCGTATTGCGGTAATCCATCAAGGAAAAATCGTGGGGATCGTTGATCCAAAAGAAACATCTGAAAACGAGCTAGGTCTATTGATGGCGGGTTATACTTTAGAAGAAGCACGTAGAGAGTTAGAAAAGGTTGGTGACACACATGAATGATCGTAGCGAAAGGTTCCGTAATCTGCTAGTGCCTATATTTTCGGTTATTTTAGGGTTGATTCTAGGTGCTATTTTGATGGTTGCCTTTGGTTATCATCCAATCCAAGGATATTCTTCGATGTTGAATGCTTCGTTAGGTTCACAACGAAGTATCGGTGAAACGTTAAGACAAGCAACACCTTTGATTTTTACAGCCTTAGGTTTTTCTGTTGCAAATTCAGCCGGATTCTTTAATATCGGGCTTTCTGGACAAGCACTTTGTGGCTGGATCATAAGCATTTGGACGGCGTTAGCTTTTCCAGATCTACCAAAAATCATTTTATTGCCAATGTGCGTGATTTTAGGTGCACTTGCTGGGGCAATGGCCGCAGCTATTCCAGGATTGTTACGTGCGTTCTTTGGAACAAGTGAAGTTATCGTAACGATCATGATGAATTATATTTTGCTCTATTTAAGTACGTATACACTTCATGAAATAATGCCTGAATCTTATCGTTCAAGTTTAGACTCTTCAAATATGATCAGTGAGAATGCTTCCTTACGTATTCCTTGGCTGACCCAGATGTTTGGAGGCTCTCGTGTGAATGGCGGACTCTTCTTGGCACTGATTGCGTTAGTGCTTGTATGGATCGTCATGAAGAAAACAACCTTAGGCTTTGAGATCCGTTCTGTTGGATTGAATCCATATGCCTCTGAATATGCGGGAATGAGTAGTAAACGAACAATTGTCTTATCTATGGTTATCTCTGGTGGATTAGCTGGACTAGGTGGTGTGGTCGAAGGACTGGGAACATACCAAAACTTCTTCGTTCAAACAACTTCATTATCCATTGGGTTTGACGGTATGGCCGTTTCCTTATTAGGTTCTGGTTCTGCCATCGGGATTTTGTTATCTGCGCTATTATTCAGTGTTCTAAAAATCGGTGGATTAGGGATGCAAACTGGTGCTGGGGTACCGTTTGAAATCGTCAATGTATCGATTGCCTTGATCATCTTCTTCGTGGGGATCAACTTCTTGATTCGTTTCCTTATGGCGAAATTCTTCCAAGGGAAAAAACAAGAAGAGATCGTCGCAACGATTGAAACGAAACCAAATCATCAAAATCAAGAAGGAGGAGAGCTGTAATGTCAACAGTAGAACTGATTTCCTTGATCCTTACATCAACACTTGTTTATTCAACACCGTTGATTTTAACCTCCTTAGGCGGAACGTTTTCTGAACGAAGCGGGATCGTCAACGTTGGGTTAGAAGGCATCATGGTGATGGGGGCGTTTAGTGCAGTCGTCTTCAACTTGACGATGAGTGACACATTAGGCTCAATGACTCCTTGGATCGCTATTTTAGTCGGTGGCGTGGTTGGTGTTCTCTTTTCCTTGATACATGCAGTCGCTACGGTCAGCTTACGAGCGGACCATATCATCAGCGGAACGGTCATCAATTTGATGGCACCTGCTTTGGGTGTATTTTTGATCAAAGCATGGTATGGTAAAGGTCAAACAGATAATATCTCACAAAACTTAGGTTACTTTTCATTCCCTGGACTATCTGATATTCCAGTGATTGGTCAAATTTTCTTTAGAAGTACGTTTTTACCAGCGTATTGTGCGATTTTGATTGCTGTTATCGCATGGTTTGTCATCTTCAAAACTAAATTTGGTTTACGTTTACGTTCTGTTGGGGAAAATCCGCAAGCTGCGGATACACTAGGGATCAATGTGTACGCGATGCGCTATTCAGGTGTCTTGATTTCTGGTCTTCTTGGAGGAATGGGTGGGGCTGTTTTTGCTCAATCGATCTCTGGGAACTTTTCAGCAGGAACGATTGTCGGTCAAGGGTTTATCTCAATGGCTGCAATGATTTTTGGTAAATGGAATCCACTAGGCGCGATGGGCGCATCCTTATTCTTTGGGTTTGCACAAAGTTTAAGTATCATCGGCGCACAATTACCAGTGATTTCTTCAATTCCACCAGTTTTACTACAGATTGCACCTTATCTGTTAACGATCATCGTTTTAGTCGCTTTCTTAGGTAAAGCATCTGGTCCAAAAGCAAACGGTAAGAATTATATAAAATCCAAATAATCGTTTAGTGATTAAAAAGGGCGGGTTACGGGAAGTTTTTTTCGGCTCGTCCTTTTTACTTTATAAAGAAAATAAATAGAAAGAAGGAATACTCATGTTTAAACGTGTACATTTGATCGTCATGGATTCAGTCGGAATCGGAGAAGCACCCGATGCCGAAAAATTCGGAGATAAAGGCTCGGATACTTTAGGTCATATTGCCAAAGAAGCTGGGTTGACGATACCCAATTTGGAACAACTTGGATTAGGAACGATTCGTCCTTTAGAAGGGGTCGAAGCAGTGCAAGATCATCAAGGGTATGCGACAAAATTGGAAGAAGTTTCTGTCGGCAAAGATACAATGACAGGACATTGGGAAATCATGGGCTTGAATATCAAAACCCCATTTCGTGTTTTTCCAAACGGCTTCCCTGATGAATTATTGAAGAAAATCGAAGATTTCTCTGGACGTAAAATCGTTTGTAATGAACCTTATAGTGGAACAGCGGTCATTGACGACTTTGGTGAGCATCAAATGAAAACCGGCGACTTGATCGTTTATACGTCAGCTGATCCAGTGTTACAAATTGCAGCACATGAAGAAATTATTCCTTTAGAAGAACTTTATCGGATTTGCGAATATGTTCGTGAAATTACAAAAGATGATCCTTATATGATCGGTCGGATCATTGCCCGTCCATACCTTGGTGAGCCAGGTAACTTTACGCGAACAAGCAACCGTCACGATTACGCATTAGATCCATTTGGACATACGGTTTTAGACTCATTGAAAGAAGCGGGCAAAGATGTTATCGCAGTCGGTAAGATCAATGATATTTTCAATGGTCAAGGTATCACCGATTCTGTCCGCACGAAGAGTAATATGGACGGCGTGGATCAATTATTGAATGTGATGAAACAAGACTTTACTGGTTTGAGTTTTACAAACTTAGTCGATTTTGATGCATTATACGGACACCGTCGTGATGTAGTTGGTTATGCACATGCTATCGAGGCGTTTGATTTACGTATTCCAGAATTATTAGATGCAATGGCTGATGATGATCTATTATTGATCACGGCTGACCATGGGAATGATCCAACCTTCACTGGTACCGACCATACTCGCGAATATGTGCCACTACTTGCTTACAGTAAACAAATGAGTGGACAAGGTAGTTTACCACAAGGTTATTATGCGGATATCTCTGCAACGATTGCCGAAAACTTTGACGTAGCAGCAACTGAAAATGGCGAAAGCTTTTTAAAACTATTGAAATAACGACGCGCATCATCCATCAATGAATCATCATTGGCTTTATTATGTAAGATAGAATAATCAAAATTTTATATATAGGAGAAAAACAATGAAATTAAATGAGATGTTACAAGAGACGACAGCGTTTATCAAAAGTAAAGGCGTTGGAACAATCGATTTTGGCATGATCTTAGGTTCAGGTTTAGGTGAATTAGCAGAGGAAATCGAAGAAGCAATCGTGATTCCTTATGACAAGATTCCGTTCTTCCCAACTTCGACAGTTGTTGGGCATGCGGGTCAACTTGTCTATGGAACACTTTCAGGTAAAAAAGTACTCGCGATGCAAGGACGTTTCCATTTTTATGAAGGTCATTCGATGCAAACAGTCACTTATCCAGTACGAGTGATGGCTGCATTAGGCGCTCATTCAGTTGTTGTGACGAATGCGTGTGGTGGCGTGAATGAATCATTTGCACCAGGTGATTTGATGCTGATCACGGATCATATCAACTTTACAGGTCAAAATCCATTGATTGGACCAAATGACGAAGAAATGGGCCCTCGTTTCCCTGATATGAGTGAAGCTTATACAAAAGCGTATCGTGAAATCACAAAAGCAGCAGCGGCATCGCTAGACGTAGAATTAAAAGAAGGCGTGTATATGGGCTATTCTGGTCCAACGTACGAAACACCAGCTGAGATTCGCATGTCCCGAGTGATGGGAGCAGATGCAGTGGGCATGTCGACTGTACCAGAAGTCATTGTTGCAGCCCATAGCGGTTTGAAGGTCTTAGGAATCTCTTGTATCACCAACTTAGCCGCTGGTATGCAAGCAAACTTGAATCACGAAGAAGTCGTTGAAACAACTGAAAGAGTCAAACAAACATTTAAATCATTGATCAAAGAAACACTTTCTTTACTATAAAAAATTGATTGAGAGGTCCGAAAATGAGTGTTCATATCGAAGCAAAACCAGGAGAGATTGCAGACAAGATTTTACTTCCTGGCGATCCACTAAGAGCGAAGTATATTGCAGAAACTTTTTTAGAGAACCCAGTTTGCTATAACCAAGTACGCGGTATGCTTGGTTATACTGGAACGTATAAAGGGGAAAGAGTCTCTGTTCAAGGAACAGGAATGGGTATGCCCTCAGCGATGATCTATGCGCATGAGTTAGTCAATTCTTATGACGTAAAAAAATTGATTCGTGTTGGTACGTGCGGTGCCTTGTCAAAAGACGTACATGTTCGCGACTTGGTGTTAGCACAAGGAGCTGCGACAAGTTCTTCTATGATCGAAAAAAATTTCAACGCCTTCCACTTTCCACCCATCTGTGATTTTGACTTATTGTTAAAAGCATACGAAGTGGCAAAGGAAAAAGGCTTTACTACACATGTCGGCAATGTACTATCAGAAGATTCTTTCTACAAAGATGATTTGACAGAGACATTCAAGTTAGCAGAACTTGGTGTGATGGGCGTGGAAATGGAAGCTGCTGCGTTGTATTATCTAGGTGCAAAATACCATGTGCAAACACTAGCGATCATGACTGTCAGTGACCATCTGATCACCGGCGAAGAAACAACAGCCAGCGAACGTCAAACAACATTCAACGACATGATTGAAGTTGGATTGGAAACGGCGATTCAAGGGTAAATAATCACTAAATAATAAAAAAATGACTGTCCAACTTTCTTTTAAGAGAAAATGAGGCAGTCATTTTTTTTGATAAATAAAAAAAGACTAGAAAGAAGAGGCATTCTTCCTAGTCTTAAAAGCTGCTACGTTGACGATCAACAGTAGTTGCTAATTACTCTGGAATTAAATATCAGCATCCAAAGTCAGTGACTCTAATAATACTCGTCCTGCACTACCACTTCCAGGGAATCCATGTAATCGATAAACTTCGACCAGTTGCCCTTTTCTACCTGCAAAAGCTCGGCGTGCTTGAACCATTCCATCAAATCTTCTGATAGAAGAATAGTAGGCAATTCCTCTATGTGTCTCAAAAATATATCTTCCGTCGACATAAACGGCGTATCTATGTGAGCTGTTAAATTGTTCGTTAGTTATAGTTAAATAAGCAAATGCTTGACTTCCTTCTCTCCCTGCAGATAATAAACGAGTTTCAGTGACGCCTGTTTCTACTTGAATATTGTCATATTGCGCCCAACCATTCCATGTAGAAGCAAAACGGACAAGGTATGTATTTTCAGTGTCTGGAGTCGTGAATGTAAGCTTACCACGTTCCCAGTTCTCATTATTATGTTCACTACGTTCTAATACATCGAAACCGACACCGTGATTCATGATCCCCAATTCAACACGTCCAGGTGCTGATTCGCTTGCTGCAACATCATAACTGAATGTATACGTGGTATTTGGTTTTAATGTCACATATTGGTGAACATTCTCGCCATTTCTTGCTAAAGCAAAGTTATTTCCATTAACGGTTTGAAGTGTGGGATTATTTGAATCTGGGTCACTAACGATCCAACGATCAAACCCGTCATTAAAGTCACCATTATGGATATACAATTGTTGCTCAATTGCCTGTTTGCTTGTACTAACGAAGTCAGTTGTTGATAGACTTGTTGCGAATGTCGAAACGGATCCTCCTAAACTTAAAAATACCATACCTGCTGCCATCATTGTTTTTAAATTATTTTTGATCATCTTGTATCTCCTCACTCTATATTTTATATTTTTTTTGATTTTGTTTGTAAGATGCAGCCATATAGTTTGTCTGTATCTCACAAATTAATCATAACCGAGAAAATAGCGGTCTTGTAAACGCTTTTTCCTCTATAACATTTATTATTAGAAAAAAATGATAAAATAAATAGTTTTATGAGGTTGATTTTTATCTTAATTTCATTTATTAGCAACATAAGAAAAGATGGAGAGTGGTAGAGATAGCTCATACAAATGAAAAATTCCTCTTAGAAACAGGATATAAGAATGAGATTTATATAAGTTTCTACAAAAATGTTCGCTCCACAACTGAATGATTGTCTGCCATCTTGCTGTGCAAAAAAAGGAAGAGGTATAATGAAAAAGTAATAGGTCATGTTTGGAGATAATTGAGAAAGGGGTAATGAAAATAATAAAGAGTACTTTTACATAGCAAGTTGATAAATTGGAAGTGAAATACCAAAAGATATTGTTTATTTAATAAACATAAGCATTGTATGTTGGGAATGCGATGAGAAAGAGAATTACAGTGTTTTAACTATCTAGGAGATTACTGCTTGATTTTTCAGGAGACGGTGAGAAGGGGGACAAGATGGATGACTCATAGTTTTATTAATTGGTGGTCAAGATGAAGATAGATCATATGCGGCTAACTCTCATAAAAAGTATCATTTTAACTGTCTGGATAACCATTTTTTGTATAACAAACTTCGGAATAATAAGAAGTAAGACCATTTTCATACTATTAGAAAATAACCAATTGGGTCTAAATCTGATAATGATTTTATTTATTTACTTACTTTGCATGCCCGAATTAAATCGAGCATTACAAGGTATGAATCTGTCAATGATGAAACAAGTAGGATTCACTTTGCTACTTTTGTTAGTGACGAATTTTATATATATGGTACTTGTATTTGGCAGTTTTGCAGTAGTCTCACAAAATTACGATAGTGTTGTTCTATTTTCTGTCATAGTGATTGCCCCAATAAGAGAAGAATTAGTTTACCGCTACCTATTTTTGAGTATAACTGAGTCTAATTGGTTGAAAATAGTACTTGGTTTTGTTTCAACAGGATTCTTTTTCTATGGGCATAGCTTTACATATGGCGGAAATCTATTAGCGATGGTCCAAGTCCTATTTTTGACTTTAGCTACAACCTATCTATACGTGAAAACCAACAATATATTATCTGCTATTATGTTACATAGCTCGTATAATCTATTTGTCCTCTCGCTATCTATTATCCAATAAACAGCCCGACCTAGAAAGAATAGCTAGGCTGGTCTGTTAGTAAAATCTCTTACATAACGAATCTTTCGAGTTGTTCAGAAATGATTACAGATTGGTTCATAACCTGAAAAAGGAGATTTATAGTATACAAAGACAAACATAACGAATAAGATATACAGAACTAATTGGAGTCTACTATATTTTGTAATAGTAATAGCTGTATAGCACGAAGAGATAAACTACCGCTATTAAAATCTTTCCTAAGATCATAGCTTTTGAAAAGAGAGTTGCTCAGAATTTGTCCATTGTTCATGCGCCATTGGTGTGACAGGGGATAAACCAAACATTCTTTTTTCTCTCAATGTTACGCCTTCTCTCATAATTTTTTGTTTATTCAAACAGTACTTACTATTATAAACTTTAGTTATTATGTAAATTGATGTCATTCGCATTTGATAGCTAAGACTGCCGTCTATCCAATATCAAAAAAAACAGCCCCTTTCATCTCTTACAATAGTAGGAGGTGAGGGGGCTGTCTTACTTACAATAAAGGATCTATTATAAGTAGTATTTTTTGATGACAGTCAAGTCGTCGTTTAATTCATAAACAAGTGGTTGACCTGTTGGGATTTCAAGATCCATGATGTCTTCATCAGAGATTCCTTCGATGTGTTTTGCTAATGCACGTAAAGAGTTACCATGTGCAGCAACTAAGACAGTTTTGTTGTCTAACAAAGCTGGTGCAATTTCGTCTTGCCAGAATGGCAATGCGCGTTCTAAAGTAACTTTCAAGTTTTCTCCACCAGGTACGTCGCGTTTGTCTAACATTGCATAACGACGATCGTTTGCTGCTGAACCTTCATCAGTAGCTTCCATTAATGGAGGAAGAGTGTCGTATGAACGACGCCAGATGTGAACTTGTTCGTCACCGTATTTTTCTGCTGTTTCTTTTTTATTTAGTCCTTGTAATTTACCATAATGACGTTCGTTCAAGCGCCATGATTTGATTTGTGGTACCCAAAGTTGATCTGAGTATTCTAAAATCAAGTTACAAGTTTTGATGGCACGAGTTAATACAGAAGTATAAGCAACATCAAATTCGATTCCAGCTTCTTTGATTTTACGTCCGCCTTCTTTTGCTTCTTCGATTCCTTCTGGTGCTAGGTTTACATCTGCCCAACCAGTAAATTGGTTCAATGCATTCCATTCGCTAAGACCGTGACGAGAAAAAACTAATTTTGGCATGTTTAACTCTCCTTTAAAATAAGTGTTATTTCTGAAAATTTCAGTTCTGCCTTATTGTACAATGTTTTTCATAAGATTTCCATTGTAAAATGAAAGCTGTTTGTTTAAAAGACCACAGACGAACTAAAAAAAAGGCTGTAAACAAGCGTTATTACAGAGCTTTCACTCAAAAAACTTGTTTGACAACCTTTTTATCTATTAAGTAAAATAATTTCTGTTTGTTTAGTGTGGGTTCTTTCGATCAATTATTGAAATCAACGGGTTTGTACTTGCTAATTAATTGAATAATTGCTGAAGCTCTTTTTCAGGTAGATTGATATATTTGTAGCAAGTGCCGACTGAAACGCCACATTTTGAAGAAATAAATTGGATCGTTTCTTTCTTTTCATAGTACAGACGACGAATTTTTTTGATTGTTTTGGCATCGATTTTTGGGCGTCCGCCAATTTTTCCTTTTTTACGTGCTTCATCTAATCCAATCAGCGTGCGTTCTTTGATCAATGCACACTCCATCTCAGCTAATCCCTCCATTAATTGGAAGTAGACCGTCCCCATAGGTTCGCGAGTATCGATTTTTTCTGTGATGCTGACTAGATGTAACCCACGGTCTTTAAATAATTTCGTGAATTCTGTTAGTTGTCTTGTCGATTTTCCTAGATGGTGAAGCTGGCAAACAACTAATGTATCGCCTTGCTCCATTTTCTCGATAACATTTTCTAAACAAATTGCGTCAGATAAAGTATCTTTTTGACCATAAGTTTCGTGAAAAATTTCGTGACAACCAAAATCAGAGAGTTTTTGCATTTGAGCCGTTAAATCGACATCATTGATAGTTGTACGTGCATAACCGATAATCTTCATGGTGATTCCTTTCTAGCAAAGTTTTCTAAGTGTTTGAGACAAGTAAAAATGTAGCATAAAGTAACTGAAAAAGATAGTTTTTTTAGGCATTTTCAACGAATCTCTTTCGCATTATTTTTGAAAGGGAGTATCGAGTACAGACACGCCATTTTCAGAGGCAACGACAACCTTTGAAACCATATTTAAAAACAAGCCGTGTTCGACGACACCGACTAATTGATCCAAATAAGTCGCTAACTTTTCGGGGTCTTCGATTCGTTCTAAATGAAGGTCAATAATATAATGCCCACTATCCGTTACGACGGTCTTCCCAGTTTCTGTTTGACGTAATACAGGCTGATAGTTTTTTTCTTCAAAAAGACGCATCAGTTGTTTAGATCCATAAGGAATGACTTCGACAGGGAGTGGAAAGCGTCCTAGTTGATCCACCATTTTTGATCCATCGACGATCCAGATCGTTTGTTTTGAATAAGAGGCGACGATTTTTTCAAATAAAAGGGCAGCTCCGCCACCTTTGATTCCTTGAAACTCGGCGCTGATCTCATCGGCACCATCGATCGTCAAATCGACGACTGGGACTTCATCGATACTTTTCAAAGGGATACCTAAGCTTTCTGCTTGTGCTTTTGTACCACTAGAAGTAGTGACACCAGTGATTTTCAATCCTTCTTCGCGCATGCGTCGGCCGATTTCTTCTACCATATAATAGGCAGTAGAACCAGTTCCTAGTCCAACGATCATGCCATCTTCAACAAATTCTGCAGCTTTTATGCCTACCAATTGCTTTAAGTTCATTCCTATCCCTCCAGCATTTTTATAGCTCTTTATCTGCTATTTTAGCTTGATTTCATCGAAAAAGATAGGGAGCATAACACAATTTTTATAGGATAGAAAAAAATGTATATGTTTGGTTGACATTCTTTTTTATCCGTGATATTCTAACCAAGGTGCTTTATCTACAGGTCTCTGTTAAGAGACGTGCTGACTGTTTATCAAAGCATATTTGATAAAGATGCATAACTGCATTTATTTTTTATCGCAAAAAAAGAACCACCTGGATGTGTGGAACTAGATGTGAATCGTGGGAAGGAGGAACTAGGAATGCCTACAATTAACCAATTAGTACGTAAACCTCGTAAATCAAAGGTGGAAAAATCTAATTCACCTGCTTTGAACAAAGGATATAACAGCTTTAAGAAAACTCAAACAAACGTGAACTCTCCTCAAAAACGTGGGGTAGCTACACGTGTGGGAACAATGACACCTAAAAAACCGAACTCAGCTTTACGTAAATACGCTCGTGTTCGTTTGTCAAACTTAATTGAAGTTACTGCTTATATCCCAGGGATTGGTCACAATTTACAAGAACATAGCGTGGTACTATTACGCGGTGGACGTGTAAAAGACTTACCAGGGGTACGTTATCATATCGTTCGTGGTGCACTAGATACTGCTGGTGTGAACGACCGTAAACAAAGCCGTTCTAAATACGGTACGAAAAGACCTAAAGCTTAATTTTAATTATTTACTACAAATGAAAATCGAACCTACTATATAGTAGTCATTCGATCAACTATGAAGAATATTTCGGAAGGAGGAGTTACGGATGCCACGTAAAGGTCCTGTTGCAAAACGTGATGTTTTACCAGATCCTATTTATAACTCAAAATTAGTAACTCGCTTGATCAACCGTGTAATGGTTGACGGAAAACGCGGTGTTGCTGCTAATATTATCTATAATGCCTTTGATTTGATCAAAGAATCTACAGGTAACGATCCATTAGAAGTGTTTGAACAAGCAATGAACAATGTTATGCCTGTTCTTGAAGTTAAAGCACGTCGTGTTGGGGGTTCAAACTATCAAGTACCAGTTGAAGTTCGCCCTGAACGTCGTACGACTTTAGCGCTACGTTGGGTAGTTAACTACGCTCGCTTGCGCGGTGAACACACAATGGAAGAACGCTTAGCGAAAGAAATCATGGACGCTGCAAACAACACTGGAGCTTCTGTTAAAAAACGCGAAGACACACACAAAATGGCAGACGCGAACCGCGCATTTGCTCATTATCGTTGGTAAGATCCTCTCTGTCTGTCGGCTAAACCCGCAGCAGAAAGTCAATTTACAATCGATTTAAATAAAGAGAGGAGTAAGAAAATGGCAAGAGAATTTTCGCTAGAAAAAACTCGTAATATTGGTATCATGGCTCACGTTGATGCAGGTAAAACTACAACAACAGAGCGTATCTTGTACTATACTGGTAAAATCCATAAAATCGGTGAAACTCACGAAGGAGCTTCACAGATGGACTGGATGGAACAAGAACAAGAACGTGGTATCACGATTACATCTGCTGCCACTACTGCGCAGTGGAAAGGTTACCGCGTAAATATCATCGATACACCAGGACACGTAGACTTCACAATCGAAGTTCAACGTTCTCTACGTGTATTGGATGGTGCTGTAACTGTACTTGATGCACAATCAGGTGTTGAACCTCAAACAGAAACTGTTTGGCGTCAAGCAACTGAGTACCGAGTGCCTCGTATCGTATTCTGTAACAAAATGGATAAAATCGGTGCAGACTTCTTATACTCAGTAAAATCATTGCACGATCGCTTACAAGCGAACGCGCATCCAATCCAATTGCCAATCGGTTCTGAAGATAACTTCACAGGTATCATTGACTTGGTAACGATGAAAGCAGAGATCTACACAAACGATCTAGGCACAGACATCCAAGAAACTGAAATCCCTGAAGAATATGCAGAACAAGCACAAGAATGGCGTGAAAAATTAGTCGAAGCTGTTGCTGAAACAGACGAAGAACTAATGATGAAATATCTTGAAGGTGAAGAAATCACTCAAGAAGAATTGATTGCCGGTATCCGCCGTGCAACGATCAACGTTGAGTTCTTCCCTGTGTTAGCTGGTTCAGCATTCAAGAATAAAGGGGTCCAATTGATGTTGGATGCTGTTCTTGATTACTTGCCATCACCACTAGATATCGAAGCAATCAAAGGTATTGACTCAAAAACAGACGAAGAAACAACTCGTCCTGCAGATGACGAAGCTCCTTTTGCTTCATTAGCATTTAAAGTAATGACTGACCCATTCGTAGGTCGTCTAACTTTCTTCCGTGTTTATTCTGGTGTCCTTGAAAGTGGTTCATACGTATTGAACGCTTCAAAAGGCAAAAAAGAACGTATCGGTCGTATTCTACAAATGCACGCAAACACACGTCAAGAAATCGACAAAGTGTATTCAGGTGATATCGCCGCTGCTGTTGGATTGAAAGATACAACAACAGGGGACACATTGTGTGCGTTAGATGCACCAGTTATCCTTGAATCAATCGAATTCCCAGAACCAGTTATCCAAGTCGCTGTTGAGCCTAAATCAAAAGCTGACCAAGATAAAATGGGTGTTGCGTTGCAAAAACTTGCAGAAGAAGATCCTTCATTCCGTGTTGAAACAAACGTTGAAACAGGTGAAACAGTTATCTCAGGTATGGGTGAGTTGCACTTGGACGTATTAGTAGACCGTATGAAACGCGAATTTAAAGTTGAAGCAAACGTTGGTGCGCCTCAAGTTTCTTACCGCGAAACATTCCGTGAAGCAACAAAAGCGGAAGGTAAATTCGTACGTCAGTCTGGTGGTAAAGGTCAATACGGTCACGTATGGGTTGAATTTACACCAAACGAAGAAGGAAAAGGCTTCGAATTCGAAAACGCAATCGTTGGTGGTGTGGTTCCACGTGAATACATCCCAGCAGTTGAAAAAGGATTAGAAGAATCAATGAATAACGGTGTTCTTGCTGGATACCCATTAGTGGATATCAAAGCAAAACTTTACGATGGTTCATACCATGACGTCGATTCAAATGAAACAGCGTTCCGTGTTGCTGCATCAATGTCTCTAAGAGCTGCTGCAAAACACGCACGTCCTGTGATCCTTGAACCAATGATGAAAGTTACGATTACTGTACCAGAAGATTACTTAGGTGATATCATGGGACACGTAACAAGCCGACGCGGACGTGTTGAAGGAATGGAAGCACACGGTAATTCACAAATCGTTAATGCGATCGTTCCATTGGCAGAAATGTTCGGATACGCGACTACATTGCGTTCAGCAACTCAAGGTCGTGGTACATTCATGATGGTATTTGACCACTACGAAGATGTACCGAAATCTGTTCAAGAAGAAATCATTAAGAAAAACGGCGGAAAAGCTGAATAATTTCTTAAAGCAAGGTAGTCTCGTGAAGAGATTTATCTAGAGACTGTATTTTTTATGCAGTTTCGTGTAAAATAACTTTTGATGATACGGGCATGTGATCGGCAATTTTGTCTATCACATACCTATCAGACAAATAAAAATTAAACTGTAATTTTAGGGAGGATATTTTAAAATGGCAAAAGAAAAATTTGACCGTTCGAAACCACACGTTAACATTGGTACTATCGGACACGTTGACCATGGTAAAACAACTTTAACAGCTGCAATCACAACTGTACTATCTAAGAAAAACGGCGGCCAAGCAATGGCTTACGATCAAATCGATGGTGCTCCTGAAGAACGCGAACGCGGAATCACTATTTCAACAGCTCACGTTGAGTACGAAACTGACGCACGTCACTACGCTCACGTTGACTGCCCAGGACACGCGGACTACGTTAAAAACATGATCACTGGTGCTGCTCAAATGGACGGCGGAATCTTAGTTGTTTCTGCTGCTGACGGCCCTATGCCTCAAACTCGTGAACACATCCTATTATCTCGTCAAGTTGGTGTACCATACATCGTTGTATTCTTGAACAAAGTAGATATGGTTGATGACGAAGAATTACTTGAATTAGTTGAAATGGAAGTTCGTGACCTATTAACAGAATACGAATTCCCTGGTGACGATGTTCCTGTAATCGCTGGTTCAGCTTTAAAAGCTTTAGAAGGCGACGCTTCATACGAAGAAAAAATTCTTGAATTGATGGCTGCAGTTGACGAATATATCCCAACTCCAGAACGTGAAAACGACAAACCATTCATGATGCCAGTTGAGGACGTATTCTCAATCACTGGTCGTGGTACTGTTGCTACAGGACGTGTTGAACGTGGACAAGTTCGTGTTGGTGACGTTATCGATATCGTTGGTATCGCAGAAGAAACAGCTCAAACAACAGTAACTGGTGTTGAAATGTTCCGTAAATTATTAGACTACGCTGAAGCAGGCGATAACATTGGTGCGTTACTACGTGGTGTTTCACGTGAAGACATCCAACGTGGTCAAGTTTTAGCTAAACCAGGTACAATCACACCTCATACAAAATTCTCTGCAGAAGTATACGTGTTGACTAAAGAAGAAGGTGGACGTCATACTCCATTCTTCACTAACTACCGTCCACAATTCTACTTCCGTACGACTGACGTAACTGGTGTTGTTGAATTACCAGAAGGAACTGAAATGGTTATGCCTGGCGACAACGTAACAATGGAAGTTGAATTAATCCACCCAATCGCTATCGAAAACGGTACTAAATTCTCAATCCGTGAAGGCGGACGTACAGTTGGTGCCGGTGTCGTTACAGAAATCAAAGCTTAATTCACTTTAAGCCTAACAAAGTAACATTTATTCGGACGTTGAAGTTCGAGGTAAGGATCTTGATCCTTTGCCTCGAACTTTTTTTATTTGAGCAGACGATTGGTTGGGGACGCAAAGTATGTAATATAGAAATACCAATAAAAATTCTTAATATGTAGCGAATTGCCTTTTTTATATAAATAAGCGAATGAAAATCAGGAGGGGAGGAACAACAAATTCTCCTGCAAACAGAGAAGGATTTCTCGTTTTTTAGTTAAATGAAAACTTATGAAAATAAATTGTTTTTTACAGCAAAAAAACCTTGCGTTGTGCATTTAGATATATTATAATGACAAAGGTGCGTTTACCTTAGGTGAATGGCACAGACGAAATCAAAATGATTTTGTCGGCTAAGAAACGAGAGGTTGCGACACGCCCGGACGCTTTGCCACGAACGAGCGTGACGGAAATTTTCGTGGAGCTATGTCTACTTTTCAAAATAGGCGAAGGAGGGAACAAGATGGCAAAACAAAAAATTCGTATCCGTTTAAAAGCGTATGAACACCGTATTTTAGATCAATCAGCGGATAAAATCGTGGAAACTGCAAAAAGAACTGGAGCTGGCGTTTCTGGTCCAATTCCATTACCAACTGAACGCAGTCTTTACACAGTTATTCGTGCGACTCACAAATACAAAGATTCACGCGAACAATTCGAAATGCGTACACACAAACGTCTTATCGACATTGTGAACCCAACACCAAAAACAGTTGATGCTTTAATGAAGCTTGACTTACCATCAGGTGTTAACATCGAAATCAAACTATAAAAACTAAACTAATAATAATGGAGGTGTACTCATGACCAAAGGAATCTTAGGGAAAAAAGTGGGAATGACACAAATCTTCACTGAATCTGGCGAATTAATTCCAGTTACTGTTGTAGAAGCTACGCCAAACGTAGTACTACAAGTAAAAACAATGGAAACTGATGGCTACGAAGCTATTCAAGTTGGTTACCAAGACAAACGTGAAGTTTTATCAAACAAACCTGCGAAAGGTCATGTTGCAAAAGCAAACACGGCTCCTAAGCGCTTCATTCGTGAATTCAAAAATGTTGAGCTAGGAGAATATGAAGTAGGAAAAGAAATTACAGTTGATGTTTTCCAAGCAGGAGACATTATTGATGTAACAGGTACTACGAAAGGTAAAGGATTCCAAGGGGTTATCAAACGTCACGGCCAAAGCCGCGGACCAATGGCTCACGGTTCTCGCTACCATCGTCGTCCTGGGTCAATGGGTCCAGTTGCACCTAACCGTGTATTCAAAAACAAACGTCTTGCTGGCCGTATGGGTGGCAACCGCGTAACTATCCAAAACTTGGAAGTTGTACGTGTAGATGCTGAAAGAAACGTAATCTTGATCAAAGGTAACGTTCCTGGAGCGAAAAAATCATTAATCACTATCAAATCAGCTGTGAAAGCTAAATAATAGTAGGAAGAAAGGAGGAACTAAGGAATGCCGAATGTAGCATTATTCAAACAAGATGGAAGCCAAAACGGTGAAATCACTCTTAACGAAGAAATCTTCGGAATTGAACCAAATGAAAGTGTTGTTTACGACGCAATCGTTATGCAACGCGCATCATTAAGACAAGGAACACATGCGGTCAAAAACCGTAGCGCTGTTCGAGGCGGTGGCCGTAAACCATGGCGTCAAAAAGGAACTGGTCGTGCTCGTCAAGGATCAATCCGTTCACCGCAATGGCGTGGAGGTGGCGTAGTCTTCGGACCAACACCACGTTCATACAGCTACAAACTTCCTAAAAAAGTTCGTCGTTTAGCAATGAAATCTGTATTGTCAGAAAAAGTTGCTGAAAACAACTTGGTAGCAATCGAAGGATTAAGCTTTGATGCACCAAAAACAAAAGAATTCAAAGAAGTTCTTGCTAAATTATCTATTGACTCTAAAGTATTGGTTGTACTAGAACCTGGTAACGACTTTGCAGCTTTATCTGCACGTAACTTATCAAACGTTTCTGTAGTAACTTCTGACAACGTTAGCGTTCTAGATGTTGTATCAAATACAAAAGTTTTAGCAACACAAACTGCTCTTACTCAAATTGAGGAGGTGCTTGCATAATGAACTTACTAGACGTAATCAAACGCCCAGTGATCACTGAGAAATCAATGCTTGCCATGGATGACAAGAAATATACTTTCGAAGTAGACACTCGCGCAAACAAAACTTTAGTAAAACAAGCGGTTGAAGCTGCTTTTGACGTGAAAGTCAAAAACGTGAACATCGTGAACGTACGTGCGAAATTCAAACGTATGGGCAAATATGCAGGATATACAAAAAAACGTCGCAAAGCGATCGTTACATTGACTGAAGATTCAAAAGAAATCCAATTATTCGAAGCTGCTGAATAAGCAATACTCGATAACTGATTAAATTAGGAGGGGAAAACGTGGCGATTAAAAAGTACAAACCTACCACAAATGGCCGTCGTAACATGACAGGTTCTGATTTTGCTGAAATCACAACATCAACACCTGAAAAAACATTGTTACAGCCATTGAAAAACCATGCTGGACGTAATAACAACGGCCGCATCACTGTACGTCATCAAGGTGGCGGACACAAACGCCAATACCGCGTGATCGATTTCAAACGTAACAAAGACAACGTTGTTGCTACTGTTCAAACGATCGAATATGATCCAAACCGTTCAGCTAACATCGCGTTAGTACATTATGAAGATGGAGTGAAAGCTTACATCTTAGCACCAAAAGGACTACAAGTTGGAATGAAACTTGTTTCAGGTCCTGAAGCAGATATCAAAGTCGGAAATGCTCTTCCTTTAGAAAACATTCCAGTTGGTACTGTGATCCACAATATTGAAATGAAACCTGGTAAAGGTGGACAATTGATCCGTTCTGCTGGTACAAGTGCTCAAGTACTTGGTAAAGAAGGCAAATACGTATTGATCCGCTTGAACTCTGGTGAAGTTCGCATGATCTTAGCTGCATGCCGCGCAACAATCGGTTCTGTAGGTAACGAACAACACGAACTTATCAATATTGGTAAAGCTGGCCGCTCTCGTTGGATGCGTAAACGCCCAACTGTACGTGGTAGCGTAATGAACCCTAACGATCACCCACACGGTGGTGGTGAAGGTAAAGCTCCAATCGGACGTAAAGCTCCAGTTTCTCCTTGGGGTCAACCAGCTCTTGGTTACAAAACTCGTAACAAGAAAGCTAAATCAGACAAACTTATCGTTCGTCGTAAAAATAAATAATTACTTTGACCATGTGTCGCACATTTTGAGAGGAGGTTCACCATGGGTCGTAGTTTAAAGAAAGGGCCTTTCGTTGATGAGCATTTAATGAGTAAAGTTGAAGCTCAAGCAGGGGCCGAAAAGAAAAAAGTAATCAAAACTTGGTCTCGTCGTTCGACAATTTTCCCAAGTTTTGTTGGATATACCATCGCAGTATACGATGGACGTAAACACGTACCAGTTTACATCCAAGAAGATATGGTAGGACACAAATTAGGTGAATTCGCACCAACTAGAACTTATCGTGGGCATGTCGCTGACGACAAGAAAACGAGACGCTAATTCGAGGGGAGGATAAAAGCAAATGGCAGAACAAATCACATCAGCTAAAGCAACTGCAAAAACAGTTCGCACTTCACCTCGTAAAGCGCGTCTAGTAATTGACCTTATCAGAGGTAAAAGTGTTGCGGATGCAATTTCAATTTTGAAATTCACACCAAACAAATCTGCTGGGATCATCGAGAAAGTATTGATGTCAGCAATTGCAAATGCAGAAAACAACTTTGACTTAGATGTTGAGAACTTGGTAGTATCTGAAGCATTTGTTAACGAAGGACCAACAATGAAACGTTTCCGTCCACGTGCAAAAGGTTCAGCTTCACCAATCAACAAACGTACAAGTCATATCACGGTAGTCGTATCAGAAAAATAAGGAGGGATAATCTGTGGGTCAAAAAGTACATCCAATTGGAATGCGTGTAGGCATCATCCGCGACTGGGATGCAAAATGGTTTGCTGAAAAAGAGTATGCAGAGTTCTTACACGAAGATTTAAGAATCCGTAAATTTATTTCAACTAGACTTGCTGATGCTGCTGTATCAACAATTGAAATCGAGCGCGCAACTGGCCGCGTAAACATTTCAATCCACACAGCTAAACCAGGTATGGTTATTGGTAAAGGCGGATCTGAAGTCGAAAACCTAAGAAAAGAATTAAACAAATTAACTGGTAAAAGAATCCATATCAACATCGTGGAAATCAAAAAACCAGATTTAGATGCTAAATTAGTAGGTGAAGGAATTGCACGTCAATTAGAAAACCGTGTTGCATTCCGTCGCGCTCAAAAACAAGCGATCCAACGTTCAATGCGTTCTGGCGCTAAAGGGATCAAAACTCAAGTATCTGGACGTCTAAACGGTGCGGATATCGCTCGTTCAGAAGGATACTCAGAAGGAACAGTTCCTCTTCACACTTTGCGTGCGGATATTGATTACGCATGGGAAGAAGCAGATACAACATACGGAAAACTAGGAGTTAAAGTGTGGATCTATCGTGGAGAAATTCTTCCAACTAAAAAAAACACTGAGAAAGGAGGGAAATAAACATGTTAGTACCTAAACGTGTAAAACACCGTCGTGAATTCCGCGGAAAAATGCGTGGTGAAGCAAAAGGCGGAAAAGAAGTAGCATTCGGTGAATACGGCTTACAAGCTGTTGAATCACACTGGATCACAAACCGTCAGATCGAAGCTTCTCGTATTGCTATGACTCGTTACATGAAACGTGGCGGGAAAGTATGGATCAAAATTTTCCCTCATAAATCATATACATCTAAAGCGATCGGCGTTCGTATGGGTAAAGGTAAAGGGGCTCCTGAAGGATGGGTTGCACCAGTAAAACGTGGTAAAATCATGTTTGAAATTGCAGGCGTTTCTGAAGAAGTAGCTCGTGAAGCATTACGTTTAGCTTCTCACAAATTACCAATGAAAACTAAGATCGTAAAACGTGAGGAAATGGGTGGTGAATCGAATGAAGGTTAAAGAAATCAGAGAATTAACCACTGCCGAAATGCTTGATCAAGAAAAACAATTAAAAGAAGAATTGTTTAATCTTAGATTCCAATTAGCAACAGGTCAATTAGAAAACACTGCACGTATTAAAGAAGTACGTAAATCGATTGCACGCATCAAAACAGTTTTGCGTGAACAAGCTAAGTAATTATGGAAGGAGGCCATTAAGCGTATGACTGAAGAAAGAAATCAACGCAAAGTTTATCAAGGTCGCGTGGTATCAGACAAAATGGATAAAACAATTACCGTTGCTGTCGAAACAAAGAAAAACCACCCTATCTACGGTAAACGTATGAACTATTCTAAGAAGTACAAAGTACATGATGAAAACAACACAGCAAAAGTTGGAGACATCGTTAGAATTATGGAAACTCGTCCATTATCAGCTACAAAACGTTTCCGTTTGTTGGAAATAGTCGAAGAAGCAGTTGTTATCTAATAACACGAGATTTTCCTATATAGATTGAATGCAAAATCTGAAAGGAGGATACACAACGTGATCCAAGCAGAAAGTCGTTTAAGAATCGCTGATAATTCAGGCGCACGTGAAATTTTGACGATCAAAGTCCTTGGCGGATCTGGTCGCAAAACTGCGAATATCGGTGATGTGATCGTTGCTACGGTTAAACAAGCAACGCCAGGTGGGGTTGTCAAAAAAGGTGACGTGGTTAAAGCCGTTATCGTTCGTACAAAATCAGGAGCTCGTCGTGCAGACGGTTCATATATCAAGTTTGATGAAAATGCTGCAGTGATTATTCGTGATGATAAAAGCCCTCGTGGAACACGTATCTTTGGGCCAGTTGCACGTGAACTACGTGAAAACAACTTCATGAAGATCGTTTCTCTAGCACCAGAAGTTTTATAATCTTGAGACACTTAACAAAGGAGGTGCGAAACAGTTATGTTTGTTAAAAAAGGCGATAAAGTTAAAGTGATCACCGGTAAAGACAAAAACAAAGAAGGCGTTGTATTAGCAGCGTTTCCTAAACAGGATAAAGTGGTTGTCGAAGGTGTGAACATGATCAAAAAACACCAAAAACCTTCTCAAGCTGCTCCTCAAGGTGGAATTGTTGAGATGGAAGCGCCACTTCACGTTTCTAACGTGATGGTCATCGACTCTACTGGTGTAGCTGGCCGTGTTGGCTACAAAGAAGTAGACGGAAAAAAAGTCCGTGTTTCTAAAAAAACCGGTGAAGTTTTAGATAAATAAAAAGTTTAAGGAAGGAGGGTCTTACTGAATGAACCGCCTAAAAGAAAAATATCTTAAAGAAGTAACTCCATCATTGATGGAAAAATTTGACTATAGCTCTGTTATGCAAACACCTAAAGTTGAAAAGATCGTCATCAACATGGGTGTTGGTGATGCGGTATCAAACGCTAAAAACTTAGACAAAGCAGTTGAAGAACTAACTTTGATCACTGGACAAAAACCAATGATCACAAAAGCTAAAAAATCAATCGCTGGATTCCGTTTACGTGAAGGAATGCCAATTGGAGCAAAAGTTACCTTACGCGGAGAAAGAATGTACGAATTTTTAGATAAATTAGTATCAGTTTCTCTACCACGTGTACGTGACTTCCATGGTGTAAGTAAAAAAGCCTTTGATGGTCGTGGAAACTACACTTTAGGTATTAAAGAACAATTGATCTTCCCAGAAGTAGATTATGATTTAGTAGATAAAGTACGTGGTATGGACATCGTCATTGTAACGACAGCGAACACAGATGAAGAATCTCGTGAGTTGTTGACACAATTAGGCATGCCATTCCAAAAATAATTAAAGGAGGCGAACTACGTGGCTAAAAAATCAATGATTGCTAAAAACAAACGTCCTGCAAAACATTCAACACAAGCTTATACTCGTTGCGAACGTTGCGGACGTCCACATTCAGTTTATCGTAAGTTCCATCTTTGCCGTATTTGCTTCCGCGAACTTGCCTATAAAGGTCAAATTCCCGGCGTGAAGAAAGCTAGCTGGTAAAAAAGTAAATTCGCATAAGAAGGAGGTAAAAGTTCAATGGTCATGACAGATCCAATTGCAGATTTTCTAACTCGTATCCGTAATGCAAACATGGTTAAACATGAGGCTTTAGAAGTACCTGCATCAAAAATTAAACGTGACATCGCTGAAATCTTGAAACGTGAAGGTTTCGTCCGTGATGTTGAATATATCGAAGATGACAAGCAAGGCGTGATCCGCGTTTTCCTAAAATTCGGTAAAAGCGGCGAACGTGTTATTACAAACTTAAAACGTATTTCTAAACCAGGCTTACGTGTTTATGTTAAAGCTGGCGAAGTGCCAAAAGTTTTAAATGGCTTAGGTATCGCTATTATTTCGACTTCTGAAGGTGTTGTCACTGATAAAGAAGCTCGTGAGAAAAACATCGGCGGCGAAGTTATCGCTTACGTATGGTAATCAAGTAGAATCTACAAGGAGGTGTCTTTAAGTGAGCCGTATTGGAAATAAGATCGTTGTGATCCCTGAAGGAGTAACTATCACTCAAGATGGAAACAACGTTACAGTTAAAGGACCAAAAGGGGAATTGACTCGTACATTTTCTGCTGATATCAAAATGAATATCGAAGGAAATGAAGTGACATTCACTCGTCCAAATGACAGTAAAGAAATGAAAACTATCCATGGAACAACTCGTGCTAACTTCAACAACATGGTTGTAGGTGTTAGTGAAGGTTTCCAAAAAGGATTAGAATTAATCGGGGTTGGGTACCGTGCGCAAATGCAAGGAACAAAACTTGTATTGAACGTTGGTTACTCACATCCAGTAGAAATCACACCACCAGCTGGCGTGACTGTTGAAGTACCATCTAACACACAAGTAATTGTGAAGGGTGCGAACAAAGAAGAAGTTGGCGAATTAGCTGCGAACATCCGTGGTACTCGTCCTCCAGAACCTTATAAAGGTAAAGGTATTCGTTATGTTGGCGAATTCGTACGCCGTAAAGAAGGTAAAACTGGTAAATAATCGTTTCGAAAAATTTCATAGAAGCCAGCAGCAGGAAAAAAGGATTTTGCTGAAGTATTTCTTCATTAAGAGAGAGTTTACTTGTGCCGCAGCTTCTATTTTTTCAAAACTGATCATTCCTACTGTCTGACAGTAGGAAAAATAAAAATAAAGAGGTGACAATTGTGATTACAAAACCAGATAAGAACAAAACACGTCAAAAGAGACACCGTCGTGTACGTAACACTATCTCTGGTACTGCTGAGCGCCCACGCTTGAACGTTTTTCGTTCTAACAAAAACATCTACGCGCAACTTATTGATGACGTAGCGGGTGTAACGCTAGCAAGTGCCTCTACCTTGGATAAAGAAATTTCAGGTGGAACAAAAACAGAAGCAGCACAAGCTGTCGGTAAATTAGTTGCTGAACGCGCAACTGAAAAAGGCATTAAAGTCGTAGTCTTTGACCGTGGTGGATACCTTTACCATGGCCGTGTGCAAGCTTTAGCTGAAGCTGCTCGCGAAAATGGACTAGAATTTTAGAAGAAGGAGGAATACCATTCATGGTTTATATCGATCCAAAACATTTGGAATTAGAAGACCGCGTTGTTGCAATTAACCGTGTAACAAAAGTTGTTAAAGGTGGACGTCGTCTACGTTTTGCTGCTTTAGTTGTTGTCGGTGACAAAAACGGACACGTAGGATTTGGTACTGGTAAAGCACAAGAAGTACCTGAAGCGATCCGTAAAGCAATTGAAGATGCGAAGAAAAACTTAGTTGAAGTACCTATGGTTGGTTCAACAATCCCACACGAAGTAATCGGTGCTTTTAGTGGTGGTAGAATCCTAATGAAACCTGCTGTTGAAGGTTCTGGGGTTGCTGCTGGTGGACCAGTTCGTGCCGTATTAGAATTAGCAGGGGTAGCAGATATCACTTCTAAATCTTTAGGCTCAAACACACCAATCAACGTTGTTCGCGCAACTGTTGAAGGTTTGAAACAATTAAAACGTGCTGAAGAAGTTGCAGCTCTACGCGGCAAATCAGTGGAAGAATTAATCGGATAAGGAGGACAAACATAATGGCTGAATTAAAAGTAACTTTAAAACGCAGTATTATCGGACGTCCTCAAAACCAACGCGATACTGTTAAAGCGTTAGGTCTTACAAAGATTAACAGTTCTGTGGTTAAGCCTGCTAATGAAGCAATCAAAGGCATGATCAACACTGTTTCTCACTTAGTGGACGTTGAAGAAGTTTAATTAAACAAATGAAATAAGAACTAGGACAATTAAGGAGGTGCCAAACCTATGAAACTTCATGAATTAAAACCCGCTGAAGGTTCACGCCAAGTACGTAACCGTGTTGGTCGTGGTACTTCTTCAGGTAACGGAAAAACTGCCGGACGTGGTCAAAAAGGACAAAAAGCTCGTTCAGGCGGTGGTGTACGTCTAGGATTCGAAGGGGGACAAACACCATTGTTCCGTCGTTTACCAAAACGTGGATTTACAAATGTTAACCGTAAGGACTACGCAGTCGTTAATTTAGATGTCTTGAATCGCTTTGAAGACGGAGCTGAAGTAACACCTGTTGCTTTAGTAGAAGCTGGAATCGTGAAAAACGAAAAAGCTGGAATCAAAGTTTTAGCTAACGGAGAATTGAACAAAAAGTTAACTGTGAAAGCAGCTAAATTCTCAAAAGCAGCACAAGAAGCAATCGAAGCGGCTGGTGGCTCTGTTGAGGTGATCTAATGCTTAAACTATTAAAAGACGCTTTTAAGGTCAAAGATATTAGATCGAAAATCCTTTTTACTGTATTTGTTCTCTTTGTTTTTCGTTTAGGGGCACATATTACTGTTCCCGGCGTAAATGCGAGCTCATTACAAAACCTATCTAACTTACCGTTTTTCAACATGTTGAACTTGGTAAGTGGTAGTGCAATGCAAAACTTCTCGATCTTTTCGATGGGGGTTTCGCCTTACATTACTGCTTCGATCGTGATCCAATTATTGCAAATGGATATCGTTCCACGTTTTGTGGAATGGTCGAAACAAGGAGAAGTTGGTCGTAAAAAGTTGAATCAGGCAACAAGATATTTGACGTTAGTATTGGCATTTATCCAATCTGTCGGTATCACTGCAGGGTTTAACCAATATGCTCAATTAGGTTTTGTCAACAATCCAAACGTCTCTACTTATGTAACGATCGGTTTGATCTTAACTGCAGGAACGATGTTTGTTACTTGGTTGGGTGAACAAATCACTGAAAAAGGTATCGGTAACGGTGTGTCAATGATCATCTTTGCAGGTATCATTTCAAGATTACCGGAAAGTGTACGTGAAATTTATGAAGATTACTTCGTAAATATCGATTCTTCCGATATCTGGAAATCTGCGATTTTCGTTGCCATCTTACTTGTTGCGGTTCTAGCAATCGTGACATTCGTAACATTTTTCCAACAAGCTGAACGTAAGATCCCGATTCAGTACACGAAACGTATAGCAGGTGCGCCAACAAGTAGTTACCTACCGTTGAAAGTAAATGCTGCTGGGGTAATTCCGGTTATCTTTGCAAGTTCATTTATTGCGACACCTAATGCTGTGTTACAAGCGTTAAGTGGCCGATTCGGATCTGAGAACTGGTATAAAATAATGATGGAGATCTTTAACTATAATACGGTGCCTGGTGCAACGATTTATACGGTATTGATCGTCGCATTTACATTCTTCTATGCCTTTGTTCAAGTAAACCCTGAGAAATTAGCGGAGAACTTACAAAAGCAAGGAAGCTATATACCAAGTGTACGCCCTGGTAAGGGGACTGAAGAGTATGTCTCAAGCTTATTGATGCGATTAAGTACAGTCGGAGCACTATTCCTTGGTTTAGTGGCGTTATTACCAATCATTGCACAAATGATTTGGGATCTGCCACAATCAATCGGATTAGGTGGTACAAGTCTGTTGATCGTGATCGGTGTGGCTTTAGAAACTGCGAAACAGTTAGAAGGCTTAATGCTGAAACGTAAATATGTTGGCTTTATTGAGTAAGAAAGCGTGTTGAGGTTTTTCCTCAACACACGTTCTCACATTTATTAGGAGGGAAAGCAATGAACCTCATTTTAATGGGGCTGCCAGGTGCAGGTAAAGGAACACAAGCTGAAAAAATCATTGACGCTTATGGGATTCCTCACATCTCAACAGGAGATATGTTTCGTGCAGCTATCAAAAATGAAACAGCTCTTGGCTTGGAAGCAAAGTCTTATATGGATAAAGGTGCATTAGTTCCTGATGAAGTAACAAATGGAATCGTAAAAGAGCGTTTAGCAGAACCCGATACAGAGAAAGGCTTCTTATTAGATGGCTTTCCTCGTACAATCGAGCAAGCAGAAGCTCTAGATGCAATGTTAAAAGATTTAAATAAACAAATTGATGCTGTCATCGATATCCACGTGGGTGAAGAAGTTTTGGTTGAGCGATTAGCTGGCCGCTTCATTTGCCGTAACTGTGGAGCAACTTACCATAAAATTTTCAACCCTACAAAAGTTGAAGACACATGTGATCGTTGTGGTGGGCATGAATTCTATCAAAGAGAAGATGATAAACCTGAGACGGTTAAAAATCGTCTGGCTATCAACATCAAAAATAGTGAACCAATCTTGGCTTATTATAAAGAACAAGGTTTGCTACACACTATCGATGGTGATCGTGAAATCGATGCTGTATTTACTGATGTCCAAAAAATCATTGAAAAATAGCACGATTGCCCGTAGCCGACTTGCATTAAGCAGTTACTCTTGTCAAGTTCAATAAATTATGATAGAATATGTCAGTCCGACTTCTAGAGAATCCTCTAGATGATCCATTTTGAGAATTTTGAGGTGGGAACTGCAGTTTCCGCCATTTTATCGTGTGAAAATGCGAAACAAGTACAAGGAGGTACTGTGCGTGGCAAAAGAAGATATGATTGAAGTCGAAGGTACAGTCGTCGAAACTTTGCCGAATGCAATGTTTAAAGTTGAACTAGAAAACGGACACCAAGTTCTTGCTACTGTTTCAGGTAAAATTCGTATGCACTACATTCGTATTCTACCTGGTGACAAAGTGACGGTTGAATTGTCTCCATATGATTTAAACCGTGGCCGTATTACTTATCGCTTTAAATAATTGTACTCCGTAAAACTACAGGAGGTATTATCATGAAAGTAAGACCATCAGTAAAACCAATGTGTGAACATTGTAAAGTAATTCGTCGTAAAGGACGCGTTATGGTGATTTGCCCAGCAAATCCAAAACATAAACAACGTCAAGGATAATTGGAGGTGCACTAAATATGGCTCGTATTGCAGGAGTAGATATTCCTCGTGATAAACGTGTAGTAGTTTCACTTACTTATATCTATGGTATTGGTAACACTACTGCTAAACAAATCTTAGCTAATGCTGGCGTGTCTGAAGATGTTCGCGTTCGTGAATTAACGAATGAACAAACAGATGCTATCCGTGCAGAAGTAGATAAATTAAAAGTTGAAGGGGATCTTCGTCGTGAAGTGAACTTAAACATCAAACGCTTGATGGAAATCGGTTCTTACCGTGGAATCCGTCACCGTCGTGGATTGCCTGTTCGTGGACAAAACACGAAAAACAATGCACGTACTCGTAAAGGCCCAGCTCGCGCTATCGCTGGCAAGAAAAAATAATTCTTAAGTGAAGGAGGTTAAATCTTCATGGTAGCAAAAAAAGTGAATCGTAAACGCCGTGTGAAAAAGAATATAGAAGCTGGGATTGCACATATCCACTCTACATTCAACAACACAATCATCATGATCACTGATACTCACGGAAATGCTTTAGCGTGGTCATCAGCTGGTTCATTAGGTTTCAAAGGAAGCAAAAAATCAACTCCTTTTGCCGCTCAAATGGCAGCAGAAACAGCTACAAAAGCAGCAATGGAACACGGATTAAAAACTGTTGAAGTAACAGTTAAGGGACCTGGTTCTGGACGTGAAGCAGCAATTCGTTCATTACAAGCAACAGGTTTAGAAGTGACTGCAATTCGTGACGTGACTCCAGTTCCTCATAATGGTGCCCGCCCTCCAAAACGCCGTCGTGTTTAATGAGTGCCTCTCATTTTGAGTTCTATTAGTAACGTCATTGAACAAGACACTTTTCGTTTTGAAAGGGGTAAAGATAAGAATGATTGAGTTCGAAAAACCAAGAATCGCAAAAATTGATGAAGAAAAAGATTATGGCAAGTTCATCGTTGAACCTCTTGAAAGAGGGTATGGGACTACTTTAGGGAATTCCCTACGTCGTATTTTATTATCTTCTTTGCCAGGTGCTGCCATCACTAATATTCAAATCGATGGTGTACTGCATGAATTCTCTACCATCAAAGGTGTTAGAGAAGACGTCACTCAAATCATCTTGAACATTAAAGGTTTAGCACTGAAAATGTATGGTCAAGAAGAAAAAACCCTTGAGATCGATATTACCGGACCTGCTACAGTAACTGCTGGCGATATTATCGTTGATAGTGAGGTAGAAATTCTTAACAAAGATATGTACATCTGCAGTGTATCTGAAGGTGCTACGTTCCATGCTCGCCTAACGGTGAAACCAGGACGTGGTTATGTTCAAGCAGATGAAAACAAAAAAGAAGATATGCCAATTGGTGTTCTTCCAGTCGATTCAATCTACACGCCTGTGCGTCGTGTCAACTACCAAGTAGAAAACACACGTGTTGGACATCGTGAAGACTTTGATAAATTGACAATGGAGATCTGGACAGATGGTTCAATCGAACCATTGGAAGCAATGAGTTTATCTGCAAAAATCATGACTGAACATTTAGACATCTTTGTCAACCTAACTGATGAAGCGAAAAACGCTGAAATCATGGTCGAAAAAGAAGAAACACAAAAAGAAAAAATGTTAGAAATGACAATTGAAGAATTAGACTTATCTGTTCGTTCTTATAATTGCTTAAAACGTGCAGGAATCAATACTGTACAAGAACTTACGAATAAATCTGAGCCAGAAATGATCAAAGTCCGTAACTTAGGACGTAAATCATTGGAAGAAGTTAAAGCAAAATTGCATGACTTAGGTTTAGGTTTACGTAAAGAAGATTAAACCTTTTACGAAGGAGGGAAACCAACGTGAGTTATCGTAAACTAGGACGCACATCTAGCCAACGTAAAGCGATGTTGCGTGATTTAACAACTGACTTATTAATTAATGAACGTATTGTGACTACAGAAGCTCGTGCGAAAGAAGTTCGCTCAACTGCTGAAAAAATGATCACTTTAGGCAAACGCGGAGACTTACATGCACGTCGTCAAGCTGCGGCTTTCGTACGTAATGAAGTTGCTAGCGTGCGTGAAGAAAATGAGGAAATCGTTATCGAATCAGCTTTACAAAAGTTGTTCAACGATATTGCACCTCGTTATGCTGAACGTCAAGGTGGCTACACTCGTATCTTGAAGACAGAACCAAGACGCGGAGACGGTGCACCAATGGTTGTCTTAGAACTTGTCTAAAATCACACTAATAACATCACTTTATGGATGATTCTTTTAGAGTGTTATGATGTTGGAAGTTACTTATTCCGAGTCTAGCTCAGCGCTGCTCCCCAAGCGATCCGTTTGGGGAGTATGCACTCATCATAAAGTGTTTTTTTGTACCTTCAATTAACTGTCAAGACAGTCTTGAAGGTATAAAAAAACATTTTAAAAATCAGAAATGATTGAAAACTCAGCAGTTTTTTGATAGGGTTAATAGGAACTTTAGGATGAAGAGGGAGTACTTATGGAGCCGATTATTGAATTAGGAAAGATTAATTACAAATACCAACCAGAAGATTTACGACCAGCATTGAAAGATGTTTCTTTCACGATCAATAAAGGAGAATGGATCGCGATTATCGGGCACAATGGTTCCGGTAAATCAACACTTGCAAAAACGATCAATGGCTTACTCCTTCCCGAATCTGGAACGGTCAAAGTTGGTAATCAAACACTAAATGAAGAGAATATCTGGGCAATTCGCCAAAAAGTCGGCATGGTCTTTCAAAATCCTGACAATCAATTTGTTGGATCAACAGTAGAAGACGATGTTGCTTTTGGTTTAGAGAATCAAGGTATCCCTCGAGAAGAAATGATCATTCGAGTGAAAGATGCTCTTGAAAAAGTCCGGATGTCCGATTTTGCGACAAGAGAACCAGTTCGTCTCTCCGGTGGACAGAAGCAACGTGTGGCGATTGCCGGTGTTGTTGCCCTCCGACCAGAAATCATCATCTTAGATGAGGCGACAAGCATGTTAGATCCTGAAGGTCGTGAAGAAGTCATCTCAACGATCAAAGAAATCAAAGAGGAAAGTCAACTGACCGTTATTTCAATCACGCATGATATCGATGAAGCAGCCAATGCCAATCGTATTTTTGTGATGAAAGAAGGCGAATTAGTGAATGAAGGAACACCGAAAGAGATATTCTCTGCCGGTCCCGAACTAATCAATCTAGGCTTAGATTTGCCTTTTCCCGAAAAACTAAAAAGTGCCTTGAAAGAACGTGGCATTGAAGTGCCTAAAGAATACATGACAGAAGAAAGGATGGTGGATTGGTTATGGACATCCGTTTTGAAAAAGTAAACTTTACGTACCAACCGAATACACCATTCGAGCAACGAGCTTTATTTGATATTGACCTGTTGATCAAAGAAAACAGCTATACTGCCTTAGTTGGTCATACAGGAAGCGGGAAATCCACCTTGCTCCAGCATTTGAATGCGTTGATCAAACCGACCGAAGGAATCGTCCAAATCGGTGATCGTCAGATCAAACCAGATACAGATAATAAAAATTTGAAGCCGATTCGAAAAAAAGTCGGTATTGTTTTTCAATTTCCAGAGGCACAGTTGTTTGAAGAAACGGTCGCAAGAGATATTGCGTTTGGCCCAAAAAACTTTGGTGTGAGTGAGGAAGAGGCGACTCTACTAGCAAAAGAGACCTTAGAACAAGTCGGCTTGGATGAGACGTATTTAGAACGCTCGCCTTTTGAGCTGTCAGGAGGTCAAATGCGACGAGTAGCGATTGCCGGTGTCCTGGCTATGAAACCCGAAGTTCTCGTCTTAGATGAGCCGACAGCAGGGTTAGATCCACAAGGAAGAAAAGAAATGATGGATATGTTCTGGCGTTTGCATAAAGAACAGCAAATCACGATTGTTTTAGTGACGCATTTGATGGATGATGTCGCGAACTATGCTGATTTTGTTTATGTACTGGAAAAAGGTCGCATTGTTAAGTGCGGCGAACCAAAAGAAGTCTTCCAACACCTTGCATGGCTAAAAGAACGACAATTAGGCGTACCAACAGCCACTGAGTTTGCAGAGGAACTACGAGTAAAAGGCATCCATTTTGATGAATTGCCGATCACTGCAGACGCGCTAGCGGACCAATTGGTCAAACTGGTGGGAGGTACTGCTCATGATGAATAAATTGATTTTTGGTCGTTATATGCCTGGAGACTCATTTATCCACCGGTTAGATCCACGTGCAAAGTTATTGGCGAGTTTCTATTTTATTGGCATTATTTTCTTAGCCAATAACTGGCAGACCTATGCTTTATTAGCGGCGTTTACTTTATTTGCGGTCTTCTTGTCAAAAGTAGATATCAAATTCTTTATTCGAGGCATCCGCCCATTGATCTGGTTGATCCTATTCACTGTGGGCTTACAAGTACTGTTTACAAGTGGTGGAGAAACGTATTGGAGTTGGGGGATTTTCAATATCACTCAATTTGGTGTCATGAACGGATTATTTATTTTTTGTCGTTTTGTTTTGATCATCTTTATGTCCACCTTATTGACACTGACAACACCACCTTTAGAATTATCCGATGCAATCGAATATTTGTTGCGACCATTGAAAGTGGTTCGCTTTCCAGTCCATGAAGTATCGTTGATGCTTTCGATTGCCTTACGTTTTGTGCCGACATTGATGGACGAAACCGAAAAAATCATGAATGCACAGCGCGCGCGTGGTGTTGACTTTGGCGAAGGAAGTCTCGTGCAAAAAATGAAAGCGGTGATTCCTTTACTGATTCCATTATTTGTCAGCAGTTTCAATCGTGCGGAAGACCTAGCTACAGCAATGGAAGCAAGAGGCTACCAAGGCGGGGAAGGCCGGACAAAATACCGCGTCCTCCACTGGCATTTACAAGACACCATTGTTATGGTCGCTTTTGCGCTCATGACGATCGTGCTAGTGTTTATCCGTAGCTAAATTTATCAAAGATGAATGAGAACAGGGGAAGAAGAATGGTACGCTATAAAGCAATCATTGCCTATGATGGTACCCAGTTCAATGGTTTTCAGAAACAACCCAATGGACGAACGGTCCAAGAAGAACTGGAAAAAACCTTAAAGAAGATGGCAAATGGAAAAGAAATCACGATTTTCGGATCTGGACGGACAGATGCGGGGGTTCATGCAATCGGGCAAGTCATCCACTTTGATTATCCAGAAGAGCGACCTTTGGAACGTATGCGTTTTGGGTTAGATACGCAGTCGCCAGAAGATATTGCAGTAAAAAGTGTGGAGATCGTGCCAGAAACTTTTCACGCACGCTATCTAGTGAAAGAAAAAACCTATCAATTCAAAGTAGACATTGGAAAACCACGTAGTCCTTTCCGTAGACATTATGCGAGCTATTTTCCTTATCCAATAGATGTAGCAAAGATTGAACGAGCATTGCCTGATTTACTTGGTACGCATGACTTCACTTCATTTTGCGCTTCTGGAAGTTCCATTGAAGATAAAGTACGGACTATCTATGAAGCCAGTTTACAGGTCAATGAAGCAGGCGATGAGTTGACGTTTACGTTTCGTGGTGATGGCTTCCTTTATAAAATGATCCGCATTTTAGTTGGTACGTTGTTAAAAATAGGCAACGATCGTTTGCCAGAAGATTGTCTTCCAGAAATCATTGCAAAAAAAGACCGCAATGCTGCGGGTCCGACTGCTCATCCGGAAGGGTTGTACCTATACGAAGTAAAATATGAATAGTGAAGTACCCCTTGTCAAGTAGAAATTCAAAAAACAAAAATTATACTATGCAGGAATCGAATCAATCGATTCCTGTTTTTATGTAGCTCGCTTCCTGAACTCGTCAAAAGCTTATTTAATGCTTCAGAGTAGCGATAATTATTGTAGTACCGCATATAACTACAGACAGATTTCTTTAGGTAATCAAAACTTTGATAACTTTCTTGAGAGAATTTTTCTTCTTTAAATATACCCTATAGTCCAGAAATGTTCGATCGGTTATTTAATTTTCCCAAAAAAATAAAGCAATTTAGATCTATGAATATACTGAAAAGTGAAATTTACTATGATCAACTAGCAAACAAAGAAGATGTTTTATTAACAAAAATAATTGAATTTCAAAAAGAGTAAATAGAGTAATATATATATATATTTATGAAGATTCAAAATGTGATACAGAAAATTATAGACGAGAAGGGTTAGTATGAGAACATATTATAACATATTGTTGATTCCATACATTTTGGAAAGAAGCTCAAATTTGAAATGCTGTATATTTAAAAGAGAAGATATGTCTGTCTGGCAATTTATTGCAGGTGGAGGAGAAGATGAGGAAGCGCCTGATCAAGCTGCGATAAGAGAATTTATTGAAGAAAGTGGAATAGCATCAAATTTTTTGAAAGTTGACAAATTAGTTCAACTGGATTCAACAGCATCTGTTTTGGTAGATCATTTTCCTGAGCTTGTTAAGGATGCAATGAAGAGAGATATTTTTGTAATACCAATTTATACGTTTGCATACGATATAACTGAATATCAAGGAGCCCTACAACCATCCGATGAACATACTGAATTCACATGGGTTACTTTTGAAGAAGCACAACAATTATTACATTTTGATTTAGATAAAACGGCCATTTGTGAGTTGCAAAAGAGATTAAGTAGGAGGAACAAGTAATTTTCCTATATTGAAAGGCGATAATATAAGTTATTAAAAACTGAAAACTAAAGTTGTTGAATTGCCTAAAGGCCTATATGCCGAACAAATAATTCAAATTTAGTTTGGTTGATCTAAGACTGGGACATTAGTCCGTTCTCAAAAATAAAAATGAGTCCCATTTTGATGTATTTTAGGCTCTTTGTCAATAAGGACTGATGAGTTCAATCAAGTGAAATCCAGAAGAAGAGACTCCTTTTTCTTCGTTATTTTACATGAATAACTTGATTCGTCAAAAAAATACGGATTCGCATGTTCTAAAATGATTTAAAGCCATAATACACTCATTTGAGTGTATTGATGTGAGTGTTCTTTGCTTCGATTTTATCGTTAGAGTAAGGATAGATTAAGGAATGACGGACACCTTCTTCATAGCTTAGAAAATTTTGTAGTTTTAGCCGAAATTCTTCATCTAGTGTTTCTGATAACTGATGCAAGAGAGTGAAAAACGACTCGTGGTCTTTGTCACGAAAGGCATCGGCTAGATCATATAAAGCGTGATAGGCGACTTTCAAGGCAGTAGAAGCGCCTAATAACCGATCAAGCGCCATGGATTCTGTCAGATAAGGATACTTGGGTGCGCGAAAGCTACGCCAAGTTTTATATTCTGTATGGTTGATGTTCTTCCGATTTTTGGTGAGTATTCGCCAATGGCTTTTTATTTTTCTTGGCATCGTTTGATCATTCGAGGAAATCAGACGTTTCATTTCACGTACACGAAAATCTTAGAACGCTTGATTCATGTGTTTGACGACATGAAAGCGATCAATGACTAATTTGGCATAGGAAACACTTTTTTTATTAATTGGAAATACGCTGTATTCATATCAGTGACTAGATAGTTAACATCAGAGGATTCATACATGACTGAAAATAAGTGGTCAACCACGCTAAGTTTCGAGTGGGTACGACATCAACTAATTACCCAGTTTATATGGTTATAGAGCCCGTTTAGTCATCTTAATACTTAGCATTCCATTCTTTTCACATGTGCGCATACAAACAGAAACTAGTCCAATTTTGACAAATTATATCAAAATTGGACTAGTTTTTATTTTTGAGAACGGACTAATGCCCCACACTATTTGTCTGTTTATCTTGCGCGACGACGTTCACGTCTTGGACGGTGATCATCGCTTTCGTTTATAGGATCAATGACGCCACTAAATGGCTGACGTTTACGAAGATACCATAGATACAAGATAAACAAGGCAATACATCCAATAAAGAGAAGTAAGCCAGGAATGAATCCTTTTGGCATGTAACTAAAAGTAATCGTATGCTCGCCTTTAGGGACTTCAATCATGATAAAAGCATCTTGGAATTTTTTCACAGGTACTTTTTCGCCATCGATCTTAGCGGTCCAACCACCATCATAAGGGATAGTCGTAGCTAACATCGTTTTTTCAGTCGCATTTACTGTTCCTGTGGCTGTTCGACCGGTAGTAGTCATCTCTACGCCGTTATTTCTGAGCTGGTTGATTGCGGCTTGATACGCCACCACATCAAGTCCGACAACTTGTGGTTCCATAAAGCTGACTTCTTTCGTCCCATAGAAGCTTGCAGTGAAAGTAACCGTTGTGTCTTGCGGGTAATAACCTAAATCGTAATATTGACCAGTAATGTTAATTTGAGATTTTCTGGATACACCATTGACGCTAATCGTTGCGGTAGAGCTTTCTAACTGGGCAAAATTTGTTGGAAACAGGCTGAGATATGCTTGGGTGTTCGCAGGTACTTGGACTTCCCAAGTCAATTCTTTGGGCTGATTATTTGCTGTTTCGCTGTAAGTAACGCCATTTGTCGTATTTGTGATCTCCGTATTCTCATGACTTTTTAGGGTCGGTGTGTAGAACGTAAAGAACTGTTGATTCAACCCAGAAAGAGCATTCATCAAATTCGTTTGACTGGTTAGATTATCAGCTATCGGTTGTTCGATCTCATTGATCGTCATGGGTGCTTTAAAGGCTAATGGTACAGCATTGCTATTTTCGTACAATGTATAGTTGTCCGTTTGTTCGACGGATTGGAAGCCGTATTTATTAAAACTACTATCGTTTTTAGCAATGTTGTATTTGATTCCCGTAAATCCATCCATCAACAAGGTATTATTATTGTAGCGAATGTTCAGATTTGTTCCTCTAGAACGGAAGCCTAAAGTATCCAAGTAAGAGGAAGAGTTGCGATTTCTGATCGAAGAAAACATGCTGATACCACTATAACCATAATTGATCGAATCATTCGGTGAAACAGGATCAAGGTTTTCTAATCGATAAAACGTATCAGAATCCTTTTTCGAGGCATCAACTAACGTTTTGATCTCAGGATAAGGTTCGGTATACAAACTTCTTGAGGCATAATTCCAATCATCGAGAATGCCATGGATCATACTGTTGGTATTGACTGCAGCTTCGGCTGTCATCAATAGTAACAGAAGAATACTCAAACGTTTCAAATCAAAAGGGTGTTGTTGGAATAAACCAATCGTCAATGCGTAGAGCGCTAAAAAGACCAGCGTCAGAACAAAGGAGGTGAGCGTGACATACGTATAACTACCATCTGGTTTGATTCCCCAAGCTGTGGCAAAAGCAGCCGCTAGTACAATGATGACGCCTAGCAATCGTTTATGATCCTTCTCCTGTAGCTGTTCCCAACTATGGGCAGCTAACAAGAGTACGAGAAACGAAAAGAGATAGGCATAGCGGAACAAGAACATATTTGGTGCATGCATCCCATGCCAGAATAAATTCAAAGGAACTAAATAGAAGCTAGCAATCAAGATCGCGAATAGTCCACCGAACAACAACTTATTTTTCAACGGGAACTTGCGACTGACAAAATACAAGAGGCATAATGCTAAAGGAAACAATCCAGCATAGATAAAAGGAATCGATCCGTATTTCGTCGTGTCATAAACACCCACCATGTTTTTCATCAATAAATCTAAATAAGAAGTCGCTTCCGTCTTCAATGAAGTGATCTGCGTCAATGCTTCGCCATTGGCACGTAGATCGAGAATGGCAGGCAGAATGATCACCATCGAAGCGCCTCCTGCTAATAAAGAGGTGATTCCATAGGGTAAAATCGTTCCTTTGTACCTCCGCCAATTTGTCAGTAGTCGTGTAACAAAGTACAAAAAGGAGAAGACCCCGACCATGAAGCCCATATAAAAACTGGATAAGAACAAAAGCAAGTAACTAACAAACAATAAAATAGGTTTCTTTTGGTCCATCACACGATGGATACCTAAAATGATCAGAGGAAGATAGACAAAGGTGTCTAACCACATGATGATCTCTGAATGGGCAGTGATAAATGAAATCGACGCATAGCTGACGCTTAATGCGACGTGTCCCCAACGTGGAATACGATAGGTTCGTGCTAGGAACCAGAAGGATAAACCTGCTGAACCAACCTTTAATAAGGTGATAAGATACAAGGCATCCGGCATCAATTGATTCGGGAACAATAAAACGAGTGGTGTGAAAAGTCCACCTAAATAATAAGAAATCAATGATAGATAATTTAGACCAAGTGAAGCATTCCACGTATAAAAAATGCTTTGTTTTCCTAATAACATATTACGAAAGCTAGCATGAAAGTTTGAAAATTGTGAGAAAGCATCACTTGCCAAGATGCTCCGATCACTTCCTGGATAAATACCGATACTTAAATAAACCAATAAAAGAATCAGTAAAGGGATAAAAAAGCTAGCAGCTGCATAGCGGCCGTTTTCTTTTAAGAATTTTTTCAATGTTGTTTTCATTACAATTCAGTCACCAAATTTCTATTTGAAGTTATAATTAGTTTATCACATTCATGATTTTACTTGCTGAAAATACAACCAAATTCATAAAAAAATTACATTTGAAATTAAATAACAATTGTGAGTTTAAATTACATTTACATTAGGAAAATAACATAAAATAAGAAAACACTTTCTACTTTAAAATAAAGTGTTGACAGGCGTTTTCAAATGCGTTATGTTTTATTTGTAACAATTATAAAAAAACATATACCTATCACTATCTGAGGGATGGTGGCACATAAAAGAAGACTTAAAACAATTATCTGGGTGATTGATTGTTTTAAGCCTTTTTTATTTTATTTTCTTGAGTTTGATGTAGTAGAGGAAATGTCTCTCATTTGATAATGATTCGCAAAAAATAAAAACCGTTCATTTAGTTGAACGGTTCAAATCGATTCATTTAATTATACGCGTTCAACTTTTCCTGATTTCAACGCACGAGTTGACACCCAAACTTTTTTAGGTTTGCCGTCGATCATTACGCGAACTTTTTGTAAGTTAGGTTTAACTGTACGTTTTGTTGAGTTCATCGCATGTGAACGGTTGTTTCCACTTTTTGTCTTGCGACCTGTAAAGTAACAAACTTTTGCCATGTAAATTTCCTCCTTTGCCTTGATTTGGAGCAATAGTAAATTCAGCTCATACCAGAATAACATATCATATTGCGTAGGAATTTGCAAGCATATTTTCATAGATTTGATTGACATTTTCATGGATTAATTGTAACGTGAACAAAGTCTTTTCTTATTTTTTTTCAATGGTTTTTGAGTACTTTAAGGGAACAACCTTTTATTTCGGTTGACGCTATGATAAAATGTGATAGTAGAAAAATGGGAATATTTTACCCGTTAAGGAGGCTCATTCATGGCTGTAAAAATTCAAACGTCAGCTGGAACCATTGAAATTACCAATGATGTCATCGCAACAGTTGTTGGTGGTGCCGCAACAGATGTATTTGGTGTTGTAGGAATGGCTAGCAAGAATCAAATCAAAGATAATATCACTGAAATTTTGCGTAAAGAAAATTACTCAAGAGGAGTAGTTGTCCGTCAAGAAGCTAATGGGATCGCAGTTGATGTTTATACAATCATTAGTTATGGAACAAAAATTTCGGAAGTTTCTCGTAATGTCCAAGAAAAAGTGAAATATAACTTGGAGACTTTACTAGGTGTGACAGCCAATTCAGTAAATGTTTTCGTACAAGGTGTTCGTGTACTGCCAGACTAGGCAGGAGACTTGCTGACTGTTCAGCAGTCGATCTGAAGGAGGATTATCTAGGTGAGTGTAACAGAAATTAGTGCAAGCCAATTCCAGGAAATGGTTCAGTCCGGTGCGAATCGGCTACAAAAAAATGCAGAATACGTCAATTCACTAAATGTATTCCCGGTTCCCGATGGAGATACCGGTACCAATATGAATTTATCAATGACAAGTGGCGCAAAAGCCGTTGTTGATTCTACCTCTGAAAAGGTAGGAGAATTAGCAGCGCTGTTATCTAAAGGTTTATTGATGGGTGCAAGAGGAAACTCTGGGGTCATCTTATCACAGTTGTTCCGTGGTTTTTCAAAACAAATCCCTGATGTGACTGTATTAACAGCAACAGATTTAGCTGCAGCTTTTACCCATGGGGTCGAAACAGCTTATAAAGCAGTAATGAAACCTGTCGAAGGAACGATCCTGACAGTCGCAAGAGAAGCTGCCAAAGCTGGTGAGAAAAAAGCAAAATCAACAGACGATGTGATCGAAGTCATGACTGCGGTCGTTAAAGGTGGAAAACGTGCATTAGCAAAAACACCTGATTTGTTGCCTGTATTAAAAGAAGTAGGCGTTGTTGACAGTGGTGGACAAGGACTATTATTCGTATATGAAGGTTTTCTAACTGCGTTGAATGGTGAATACCAAGCAGACGAGGTCTATGAACCATCTCCTGCTCAAATGGACGATATGGTGAATGCAGAGCATCATCGTAGTGTGCAAGGTCAGTTAGCGACTGAGGATATCCATTATGGTTACTGTACAGAAATCATGGTGAAGATCGGTGAAGGTCCAACTGTAGATAGTACATTCGATTATGAAGAGTTTCGTAATTATCTAGATGGACTAGGTGATTCCCTGTTAGTGGTCAATGACGATGAAATCATCAAAGTACACGTTCATACAGAAAATCCTGGGGAAGTCATGAATTACGGACAGAAATTCGGTTCCCTAGTGAAAGTCAAAGTGGACAACATGCGTTTGCAACACGAAACAATCTTAGAACATGACCAAGCTCCTTCAGCGCCGGTCGCACAGACGAAGCCACGTGTACCTTACGGAATCGTTGCGATCGCAGCCGGTAAAGGTGTGCAAGAGTTATTTGAAAGTCTAGGAGCAAACTACGTGATCAGTGGTGGACAGACGATGAATCCAAGTACGGAAGATATCGTGAAAGCCATCAATGAAGTGAATGCAGATAAAGTCATCATCTTACCGAATAACAAAAATATCTTTATGGCAGCTGATCAAGCTGCTGAGGTAGCTGAACTTCCGGTTGCTGTTGTTCCTTCAAAGACAGTTTCTCAAGGATTAACAGCGATGTTGTCATTCAATGAGCAAGCAACATTAGAAGAAAATAAAGAAACGATGACAGATGTGCTTTCAAGTGTTGTCAGTGGTCAAGTGACACATGCGATCCGCGACACGATGATCGACGGAGTGAAAATCACAGAAGGTGATTTCTTAGGGATGATCGATGGGAAGATCGTGATTTCTAATCCAGACATCTTAGCGACATCACTTGCTACATTAGAGCAAATGATCAACGAAGATACTGAGATCGTCACGATATTAACTGGAGAAGATGGGTCTGCAGAACAAGCACAAGCATTTGCGGATCAACTGATGGACAAACATCCTGAGTTAGAGATCGAGATCCATCAAGGCGATCAACCTGTCTATCCTTATTTATTTTCTGCTGAATAATACAGCCTGAAGCCGATAGATAAAGCAGAAAATCATTTGAAAGGATCTTCGGTCAACGATTCGCGAATCGTTGACCAAGTTCCTTTTTTTGTTAAAGGAGGGAATTCTTATGCGTTCGTTAGCTGATCCAGTCACAGTGCTGGCAGGTGTTGGCCAAAAAAGAGCGGATAGCTTAGCTAGTCTAGGTATCCATACAATCGAAGACTTATTAACTTACTATCCTTTTCGTTATGAAGATATCCAAGAAAGAAATCTAAACGAAATCCAAGACCAAGAAAAAGTTACATTAAAAGGTTTAGTTGTCTCTCCGCCAGTAATGAGTCGTTTTGGCTACAAAAAAAGCCGTTTGCAATTTCGGATGATGCAAGAACATGAAGTGTTCAATGTTTCTTTCTTCAATCAGCCCTATTTAAAAGATAAAGTCATTTTATCTGAAGAAATCGCAGTTTATGGGAAATGGGATGCGAAACGTAAAGCACTGAATGGGATGAAGATCCTTGGTTCGCAAAGTCCAGATGATTTCTCTCCGATCTATCATGTCAACAAATCCATTCGCCAAACGACACTGGTCGATCTGATCCGTCGAGGGTTTAGTGAGTATGGTGATTTGATTGAAGAAAATTTACCAGTATCTTTAATTGAAAAATACCGTTTGCTCGATCGTCCGACAGCTGTAAGAAGCATGCATTTTCCACAAAATCATGAGGAAAATCATCAAGCCAAACGGCGGATCGTTTTTGAAGAATTCTTTTTTTTCCAGATGCAGTTACAAGGATTGAAGAAAGCCGAAAAATCTGAAAAGAATGGACTTGAGATCCTTTATGATGTCGAACGATTAAAACAATTTACAAAAAAATTACCATTTGAATTAACGATGGCACAAAAACGTGTCACCAATGAGATTTGCCGGGATCTCCGTAATCCACACCATATGCAGCGTTTGTTGCAAGGGGATGTGGGGAGTGGGAAGACCGTTGTTGCTGCGATTGCTTTATATGCGACAGTGACTGCTGGCTTTCAGGGGGCGTTGATGGTTCCGACAGAAATCTTGGCGCAACAACATATGGAAAGTTTATCCCAACTATTTGATCCAAATGAAGTGACCGTTGCTTTATTGACCGGATCAACGAAAGTAAAAGAACGTCGCGAGTTATTAGAACGCTTAGAAAATGGGGAAATCGATATCGTCGTGGGAACACATGCATTGATCCAAGAAGGTGTCGCATTCCAAAATCTAGGCTTAGTGATCACCGATGAGCAACATCGTTTTGGAGTGAACCAACGAAAAGTATTGCGTGAGAAGGGCTGGCGTCCGGATGTGTTGTTCATGACAGCCACTCCGATCCCTCGAACCTTAGCAATTACAGCATATGGCGAAATGGACGTATCTGTGATCGACGAGCTTCCTGCTGGACGGATTCCGATCGAAACAAGATGGGTCCGAACCCCTCAATTAGACACCGTGCTAGAATGGACCTATAAAGAATTGCGCAGAGGGCATCAGATGTATGTGATCTGTCCTTTGATTGAAGAGTCCGAAGCCTTAGATGTGAAAAATGCAGTGGAAATTTATGAAAAACTTCGTGAGTTATTTGCACCAGAATATGAAGTTGGCTTATTGCATGGTAAAATGAAGAATCAAGAAAAAGATCAGATCATGGAAACATTCAAAGAAAACCAACTCCAGATCCTAGTGTCAACCACAGTGATCGAGGTCGGTGTCAACGTGCCGAATGCAACGGTCATGTTGATCATGGATGCGGATCGTTTTGGGTTAGCGCAACTGCATCAGTTGCGTGGGCGTGTCGGTCGGGGAAGTGAGGCTTCTTATTGTATCCTCGTGGCGAATCCTAAAAATGAATTAGGTGTCGAACGAATGAAAATCATGACAGAAACCACGAATGGCTTTATCTTGAGTGAAAAAGATTTAGAATTACGAGGGCCTGGGGAGGTATTTGGGTTCCGCCAATCCGGCTTGCCAGAATTTGCGATCGCAGATCTAGTAACAGATGGAAATGTCTTAGAAGTTGCTCGAGAAGAAGCTGCGGCAATCTGGCAAATCAAAGACTGGCAGTTATTACCTGAATATCAACCATTAACAGCCAAGTTACAATTAGACGAACAAGATAATCGTTATTTTGATTAATAGATTATCAATACTTTCAAAAATGATGATAAGGAGTGGAAATAATAATGAGAATTGCAGTAGATGCAATGGGCGGAGACCACGCACCACAAGCCATTGTGGAGGGGATCGCTCTAGCACAAAAAGATTTCCCTGATTTGGAATTTGTTCTATATGGTAAAGAATCAGAGATCAAGAAATATTTAACAGATGAAACAAATATCACGATCGTCCATACTGACGAAAAAATCAATAGTGATGATGAGCCAGTCAAAGCAATCCGTCGTAAGAAAACTGCTTCGATGGTTTTAGCTGCACAAGCAGTCAAAAATGGAGAAGCAGATGCTATTTTTTCAGCAGGGAATACAGGAGCTTTACTAGCAGCCGGCTTATTTATTGTTGGACGTATCAAAAACATCGAACGTCCAGGACTAATGTCCACATTGCCAGTTATTGGCAAAGAAGGCGAAGGGTTTGATATGCTAGATTTAGGTGCAAATGCAGAAAACAAACCAGAGCATCTTTTACAGTATGGTATTTTGGGGTCGTTTTATGCGAGAAAAGTTCGTGGTATCGGCCGGCCTCGCGTAGCATTGCTTAACAATGGGACGGAAGAGACCAAGGGAAGTGAATTAACAAAACAAGCATTTGAACTTTTACAAAATGAAACAAGCTTGAATTTCATTGGCAATGTAGAAGCGCGTGATTTACTAAATGGCGTAGCAGACGTTGTAGTAACCGATGGCTTTACCGGAAATGCAGTGTTGAAATCTATTGAAGGTACAGCGATGAATATGATGACCTTATTGAAATCTGCGATCTTGAATGAAGGTATCAAAGGTAAAATGGGTGCATTACTATTAAAAGACGGTTTGCGCTCTTTGAAATCTGAAATGGACTATTCAAAACACGGTGGAGCTGTTTTATTTGGATTGAAAGCGCCAGTTATCAAAACACATGGTGCAACTGGACCAGATGCAGTTCGCTATACGATCCGTCAAATCCATACGATGCTTGAAACCAATGTTGTAGGACAATTGGTGGAGCAATTTGAGAAAAAAGAGGACTAAATTTTCTTCGAATTGACAAGCTGAAGGAGAAAAAAGGGTGGACATTCCAAAAAATTGTCAGTAAAATTAGCTATGGTTGAAGAAAACGTAGTAGTTCTAAGAATTGTGGGGGTGAAAAAATTGACGCGTGAAGAAGTATTTAATAAGGTAGCTAAAATCATTTCTAATCACTTTGAAATGGATACAGACAAAGTCACAGACGAACTGAACATTAAAGATGATCTGAAAGCTGATTCAATTAGTATCATGGAATTCGTTCTTGAACTGGAAGATGAATTCGGTACAGAGATCTCTGATGAAGATGCTGAACAAATCGAAACAGTCGGCGGTGCCGTGGATTATATCAGCAGTCATTTGAAATAAACTGAATGAATAAATACACAACAACTGATGAATGAATCGGCGATAACCGATTTAAACTCAAAGCCAAGAAAACAGAAATAGTTTAGCTATTTCATGTTTTCTTGGCTTTTTCAGTTACAATCATTTGATTAAAATAGTTTTTTTAAAGAGTAGAACCATGTAATAAATTCCTATAGAATAAGTGATTTTTTCAAGTTTCGATTTCGTATATACTGTATAATTATACTTTTATAAAATGGTGTAACTATTCGATAAAAGCTGTTTTTTATATAACGGTGATTTTTGTAGATTTTTATAATGATTCTTAATTTATAAAAATAGTAGGATAAAGAGAGGGATTGGTACGTACCTCATTTTTTTTTAATCTTCCTTAAAAGCTGACACAGCTACGTAAGATTTTTCAGACAATTCTGGCAACAGTGTGAAATAATCTTGCAATATAAAACGGTTTTCTATATAATTATTAATAATTAATTACACACTCCTTAGAATGCTACTTATTTAATTTTTTTTGCTAAGTTGTTATTCAGTGTAGGATTATTTTTTTTATTAAAAACTTCCATCGAGGGAGCAGAGAGGGGTATTCGATTGTCAGATAACCAATTATTAGATGTTCAGAACCTACACACAGGCTTCCGTCTAAAAGATGAATACTACGATGCAGTAGACGACGTTTCTTTTACTTTAGATAAAAACGAGATCTTAGCCATCGTTGGTGAGTCTGGTTGCGGGAAAAGTACGTTAGCTACAACGATTATGGGATTATTAGATCCTAACAATACAAAGATCACAGGGGAGATCATGTACAATGATCTAAATTTAATTGAATTGAATGAAACTTTGTACAATAAGATCCGCGGGAATGATATCGGGATGATTTTCCAAGATCCATTATCTGCATTAAACCCTCTGATGAGAATTGAAGATCAAATCAAAGAAGGTTTATCTTACCATACAAAAATGACTGCTGAACAAAGACAAGCACGTGCATTAGAATTATTAGAACAAGTAGGGATTCCGAATCCTGCACGTGTTGGCCGTCAATATCCTCATGAGTTGTCAGGTGGGATGAGGCAGCGGGTGATCATCGCGATTGCGATTGCATGTAAGCCACCGATCATCATCGCGGATGAACCAACGACTGCCTTGGACGTAACGATCCAAGCACAGATCCTTGACTTACTGAAAGACTTACAAGAAGAAACAAAGACAGGGATCATCTTGATCACACATGATTTAGGTGTCGTAGCTGAAATGGCGGATCGTGTTGCTGTGATGTATGGTGGACAATTTGTTGAAGTTGCAGGAGTCAAAGAGTTATTTGAAAATCCAAAACACCCATATACACAATCGTTGCTAAATTCGATTCCACAAGAAGGAAATCACGAGGCAGAGTTACACGTGATTGAAGGCGTGGTCCCTTCATTGAAAAATATGCCACGCACAGGTTGCCGATTTGCGCCACGGATTCCTTGGATCCCAGCAAGCGCTCACGAAGAAAATCCAGTCTTGCATGAAATCGCACCGAATCATATGGTACGTTGCTCATGTTATAAACATTTCCACTTTAGAGACGAAAAAGGAGAGGTGTAGATGTCAGAATTAATTACAATCAAAGATTTGAAAGTTCACTATCCTATTCGCAGTGGGTTTTTCAACCGAGTAACAGACCATGTCTATGCAGTAGACGGTGTTGATTTTATTATTGAAAAAGGAAAAACATACGGACTAGTTGGAGAATCAGGTTCTGGGAAGTCCACAACCGGAAAAGCAGTTGTCGGTCTAGAAAAAGTGACCTCTGGCCAAATCATGTATGAAGGAAAAGACGTCACGAAAAGAAGTAACCGCAAAAAAATCGGCTACAACAAAGACGTCCAAATGATCTTTCAAGATTCAATGTCTAGTTTGAATCCTAAGAAACGGGTACTAGACATTATCGCTGAACCGATCCGTAACTTTGAACGCTTGAGCGATCAAGAAGAAAAGAAAAAAGTCAAAGGCTTATTGGACATCGTTGGGATGCCAGAGGATGCGTTATACAAGTATCCCCATGAATTTTCTGGTGGACAAAGACAGCGTTTAGGGGTTGCCCGAGCAGTCGCAACGAATCCTAAATTGATCGTTGCAGATGAACCAGTTTCTGCGCTAGACTTATCCGTTCAAGCACAAGTATTGAACTTTATGAAACGTATCCAACAAGAATTTGGATTGAGCTATTTGTTCATCTCTCATGACTTAGGTGTCGTAAAACACATGTGTGACAACATCGCGATCATGTACAAAGGTCGATTTGTTGAAATCGGTACACGAGAAGATATCTATAATGATCCGCGCCACATCTACACAAAACGCTTACTATCTGCGATTCCACGAATCGATGTAGACAATCGGGAAATACAAAAACAAAACCGACGAAATGTTGAACGTGAGTATATCGAACATCAAAAAGATTACTACGATACAGCAGGGCGAGTGTATGATTTACGTACACTAACTACTACACACAAAGTAGCGTTGAAAGATGGAGGTGCTAGCTAATGTGGAAAACGATTCTACGAAGAGTTCTTTTGATGATCCCACAAGTGATCATTCTTAGTGTGTTGATCTTTATGCTAGCGCAAGCCATGCCTGGAGATCCGTTTACAGGATTGATCAACCCAAACCAAGATCCAGCTGTGATCGAGCAAATGCGTCAAGCAGCGGGCTTGAATGACCCTTGGTATGAACAATACTTCCGTTGGGTCGGAAATGCCTTACAAGGTGATTTTGGACAAAGTTTCTTGTATAAACGTTCGGTTTCCTCTTTGATTGGGGAACGAATCATCAATACTTTATATTTATCTATTTTAACTGTTATTATTACCTACTTGATTGCTGTACCACTAGGTATGTTAGCTGGTCGATACCAAAATTCGATTCTGGACAAAGCAGTTGTTATTTATAACTTCTTCAGTTTTGCTGTTCCATTATTCATTTTCGGATTGATCATGTTGTTTGTTTTTGGTTATCGTTTAGGTTGGTTCCCAACAAGTGGTTCTCAGACTTTAGGTTTCCAAGGAGGCTTTTTCGCTCAATGGATCGATCGATTGCAATACATTTTATTACCATCGATCACACAAGCCTTTCTAGCCACAGCAGTAACGATCCAGTATTTACGAAGTGAAGTCATTGATTCGAAATCCTTAGACTTTGTACGTACAGCTCGTTCCAAAGGGGTGCCGACAAACAAAGTATTCAGTCGTCACATTTTCCGTAATGCAGCATTGCCGATGGCATCTCAAATGGGGTATGAAATCACTTCATTGATTGCTGGTTCTGTCGTTATCGAAAAAATCTTTGGTTACCCTGGTGTCGGAAAATTGTTTATTGACTCAATCGGTCAACGTGATTATACCGTAATCACAGCCTTAGTCTTGATTTTAGGAATCGCAACGCTCGTCGGAACACTGCTGTCAGATATTATCATGAGCATTGTTGATCCGCGTATACGAATCCAATAAAAAATCAAACAGAAGGGAGAATCGATCATGAGTGATAAAAACAAAGAAGTTGCGCAAGAAAGTATCCCACCAATGGGTATACGAATGATTGCACGAGAATTTAAAAAAGATAAAGTAGCCATTTTTTCACTGGCTTTGTTAGTTGTTTTACTATTAGTTATTTTTATCGGGGCAATCTTTATTGACCAAGATAAAGTGATGTTTGTTAGTATTTTTGATAAGTATGCTGAACCTGGCGCTATCTCCTCTCAAGGGTCAAAATTCCTTTTAGGAGCAGATGAAGGCGGACGTGACGTCTTCGGTCAATTGATCATCGGAGCAAGAAACTCTGTGATGATCGGTTTTGCTATCACGATCATTACGTCGATCATCGGAGTAGGGCTTGGAATTCTTTCAGGTTTTTATGGTGGGATCATTGACAACGTATTGATGCGTATTGTTGATTTTATTATGATTTTACCGATCATGTTGATCATTATCGTATTTGTTTCGATCATTTCGCGTTATAACGTTTGGTCATTTATTTTTATCATGAGTGCATTTTATTGGGTAGCTAAAGCCCGATTATTCAGAAGTAAGACGTTATCAGAAGCTAGACGTGATTACGTCAGTGCTTCAAAAACGATGGGAACAAGTGATTTCAAAATCATGTTCCGTGAAATCATGCCAAACCTTAGTTCATTGATCATCACCAACTTAACAATGAACTTTGCGGCAAATATTGGGATCGAGACCACTTTGACTTTCTTAGGATTTGGATTGCCAGCTAATGTACCTAGTTTAGGAACATTGATCGGTTATGCAAGTAACGGTGAAGTTTTAGTGAATCGACAATGGATTTGGTTACCCGCGTCAATTCTAATTTTAGTGTTGATGTTGAGTATAAACTACGTTGGACAAGCATTTAAGCGTTCTGCAGATGCGCGTCAACGTTTAGGATAAGAGAAGTGAAGGGGGAAAATAGGATATGAAGAAAACGATTTTTGGATTTGTCACACTGCTATCTGTAGCAGCATTAGCAGCGTGTGGAAATGGCGGCGGAACTAGCTCGTCAGGTAATAATTCAGCAGATAATGGGGATAACAGTGAATTGACTTTCCCATTAGCAACAACGAATAATGATGAAGCAATCGAAGACGGTGAGTTAAATGTTGCAGTCGCAACAGACAGTCAATTCAAAGGATTGTTCCAATGGGAATTTTATCAAGATGCCTTTGATGCAGCGTTTATGGCGCCTTCACATGAACCATTATTTACAAATGATGACAACTTCACGATCACAAACGATGGTGCAGCCTCATTAGAATTAGACGAAGATGCGAAAACAGCGACGATCACACTTAAAGACAACGTAAAATGGTCTGATGGTGTCGATGTCACAGCAGATGATGTTATTTTCCCTTATGAAATCATCGGTAACTCTGAATACACTGGTATCCGTTACGATGATACATTCCGTAATATCGTTGGTATGGAAGAATATAACAGCGGTAGTGCAGATACGATTTCTGGAATTACAAAAGTAGATGACAAAACTGTTAAAATCGAATATAAAGAAATGAACCCAAGCATGCTTCAAGCAGGTGGTGGTATTTGGACATATGCAGCGCCAAAACACACACTTGAAGGAATTGCTATCAAAGACATGGAATCAAGTGATCAAGTCCGTAAGAACCCTGTGACATTTGGTCCTTACTATATGAGTAACATCGTTGCTGGTGAATCAGTAGAGTTCTTACCAAATGAATACTACTGGAATGGTACACCACAATTGAAGAAAATCACAATGAAATCATTACCAACAGCAAGTGCAACAGAAGCATTGAATTCAAAATTGTATGATATGATTTTCCAAATGCCAACAGATACTTACGAAACATACCAAGATATCGCTGGCTATACGAATCTAGGACGTCAGCAAACTTCATACACTTACTTAGGTTTCAAACTAGGTAAATGGGATGCTGAAAGTGGAAGTGTTGAATATGATCCAAACTCAAAAATGGCTGACAAATCATTACGTCAAGCAATGGGTTACGCTTTAGACAACACTGCAGTAGGCGAACGTTTCTATGCTGGTTTAAGAAGCAATGCGACTTCATTGATTCCACCAGTATTTGAAGGATTCCACGATGCAGATCTAAAAGGCTTCACACAAGATATTGATAAAGCCAATAAATTATTGGATGATGCAGGATATAAAGATGTTGATGGAGATGGTATCCGTGAAGACAAAGATGGTAACAAGTTGACAATCAACTTTGCGTCAATGTCAGGTGGCGAAACAGCGCAACCATTAGCAGATTACTACGTACAACAATGGAAAGAAATCGGTTTAGATGTTCAATATACAACAGGTCGTCTGATCGAATTCAACTCATTCTATGATCGTTTAGAAAATGATGATCCAGAAATCGACATCTACCAAGCTGCTTGGAACACAGGAACAGATCCAAATCCAAGTGGACTATGGGGTGCAAATGCAGCGTTCAACTACACTCGTTATGAGTCAGAAGAAAACACAAAATTGATCAATGATATCAATTCAAGTGCAGCATTTGATGCAGATTACCAAAAAGAAGCTTACAAAAAATGGCAAGAATACGCATTTGAAGAAGCTTTTGCTATTCCAACATTGTTCCGTAACGAAGTATTACCAGTAAACGACCGCGTTAAAGATTGGAATTGGGCATATGATGCTGTCAATCCATGGGCTGTTGTATCTGTCACTTCAGATTCACGTTCATAATCATTAAATGATAAAACCGAATCAGTTCGAGATAGGATTCTCCTAATCTCGGCTGGCTCGGTTTTTTTGATTAGGAAAAAAAGGAATTATCTGTTTTTGGAACATGTGAAAGTATATAATATATATGAAAGGAGGAGAATAATTAGGAAATTTTATTTTTGTTGTTACTTTATAGAGTTCAGAAGTCACTATCAATCTTCAGAGGAGAATATATGTGGAGGCTCCTCGCTTTTTACTGAAAATAGATCTGGAGGGTGGTGGATATAGAAATCATAAGTAGCTAAGATATAAATGTAGTTACAATATTTCATAACTTCTCAAATATTGTTCAAAGTGTTTTCAACTTTCTTATATTTTAGATGCTTTTTTTCTTTCATTATGAAAAAAATCTATCGAGGGTTATTTATAGTTACAGTGTTAAGTTTTCTTTATGCCATTTCTTTTATCGGAAATGAAGGAATCAAGAGTGCTATCCCCAATGCTCATTCGGGCATTGTGATTGAAGAAGCGAGTGGGACGATTGAGGAAGTCAATGAAAAGATTTCTGCTTATGCAAAAAAACATCAAATTGCTATACATAAACTGGTTTTTAGAATTGGCGCCTCTGGTGAGACGACAAAAGAAATTTATACCTTTGACAAGGTGGAACGATCGGAATACTCTTTTCCACCTATAAAAACGGATGTTGCCACTTATTTTTATGACTACACAGAGATGGAACATCAAGATGTGTTGGGGACTTATATTGTAACAGAAGCCCCTCCATCTGAAATGATCGCTGATTTTCATGAACAAGGAATCAAATTGGGGATTGAAGAGATAAAATGGTTCCATTTATTGACTGCGGGTTTATTGATGAGTATCGGACAACTCTTTTTTATTCTATTTTTCTTTGTGATTTTAGCTTTACTGTTTTACAAAGCTTCCCTGCGTAAGAAAATTGGTGTGATTGAGATGTTAGGACAACGTTGGCTGACGGTGTCCGTCAAAGATAGTTTCATTGATAGCGCGATTTTTACTTTCTTGATGATTGCTTTTTCTTGGTGGTCTCCACAATTGCAGTTTCTTTATCGACCGATTTTTTTCTGGGGTCATTTAATGATTTGGGTGCTTCAATTGTTTACGAGTTGGATTGTTTTTTCGTTCGGTACGATTTCAGATAAGATAAAAGGAAGGAAACCTTACCGATTATTATTTCGTTTGAACCTTTTATTAAAGATCATCATCTTCACGTTTGTTACGGTGCAAGCTAGTACGTTATCAATTAAAGTAATGGAGACGCGTGAGCTTGAACAGCAGCTCTCCCAATGGACAAGAGTTCCTGACTATTATCACTTGGCATTTAGTAGAGACACCAATCTACTTGTAAACCCGGCAGAAAGTAAAGACGTGCGAAAGAAAGCACAAGCACCAATCAATTCACGGTTGCTTCCCTTGTTGGAAAAATCAGAACAGTCAGGTGGAATTTTTCTAAGGGACAATGAACTTGGTCATAGTAGTCCGACACTAAATTATATTGAAAATGACGCTTTTTGGTTAAGCAACCATCATGCCGTACAAGAATTGGCTATCAAGGATGCGGATGGTCAATTGATTGACTCATTAGATGATTCCTTTTTCTATCTTCTTATTCCTGAAAATAAGCGAATGTATACAGAAATGATCATTCCAGAAGCCGAGGCTGAACTTGATTTTTATCAAAATTCTTTTGAGTACGAAACGAAAGCATACGAAGGCGAGTTAAAAATTCTTTATACGCAAGCAAACCAAGTCCTTTTTAACTATAACTTCCAACCCTATGAAAAAACTTTTTCTTCCAATCCAATTATCGTTTCCATGTCATTGCCATTGATCCAACCAAATATTGAAATATGGATACAGGATATTTCAAATGGGACTTACTTGTTTCGAGACCCTCAACTTGTCCAAGAATTTATTAAAGAAAATCATATGGAACATGATTTTTATGGCTTGATTGCTGTAAAAGATAGTATCAATCAATCTCTTATGGGGGTGAGACGTGATTATTATACAACCCTTAGTATTTTGATCTTGATCCTTATGGGCTTTGTTTTTATTCAAGTCTATTTGAGTTTACTGTATGTGGAAATGAATAAGAAAAAACTGTTTCTCAAATATATTGCTGGTTGGACTCTGCTACAGAGGCATCACAGATATTATGAAATAATATTAGGCATTTCTACTGTTGTTGCGTTGATCTTGCTACTCATCAACCATGCTTGGTGGCAGATTTTGATTCTATTACTATTATTTGAATTATGTATCCTTTTATTCACTACGTATTTATCAGAAAAAAGAAAACGTCTGGAGGTGATCAAATATGATTGAAGCCAAAGAAATCACTAAAAAGTATAAAGGAAAAGTGATTTTTGAAAACGTATCTTTACATGTAGAGACTGGTTCAATAACTGTGATCACTGGAAGCAGTGGTGTAGGGAAAACGACGTTACTGAACTGCTTAGGACAACTGGAGCCCATAGATTCTGGTGAAATATGGATAGATAATCAATTCCTTCACCGTAAAAGTAAAAAACGTTTCTTTCGTGAATATGCAGGATTTTTATTTCAGAACTTTGCATTGATCGATAATGAAACAGTCAAACAAAATTTACAATTGGTAGTAAAAGAAGAGAAAAAAATGATTGCTGCACTCCGTAAGTTCCAAATGGAAGACTCACTGCACCAAAAAGTATTTCGTTTGAGCGGAGGTGAGCAACAACGAGTAGCTTTAGCTCGTTTGTTTTTGCAAACCCCTAAAATCGTTTTTGCTGATGAGCCCACTGCCTCTTTGGATAAAGGAAATCGGCAACTTGTGATCGAAGCATTGAAAGAATTGAATGAGCAAGGAGTGACGATCGTCTTAGTCACCCATGATTTAGATTTGGCAGAACAACTAGGTGGGCAAGTTGATATGAATGAACTGATAAATAGAAGTAGGTTAGTGTAGGTATAAGCATATTAATGAATTGCGATATAGCCAATACAAATCAAGGGGAAATATTAACGAATGTTTTTTTTACACTTGTTTTAGTGAGGAAGGATTTCTGAGTTTCGCTTGATTTCCATCACTCATTGTAAAGCTAACTTAGAGAACTTCTTCTCAGAGATTAACCAGCGAATGACTTAATGGCATAAGCTGAATTGTAAAAAAATAGGATTCAAAATTGGGGGAAGAGAGTCCAATTAAGTATCGATTAACGGATAAATTTTACAAGTATTAATAATAAAATACGACGATTTCACTCCGATAGAAAAGAGATGAGATCGTCGCTCAAGCGTTGATTGATCTGTTGAGAGGGAGTGGTTTAGTATTGTACTATTTCAAACATTTTGTTTCATATTCTATCTGTTCTCTAAGGTTGTGCTACTTTAGCTAAGATAAATAGTAGCTAAAAATGATTCTTTTCTTTTATTGTTTTTATTGCTTCAACCAACTCAGTCTCGATTTTATTTTTTGAGCGTAGCAAGCTAATTATTTCATTTAACTGTGCAACGATTTTTATTATACCGACAAAAACTACAACAAAAATAAAACTAGTTACTGAAAAAATTTTAATCACCAACTTACATTATATTTTGACGATATCCTTTGTTAGTTAACGTCACTCAAATGGTTTCTGTATTTTCGTGACTAGACAAAAAATCGTGGATGTTGATTATTCTAACTAATAAATTGGAAATCATAATCATCGATGCGTCAATGCTTATGATCTCGTATGTAACAGCAAAAGCAACTAATCTGATATTGTATAGTGCATTACCTCCAGCTCCCACGGCAAGTGTATCATAGAAGTTATGGATAGACTACTTCGTCCCTATTTATTATTGAGTGTTGGCGAACAACTAAAGGAAGAGACTTCTCAATAGGATAAACATACGACGATCAGAAAACAAAGAGAGCATCTAACGGATTTCGTGTCTGCTAGTCTTAGTTTATTTTTTTATAGGAGGTTTATTCATATCATTCATAAAGCTTTTCATACCTTTTGTCTCAACCATTTCATATTTTATAAAAAACCAGTATAATAAGGAAGTATTGAAAAAATAGCCATAAAGGAATGTGGGAAATGGACAATCAGCTAACAAAAGAATTGAAAGAAAAGTATAGCATCGTTTTTCACGATTTAAACTTACTTGAACAAGCTTTTACCCATTCATCCTATGTGAATGAGCATCGCAATTTGCAACTATCCGACAACGAACGTCTTGAGTTTTTAGGAGATGCTGTATTAGAGTTGATGGTTTCTGAATATCTGTATCGTTTGTATCCAGATATCCCAGAAGGAAAATTGACCAAAACTCGTGCAGCTATCGTACGTGAAGATAGTTTGTCCAAATTTGCCAAGGAATGTCGTTTTGATCAGTACATCCTGTTAGGAAAAGGTGAGGAGAACTCAGGTGGACGAACCCGTCCAGCGCTTCTTTGTGATCTATTTGAAGCCTTTTTAGGAGCATTGTACCTTGATCAAGGGTTTGACGCAGCACATGTGTTTATTGAAACGGTGATTTTTCCGAAGGTGCGTGCCGGTGCTTTTTCCCATGAGATGGATCATAAAACAAGATTACAAGAAGTATTGCAAAAAGCAGGAGACGTGTTGATCGAATATCGTTTGATCAATGAAGAAGGTCCAGCACACGAACGTATTTTTTGGATCGAAGTATACGTTGACGATCGGTTGATTGGAACTGGACAAGGAAAATCGAAAAAACTAGCAGAACAAGCTGCTGCTGAGAATGCTTTAGCAGCACTAAGTAAGTGAGGGAAAGACTTCGTGTATTTAAAACGCATTGAAATAGCCGGCTTTAAATCATTTGCAGATAAAACAATCATTGAGTTTGAAAATAGTGTCACAGCGGTCGTTGGGCCAAACGGTAGCGGGAAAAGCAATATTACCGAGGCCATCCGTTGGGTACTAGGCGAACAGTCTGCGAAAAGCCTTCGTGGCGGGAAAATGCCGGATATTATTTTTGCCGGTTCTGATTCCCGTAAACAATTGAATGTCGCTGAAGTAACCGTCGTATTAGACAACTCTGATCATTACTTGCCACTAGAGTATAGTGAGATCAGTGTGACACGGCGTTACCGTCGAACAGGTGAAAGCGACTTTTTCATCAATAAACAACCTTGTCGTTTGAAAGACATCCAAGAATTATTTATGGATTCTGGCTTAGGGAAAGAATCTTTTTCGATCATCTCTCAAGGAAAAGTCGAAGCGATTTTTAGCAGTAAGCCAGAAGACCGTCGAGGGATTTTTGAAGAAGCAGCTGGAGTCTTGAAATACAAACAGCGCAAGAAAAAGGCGGAGCAAAAGCTTTTTGAAACAGAGGATAATCTAAGCCGTGTCCAAGATATCATCTATGAACTTGAAGAGCAATTAACTCCTTTGGCCGCCCAGAGTGAGGCTGCGAAGGAGTTTTTACGATTAAAAGAAACATTGACTAACACAGATATCTCTTTGATGATTGCTGAAATCAAAGCGGCAAAAAAAGAGTGGGATGAACGACAACTACAATTAGATCAGTTCAACCAATCACTAACATCCTTAACGACGCAGATCCAAACAAAGGAACAGTTATTAGCCGACAAACGCAAACAAAATAACCAGGCCGACCGTATGATCGAAAAAAATCAACAAACGTTATTAGCGTTGTCAGAAAAATTAAAGCAAACAGAAGGACAAAAAGAAGTATTACTTGAGCGAACGAAGCATACCCAAAAGAGCTCAAAAGAATACCAAGCTTCTTTAACTGAAGTGCAAGAAAAAGTGGCTCATTTTGAACAATTACAAGCGACTTTGACCCAAGAAGTCAGTCAAAAAGAGGCAGAGATCCAAAAAGCTGAAAAAGCGCTGATGAGTACGCAACAAGAATTGGAGAAATACCAAAAATCAACCAAAGAATTGTTGGCAGAATTACGCGATCAGTATGTCGATCTGATGCAAGAACAAGCAACTGTCGGCAATGAATTGAAGTACTTGGAGCGTCAATATGTCCAAGAGACATCTAAAAGTCAGCAAACACTAGCAAAACAATCGGAAGTGGAAGCGAATGTTGCGGAAATGTCCGCCAAGCAAATCGAGTTGACAGAGCGACATGAAAAGCTGCAGCAAGCATTGAATGAGGTCAAAGCGTCACTTGAACTTGTGCAAACAAAAGGAAAACAAGCACAAGAGCGTTTGGCAAAAGAACAGCCCAAAATGTATCAACTGATGAACCAAGTCCAACAATTACGGGCACGTCAGAAAAGTTTACAAGAAATCCAAGAAAATTACTTTGGCTTCTATCAAGGTGTTCGTTTGATCTTGCAACAAAAGCAACGCCTCTCTGGGATCGTTGGGGCGGTTGCTGAATTGATCGATGTTCCGGCTGATTATACATTAGCGATCGAAACAGCTTTGGGTGGTTCAGCGCAACATGTCATTGTTGAAAATGAAGGCGATGCACGTCAAGCGATCACTTATTTGAAACAACAAAAAGGCGGACGAGCAACGTTTCTACCATTAACGACAATCAAGCCTCGTCAATTACCTGCACATATTTTTGCACAAGCGCAAACAGTTGACGGGTTTATCGGGATCGCTAGCGAACAAGTGACTTATCCCGAGCAGATCCAGACAATCGTGCACAATCTATTAGGGACGATTCTATTAGCAAAAGACTTAGCAAGTGCCAATGCCATTGCCCAACAGATTCGTTACCAGTATCGTGTGGTCTCACTAGAAGGTGATGTCATGAATGCCGGTGGTTCAATGACTGGTGGGGCGACGAAGCGGGGCAATCAAGGAAGTTTATTTGCACAAAATCAAGAATTAAAACAATTGACGAGTGAGTTTCAACAAGCCGATCAGGAATTGCAAAGTCAAGAAAAGAAAGTCCAAGCATTGCAACAAGAAGTAACGGTTTTGGCAGAAGAACAAGAACTTCTGCGGACACAAGGGGAACAGTTACGCTTTGAAGAACAAGAAGTAGCAAATCAACGACAAAATGTGGCCAACGAACTCACTCGTTTTGAAAAAGAGCAACAAATCTCAAGTTATGAAACGCGTGAATTGCAACAATTCATGGAGAATTATCAAAAACAACAGGCAGAACTTTTGGCAAAACAACAAGAACTAGAAGTACAACGCCAAGAGATCGATGCTGAAATCAGTTCATTGAGTCAAGAAAGTGACAAGATGGAAGAACGTCGCGCGCAGATCCAGGAAAAACAAGCACAGGAGCAGGCCTCATTAGCCGTATTGAAAGAGCAATACAATCACTTGCAGATCCAACTACGTGGCGCACGCGTACAAAAAAATGAAGCATTAGCCAAACAAGAAGGACTAGAACAACAACTGCATGCATTGACTGCGGACTTCTCTGATCACGAACTGACAGAAGAAAGTTTAGATCAACGAATTGCTGATTTAGCGACAGAACGAGATCGCTTAAAAGCTTCTCTTGAAGAAGCCAAACAGTCACGTGAAGAAATGCAAACAAGCATCGATGCATTGGATGCCGATCTATTAGCTGAAAACCGTAAACAAAAAGAACTTTTGACAGAACAGTCACAGTTAGAGGTCCAAAAGAATCGTGCGGAAATGATTTTGGATAATCATTTGAATTATCTTCAAACGGAGTATCAGATGAATTATGAAAAAGCCTGCGAATCTTATGAAGAAACAACGGATGTAGCGAATAGTCGAGTAGAAGTTGCTTCGTTAAAACAGCAAATCGACCGTTTAGGACCAGTGAATCTGAACGCCATTGAGCAGTATGAGCAAGTGAATGAACGTCATACCTTTTTGGCTGCTCAACGAGATGACTTATTATCGGCTAAGGACCAATTGTTTGAAACAATGGATGAAATGGACGATGAGGTACGGACTCGTTTCAAAGAAGTTTTTGAAGCAATCCGCCAAGAATTCAAAGTCGTTTTCCCAAATATGTTTGGTGGCGGTCGCGCAGAACTTGTGTTGACTGATCCGACTGATTTGTTGCAGACAGGGATTGAAATCGAAGTACAGCCTCCAGGTAAAAAACTACAAAGTTTAAGTTTACTCTCAGGAGGAGAACGTGCATTAACTGCCATTGCGTTGCTCTTTTCGATTATCCGTGTCTGCCCTGTACCGTTTTGTATCCTTGATGAGGTCGAGGCTGCGCTAGATGAAGCCAATGTCAAACGCTTTGGTCGCTATCTCAGCGAGTTCCAAGACGATACACAGTTTATCGTGGTGACGCATCGTAAAGGGACGATGGTTGCTGCGAATGTCTTATACGGTGTGACCATGCAAGAGTCTGGGGTTTCAAAAATCGTCTCTGTCCGTATGGAAGACATCAATGAAGAAGGAAGAATGAGTGAAACGAAAGTGTAGGGGACGAAATGATCAAATTAATCGCTATCGATTTAGATGGAACACTATTGAACGAAGAAAAGAAAATCTCATCTGAGAATAAACAAGCTTTGGCCGAAGCAAAAGCACAAGGCGTAAAAATCGTTTTATGCACGGGGCGTCCGTTAGCAGCGATGGCACATTATTTACAAGAACTAGGTTTAGTCGAAGAAGGCGATTATAGCATTACCTTCAACGGTGGCTTAGTCCAAAAAAATGATACAGGTGAGATCATCGAGAAAAAGGCGATGTCTGTGTCTGATATCCATCGTCTTTATGCGTTGGCACAAGAACTAGACTTGCCGTTAGACGTCTTATCAGATAATGTCGTCTTGCAATTACCTAGTGCGCCTCAAAAGCAATCGTTGTACAATGTATTAAACAACTTATTGCAATTCCAACCAGCAGTACTAGCTGATATCACGGATGAGTTTGTGTTGAATAAAGCAGTCATTGCCTATGAGCAAGAAGAACTAGATGCAAAAATCAAGGAGATTCCAAGCGCTTATTATGATTCGTATGAAATTATCAAAACGCGCAATGTTTTATTAGAATTTATGCCAAAAGGTGTCACTAAGGCATATGGTATTTCTTTATTAGCAAAAGATTTAGGACTTGAACGTAGTGAGATCATGGCAATCGGAGATGAGGAAAATGATTTACCGATGATCGAATACGCAGGACTTGGTGTAGCCATGGAAAATGCGGTACCTTTTGTCAAAGAAGCCGCTGATCATGTCACGGCAAGTAACATCGAACATGGGGTAGCAAAAGCAATCCAACAATTTGTTTTAGTGTAAAGGAGGTATACTATGGGATTTTTTGATAAGATCAAACGAGCCTTTACTGGTGAAGAAGCACCAGAAGAAGTAGAAGTACAAGAGAAATATGACAAGGGTCTAGAAAAGACCCGTAAAACGTTTGGTGAACGAATGAATGAACTGTTTGCAAATTTCCGTACAGTCGATGAAGATTTCTTCGAAGAATTGGAAGAAACATTGATCGGTGCAGATGTCGGCTTTGAAACAGCCATCAAGATTACTGAAGCGTTACGCCAAGAAGTGAAGCTAAGAAACGCCAAGAAACCAGCTGAGATCCAAAATGCGATCATCGAAAAATTAGTTGAGCTGTATGAGCAAGAAGGCATCGATGAAGTCAATACATTGAATCTTCAAGAAGAAGGATTAACGGTGATCCTCTTTGTTGGTGTCAATGGTGTAGGAAAGACGACGAGTATCGGTAAATTAGCACATCAATACAAAACGGAAGGCAAAAAAGTATTGTTAGCCGCAGCAGATACCTTCCGTGCGGGTGCGATCGATCAATTAGTCGTTTGGGGAGAACGTGCAGAAGTTGAAGTGGTTCGAGGCAAAGCTGGTGGTGATCCCGCGGCAGTCGTTTACGATGCCATCGAAAAAGCCAAAGAACAACAAGCAGATATTTTACTTGTTGATACAGCTGGACGTCTGCAAAACAAAGTCAATTTGATGAACGAATTAGAGAAGATCAAACGTGTGATCCAACGAGAATTACCAGAAGCACCACATGAGATCTTACTTGTGTTAGATGCGACGACAGGGCAAAATGCCATGGTCCAAGCGAAACAGTTCAAAGAAACCTCTGATGTGACAGGGCTAGTTTTAACAAAATTAGACGGTACAGCTAAAGGTGGAATCGTCTTAGCCATTCGTAATGAATTGCACTTACCTGTCAAACTAGTTGGTTTGGGTGAAGGAATCGATGATTTAGAAGCTTTTGATCCAAATGATTTTGTCATCGGTCTATTTAAAGGCTTATTGAAAGAAGAATAAACAGTATATGAGCATAACTTCATCTAAAGAGCTTGTAACAAAGGTGTTCAACTTCAAGAAATAAAAAGAAGCCACGGGAATCGTTCTTTAAATTCCCGTGGCTTTCCGTTTATTTTTGAAGAGGTTCCGTTTGTTTCAGGCTCTTTTTTTCTCCTTCCAATGGAATAGCGATATTTATGGAACGATATTTCGGGTATAAACCAAAAATGAATCAGCGATTTTTTGACTGTTCTGTCTCACCATGTACTGTCTTATTGTTCAGTTTGCAGTCATTTACCTAAAATATCAGTTGTTTTTTTAAAAAAACACCCCTTTTTTCTCATTTTCAAACAATTTCATTCTTTTTCTTGGCGGTTTTTACTATTTTCATTTGTCAAATTAAG
>NZ_PUAP01000051.1 GCF_002947535.1 Enterococcus mundtii
TATTATTTGTCAAATTAAGCGAGACAAAACTTTCCATTTACGTAACTCAAAAAAACTTCTAATGGTGTTTGGTAATTTAGTGATTTTCTAGGGATATGGTTTCTTTTGGACGCAACGGATGAGATGAATCCTTGATTGACTTGGTTGAAGTCCATTTCTTTTGGTAGTCCATCTTTTCGGAGGAGTCCGTTTGAATGTTCATTTAATCCCCGTTGGGAAGGCGTTCCTGGGTCTGCGAAATAAATATCAATATCATTCGTATTACTAATACTTTTCCAATTAGAGAATTCTTTTCCACAATCAAAGGTAATTGATTTGAAAAGATTTTTGGGTACGGATTGAAGCCATTCATTAATCGAATTTTCAATATCAACTGCCTTACGGCCTTCTGGTTTCAAGGCGATAATGGCTTTTGAAAGTCGCTCAACGAGTGTGATGACGGCACTTTTATGGTGGATGCCGACAATCGTATCACCCTCTAAATGTCCAAATTCTTCTTCGAAAACGACATAATCTTTTTTACGTTCAGAAATATTTCTTTTGAATGCCTGTTTTCCACGTTTTTCCTTATAACCATTTGGTTTTCGTTTTCCTTGCATCGGTAAATGTAAAACATTGAATTCTCCCGTCTTAAACCGGCGATAGAGGGTACTTACTGAACAAGAGAAGGTTCGCTCTGCACGGCCAATAATGACGTCTGGGGTCCAACCTTCAGTTGATCTTTTTGCAATGTATTCTTTTTCCTCAGCAGGAAAAATGATTTCGGTTCTCCCACAACGTCGCTTATTTTCTTTGTATTGTTCAAAGTATTCAAGTGCTGCTCCACCACATTTGAGAAAGTTATAGACATTGTAAATTGTTTGGCGTCCACGTTTAAGCTGCTTCGCAACGATAGCAACCGGAGTTTCTTGATGAAAATATGCTTCTATCATTACAAGCTCGTTTGGTGTAAGATGGGTATAAGTCATTTATGTTCACTCTCCTTGTATGCTTTAGCGGGTATTACAATTTGAGTGTAACATAAATGGCTTTTTTATTTGTCTCGCTTAATTATACAAACGGCGGTATTATTTGTCAAATTAAGCGAGACAAAACTTTCCATTTACGTAACTCAAAAAAACTTCTAATGGTGTTTGGTAATTTAGTGATTTTCTAGGGATATGGTTTCTTTTGGACGCAACGGATGAGATGAATCCTTGATTGACTTGGTTGAAGTCCATTTCTTTTGGTAGTCCATCTTTTCGGAGGAGTCCGTTTGAATGTT
>NZ_PUAP01000052.1 GCF_002947535.1 Enterococcus mundtii
ACTATTTTTTAAAAGTTTTTTGAACTCGTTTTTCACGAGGCCGTTTCAGCAACTCACTTATAATAACTTGTTGTTTGTTATTTGTCAACAACTTTTTTTGCCTCTTCATTTGTAGAGTCAGCATCCCTTGATGATCGCTCCAAACAACATTAGTTATATTAACATGTGCTTTTCTATTCGTCAAGCATTATTTAAAGTTTTATTTACACTATTAAAATCAGTAATAAACAAAAAACAACAAAAAAAAATATACCATTTATTCTATTTAGTTGTCAATCACTATTTCTTCTAAATCTATCTGGTATACTTTCAATTCTGATCCTCTTTATAGTAGAAATACGAAAAAGTCGAAATATTTTCTTTTGGAATATACGATTTGCCTCTTACACTTTTTGCTAGTTATCACTAGTTTCTTTACGAAAAATATGCAACGCGCCTTTGGTAATAAGCCAAAAAACCAGAGAACAGGTAAGTGAGATTTTGATTCTTTGGCTTGTTACTAAGGAAAAACCGATGATTCCAATTGCCTTTTTCAGTATGTAACACAATTGGATACAGTCTATTCATGTAAAATCAATTGCTCCATCAATCGTTGATCGTAGCCAACAAACAGCGCATCATCGATGATGATCAAAGGACGTCTTAAAAGATGACGTTGCGTTTTGCACAAAAATAGAAGTTGATCTTCCTGATTTTTTGGAAGCCCAGCTTTAATTTTTTTGAATTCAAATGACCATGTAGTAAATAGTTGTTCAATATCTGCATTTTCAAAACTACATATCTCTTTGACTTCTTTATTGCTTAAAGCTCTACTTTCTAGATCAACAAATTGATAAGATAAATGCTTTTTCTCTAACCATTGGATTGCTTTAACCGTTATTGTGCAATTCGTTGAACTATAGATTTTGATATTCACAACGTCTCCTCCTATTCTTACGAATACAAGACACTATGTTTCATATAAATCAAGTTTCTTGCGACACCTCGTATTTCTCTAGGAATGAATGCTCGTATTTCATCTTCATTGAATCCAATCAATACTCTTTTCTCATCAAGGAGTATCGGGCGTCTAAGTAAAGATGGGTATTCTTTGAACAAGCGGATCATTTCTTTTAATGATAAATCATTAAAATCGATCCTTAGTTTCTCATAAACTTTTGATCGAGTGGAAATAATATCTTCGACTCCACCTTCCGTTGCGGCCAATATTTGTCTTATCTCGTTTTCTGATAGAGGTTCTGCAAAGATATTCTTTTCTTCAAAATCAAGGTGATTCGTTTGTAACCATGCTTTGGCCTTTCTGCAAGATGTACAGCTAGGCGAAGTGTATAGTTTTATCATTTTCTCACTCCTTTTTAATTGTAATCCCATTCTAAACGTAATATCAAAATAATGCCAGTCATACGCTATCCTTAAAATAAATAAATTTTGTTTTCTTTTATATTTATGTTATTTAAAAAGATTTGTAAAGGTTATATTCTTTTTATAAACAACGGTTATTTAAAACCCACATAAATAATTATAGTTATTTATATTTTTGAATAAAAAAGCAAAGCGAGTGTATTTTTACTCGCTTTGCTGTTCGTAATTTATTGGATTTTTTTAACTTTACAACCTGTTTCTTTAATAAAACGAGAAGGTTTTAATTTTCTTTTCCCCTTAAACTCAGGAACACATAAGTAAAGGCGATTTCTTGCCCTAGTCATTGCGACATAAAAAAGACGTCTCTCCTCTTCAATCGTCGTTAATGGCTCGATTTTCAACTCACTTTTCAGTCTTTTATCTTTTGCTACCGCACCATTATAAGGAATCATTCCTTCATTACAACCGATTAAAAAGACATTACGATAACTTAGGCCTTTACTTTTGTGAATACTCTGGATACATAATGCATCTAGTTTCCCCTTACGATAAGCAATCAACCTTGTTTTTAGTTCTGCTGCAATTCCTTGGATCTCAAGATACAATTTTTTCAATTGTGGGATCGTTGGATATTGTCTGATCGTCTCCAGCAACCATTCTTTGTCACCTTGCTCGATTTCTTTATTCGGTCTTGGCAACCGACAATAGGTCTCAATCAGTGAAACACATGAACGTTTTGTTGGTTGGGCAAATGACTCTAGCGCGCTTACAAATGTCTTTAGTTCTTTTTCTCTAGACTCTAAATTAGGTCGCCGTTTTAAAATATAAGCAACAATATCTTGGTCACTGTTTTTATTAGAGAAAAATTGGTCGCATTCATTTGTTTTCAAATAACAATTGATCATCAGCTGTCGCAATAATTGTTGATAAGCCTGTGTTTTTATCGGCATTGCTGCATCGTACCAATTAATAAGCTTTTGATAAAACTGTTGAAAAAGCTTAATGCCAAAAATCCCCGCATATTGGGTATCCGCTTCTAATACAAATGGAATATCTGTTTGGATCAACCGTTGCACTAAAGCTTGCGTTTGTGATAATGAGCGATACAAAATGATCGATTCTTTATACTTTCCTTTGTCTTCTATAAAGGCATACACTTGCTGGATCAGCCAATCACTTTCCTCTTGTACGGTTTTAAAGGATAATGCCTGTAATACACCTGGTTCTTTTTGCGCCGGTACCATCGCTTTAGGTATGCGGTCCTCTTTATTGAACGTGATCAATCGATTGGCTCCTTGAACGATCGATGCTCGCGAACGATAATTAGTCAATAGAAAGAGTGTTTTTGTTGGATATTCTCTTTCGAACTGTTTGAGATAATCAGGTTCAGATCCTCTAAAGCCATAGATACTTTGATCATCATCTCCTACGATGATCAACTTGATCGGCGAGTCTTTCGTAATGAGTTGAACGATCGCCCATTGCAAAGGGTTCGTGTCTTGAAACTCGTCAATAAACAAGTAATCGTATTTTTGACCTACATATCTTCTGACATCTACATTAGAGAGGGCATTTTTCAAATTTTGCAGAACATCATTGAACTCAAAAAGCCGTTGCTTTCGTTTTTCTTCAAATAGTTCAGTCATTAATTGATCCATACGCTCAGAGATGGGTTGACGTGGGTCCTTTTCAATCGAATCAAATCGCTTTTTGATCAATTGGATGATCTCCTGCTGCGAGAGATTCATATTTTGCCAATAATCCAAGCGGTTAGCAATCGTTTTCTCACCATACTGATCGAAAGAGTATAGTTGATATTTTTTGATTAATTTTTGCAGTAATACATTTACTTTGTAAGGTGTATCTTTAGAAAACTCCCCTTGAATCCCTTCAACAGAAAGATTTGGAAACTGTCGTTTGACATCACTATACAGACGATAAAAAATACTATGGAAAGTCCCAATTGTCACATTCGTTTTTCTTTGACTGAAATTATCCACTCGTTTTTTCAATTCATTCGCAGCATTTCGAGTAAAGGTAATCATTAAGATTCTTTGCTCTTCTACTTGTTCTTCATTCATCAGATACACAGCTTTCGCACATATCGTTTGTGTTTTCCCACTTCCTGCACCTGCAATGATACGCAAATGTTTGCTCATATCATAAGTGATTGCTGCTTTTTGTTCATTATTGAATCGATTATAAGAACGCTTTTCAATATGTTCAAAAAATGATTCATTTGGCTGTTCTTCCCCATGTTGTTCTTCTACCAATCCTGGTGCTTCCCCATATGCAGCCTCATAACTAGCAATTATTTCTTCTTGCATTCGAAAAATTTGTTGGAGCTTTTTATATTTTCTTTCCCAATGGCTGATTTCTCTTTGCAATCGAAGAATTTCTTTCTCATTTTCTTGATTGATCATCTTCCCCATCTTTCTTTTATTTATTTTCTACTCCATTTATTTTCTTTATACTAACAGACCTTTACAAAAAATAAAATGGGACTTCAACCTTTTACAATCGTTATCTTGGGAATCAGCAAAAGAATCTCTACTACAGACGGATAGATATGATAAGGTTCTATAACTACTTGGAGTCAAAAAAAATAGGACAACCATTTTCACTTTACGCTCCAATGAAAAAATAGCCAGCCAAATCCAAAAATGACTTTCCATCATTCAAGATTTGACTGGCTATTTATGAAAATTGCTACTTCTCATTTCATGAACACGTACTATTAGTAGCTATACTCTTTTACTGCACTTGACTTACGAACGACTAATTGCCAGTGTAAGTTATGTGCAGTTTCATTGTCTTCATCTGCGCAATTGAGAACACGAACCATCAAACTATTCTCATAGATTTTTTCAATTTCTGCTTCAATTGGAGAACAAAATAAATCTGATACAAATGCATACGTTTTACCGACTTCAAATAGATTTTCATTTTCCATGCTATTTCCTCCATTATGTTGTGCCTAAAGCACAGCCTATTTTGATAAAATTCCGAATTTGTTATCCTTTAATGATAAATCCACCTTCTTAAAGGCTTACTTTTCACATAGAAACTATCTCGTTGTTGATATCAGAAGGCAACAACAAAAAGGGGAAGAGTAGTTGCTGCCCTCTAATTAGAAGTTGATAAAAACAAAAATATAAGAACGTGTAACTTATATTCATCTTCGCAACCTCTATTAATTTTTAACATAAATTTTTAAACATAACACAGAAATATCATAAAAAGTTCTTTTGGCATCAAAACTGTTAATTAATCTCACTCTTTTTCGGTATAATCGTATGTTTAGCTAAAAATTCAAAGATAATTCTATACAATTACAAGGAGTTTCAATTATTTAGAGATAAACATTTCTTTTATTTTTATATAAAAAAAATTCTTTTCACTCTAATATAACAAATATGTTACAAAATTCACTTAGTTTACGATTTTGATGTCAAAACGTCCTTTTATGAATCAAAAAACATTTTTTGTGTCTTTTCGCTTATTATAGTAGTCGGAGGTACGTATAGAGATGAAAAATAAAGTGGTAAATCGAATATTGGCAATATTATTCAACGGAAAACAAGATGAAGAGGATATGACTTACATCCAAGTGAAGTTTGCTCTTGAAGTTTTACTGAACAATCTTGGAAAACTTGCTGTCGTTTTTGTATTTTCTTTATTGACAGGCACGTGGGCGGAAACAGGAATGACTTTCCTTTCATATATCTGTATTCGCAGATACGCTTATGGTCTCCATTCCGATTCTGAATTTGTTTGCTTACTTTGGACATTGCTTTATCTGTGGGGGGTTCCCTTAGTAATGAAACATTATCAATTGACTTTCTCTTTCCCTATGATAGTCCTTTTGTTAATTGTTTGTTTTTTCCTTTTGCTTCGCTATGGATCAAGAGGCACAGCCCTTAACCCGATTGCACCAGAGAAACGCCCACCCCTACTTAAAAAAGCGATTTTCATGTATCTTTTATTTGCAGTACTCACATTATTTTTCTCTGCTTCTTACTTTTCTACCTATTTACTACTTGGGATTATTTTAGAAATAGCTACGTTGCTTCCAGTTACAAATTACATGATGAATATTGGAGGAATTTTTTATGAAAAAAACAATCGTTAAACAATTAACTAACCTTTCTGATTTCTTTGTATCTGGCTGCTGCTTCGGTATGAGCTCAGAATTTAAAATACCTGAAAAATTAAAAAAATAATATTATAAATATGCTATAATTTGGGAAAACGCAATGGGAGCTGTGCTTTATGTTTTTATGGTCCATAGCCTTGCAATATCTGATTTACACCTGTTCTATCTTAATCATCAATTCCCAAATTAAAAATAAATACCTATTTTCTACGTTTAGTCTCTTGGCAGCAGCCCTGTTGGGAATACTTTACCCGATTTTAGGTATTTTTTCTGCACTTGTCGCAATTGCCATGTTGATTCTACTTTTCTTTTTCTTTTCATCCTCGCGCCAACATATGATCTACGCATTACCCTTGGGACTATTAACTTCCATCTTAGGTGATCATTTGACTAGCGTCGCGGATTTTTTCGTATTGGAATCTGCTGTCATTGAACCTGGAGATGCTTTACAATATTTCCATCTTACTGTATCAGCGATTTTATCTTTATTATTTGCTTATGGGTTCAGAAAATTTTTAGATAATTGGTCTGCTAGCATAGACCGTCGAATGATTGGTACAATCGGTTCGTTGGTTTTACTTACCTACTATATCATTATTTTCTATACACGCTTTTCTGGTGAAACGCCAAAAGTCTTAGCATTAAATACTAGTTTTTTTATACTATATCTGTGTGTAGGCCTAATTATCTTGATCTACTATTGGAAAATATCAAATAAAAAGATGGCGGATCAATTATTGGAACAACGCATCCAATTACAGCAAGATTACATTAGAGATCTAGAAAAAAATTATCAAGAACTTAGAGAGTTTAAACACGATTATCAAAATCTGTTGTTTTCTTTAAATAGTTATATTTCTGAAGGCGATCTTGATGGCTTACAAAAATATTACAACCAAACGATTTTACCTACACGTGAAATGATGAATCTCTTCCCAGCAAATCTTAGCTTACTAGACAAAATGAAGGTACCTGAAATAAGAAGTCTATTTTCTTTAAAATTAATGATGGCACAAGAAAAAGGTATCTCTGTCCAATTGACTGTTCCAGACGAAATCGTTATTGGCAAAAAATATACGATCAATTTGGTAAGAATGCTTGGTATCATTCTTGATAATGCAATCGAAGGCGCATCAGTAACCAAAAAGAAAAAAATTGAAGTACTTATCATCAAGAAAAAGCAGTCGTTGATGATACGCGTCATCAACACCACTACGAATACGTTCCCATTGAGTAAGTTAAAGCAAAAAGGCTTCTCGACGAAAACAAATCCCAAAAATGAAGGATTAGGTTTGTTTATACTTGATGAATTAACAAAAACGAATCCTTATCTTTTTCTTGAAACATCGATTGAGAATCAGCGATTTTCACAAACAATCCATATACAATTAAAGGAGTAATTTTATGATTCCCATTTACATTTGTGAAGACGATCCGAAACAACTGGAAGTCATCTCTACAGTAATCAAGAATCGGATCATGATTGAAAATTTGGATAGTTATGTCCATATTGCCACTTCTGATCCTATTGAACTCCTCAATGCAGCAAGGATACGTACATCTTCTTTTGGTATTTATTTTTTGGATATCGAACTGAAAGACAGCGAGTTAGATGGCATCGCCATTGGAAAACGAGTACGTGACTTGGATTCGCTTGGAAAAATCATTTATGTTACTTCACACACCGATCTTTCCATGACGATTTTGAAAAGCAACATTGAGCCGACTGATTATATCATCAAAGAAGATATTTTTGATCTTAAAGATAATGTTGAACGTATCTTAAGTAAAATATTCGAAGATTTCCAAACTGCACCATTACAAAAAGATATTTTTAGAATTGAATTCAATGATGAAATCAAATTTTTACCCATCAGAGATATCCAATACTTTTCTACTGCTCAAGGTACTCCTCATAAACTTGAGGTCCATTTGACACATGCCCAGATGCAGTTTTACGAGAAGATAAAAGATATCGAAAAGAAAAGTCAACACTTTATCCGTTGTCACAAATCTTATGTCATCAATACCCAAAATGTCCAAACAATCAATAAGAAAACACGAGAAGTGACTCTATCCAACGGGGAAGTGATCCCTGTTTCGATTCGTGGGCTAAAGAAGTTGATTTCTTGAAAGACAGTAAAATAAATAAATTCTTTTTAATAAAGAAACGAAGGATGAATGAAAAAGTCGTAAAATCCTCTTTTCCATTCATTCTTCGTTTTTAGTATCGTTTAATGCGCGATCATTTCTTGCGCGATTTCTTTCCCACTCATTTTTTCAGGATAGAAAGTTGGCCAATTTTCCATTTCTTCTAGCAATGCTTCTTGGCTTTCATTCCCTAAATAGATATGGAAATGATCCGATTTGGTAGGCGCAATCGAGTGGTCACTGAATTGTACATACTTGAACGCACCAGAATCAGGATCTTCTGCTTCGAATAAGAAACGGACGCCACGATTACCTGCTGAATAGTTCAAGATCTCTTTACCAACATAACGGTATTTCGATTCTTTGACCTCACCGTCCTTGAAAGTGAAGATCATTGTATCATCTTTGATCTCAATTTTTTCGACATCTGTTTTGTAACCTATTTCATAGTATTCACGGTACTCCTCAGCTGTCATATCTGGGTTTGTTTTGGCTTTATATTCAAATACTTGATCAAATGTTCCATCTGCCATATACGTATCGACAGTTTGCCAGACACCGTTCCAATCTGATAATGGGCGGTCTTGGACATCTGCATCTTCAAAATAACCATTATAAACTGTTTTTTCTTTTTCAGGTTTCAATGTATCTTCTAATGGATTTTCAGTATCCGTAGTTTTTTGGAGCGCTTTTAAGTTTGCTTCCATGATTGAAATGTACGTTTCGCCGTTATCCATTTGTTCTTTTGTCAATCCTTCTAAAGGATTCAATACTGCTAACGATACGCCTGCTTCAGTAGCTAAAGTACGAGCGATACTGTCTTTGGCATTCTCTTCAAAATAGATATATTCGATCCCATGTTCTTCAACAAATTCTTTTAATTCGGCGATTCTCGCAGCAGATGGTTCTTCACTTGAGGAAAGACCGGCAATTGGTACTTGATTAAGACCATATTCTAGAGCTAAATAATTGAACGCAGCGTGTTGGGTCACAAATGATTTTTGTTTTGCTTGTCCTAATGTTTCTTTAAAAGTATTGTGTAGCGCTTCTAATTCTTCTAAATAAGAGGCAGCATTTTCAGTGAATGCTTCTTCTTTTTCAGGATATGCCTCAATCAATTGGTCACGAATCGTTTCTACTTGCTTCATCGCTAGATTAGGAGCTAACCAAACATGTGGATCTAATTCATGAGAATGACCGTGGTCTCCGTGATCGTGATCATGGTCATGATCGTGGTCTTCGTCGGAATGATCATCATGATCGTGGTGATGTCCATGATCGTCACCAGGTAATAATAGCATGCCTTCCGTTGCTTTGATTGAAACCACATTTCCTTCTTCTAATGTATGCTCAACCGATGGGACCCAAGTCTCCATATTTTCATCATTATATACGAAAACATCTGCATTTTGGATTTTAGTCATATCTTTTGCAGAAGGTTCATAGTCATGTGAATCCGTTCCAGCTGGAATCAATAATTCGACATTACCTTCTTCACCAACTACTTGCTTCGTGAATTCGTACATTGGATAAAATGTCGTCATTACGTTCAAGCTTTCATCATTTTGTGCATTTGATTGTGTTGTAGTTTCTCCTGTGCCACAACTTGCAAGGACCCCTGCCAACAGTAATCCTCCTACCACCTTGATCCAACGCTTCATCTTATTCGCTCCTTCTCATCTTCTTTCTATTTTGATTACGATTAACAAATACAAATCGTAATAGTTACGTTTTAGCAACAGGAATTAATTTAGCATAGAATCAAACCAACCGTCAAGCATTATTACTAAATTTATTTTATTATCGAAATTCGATTGATTTTTCAACTGTATTATTTTCTTTTTACACCCGTTTCAGATTATAATAACTTGGAGTAGGACAAGGTTGTGAAAGAAGCGGTCAGCACTGAGTAATAAGACAGGAAAATCAAAAATGGCTTTTTCATTTTGGATTTTCTTGGCTTATTATTGAAGTGTTGCTTCTTGAACACCGTTTATCTAGGTTGTGAGAAAAGCGTTTTGACCTGAGCAGTAAGATGGAAAATCAGAAAATAGCTTTCTATATTTTTTGATTTTTCAGCTTAATGTTGAAGGTCAGCTTTTCGAACACCGTTTATTAGGTTGTGAGAAAGACGTTCAGCTCCAAGTATCAAAACAGAATTTGAGAAAATAGCTTCTCATATTTTTCACAGTTTGGCTGACTATTAAAAAGGCTTCATTCGATCTCAATAGTTGCTTCGTGAGAATAGCCCAACCAAAAAAACCTGCTTATTTCAAGAGAAAGGAGAACTATCGTGGAAAAAAAACCGAAAGAATCTTCCCGACTGATTCGTTTTTTAGGAGGGAAAACTTCGTATTACGTTCTAGGATTACTTGTGATGATGGCGTTGGTCATTTACTTTTTCCAAAAGATTGCTTTTATATTCAAACCCCTGGTTGTCATTTTCATCACGACTTTACCACCAGTCCTTTTCGCTTTGGTCTTATATTATTTATTAGAGCCTTTGATCAAACGTCTCAGCAAGAAAATCTCACGTAATCTGTCAGTCATTTTAGTTTTTGTTATTATTTTATTGCTGATTGGCTTAGGAGGTGTCTGGCTGTTTCCGTTTTTAGAACAGCAAGCAACCACATTGATTCAACAACTACCTGACCTATTCCAAGATTTCCAACAAACATTGAAGGACTTTTTAGCACAGACACCATTTTCTGATTCGTTCAATCAATTCTTTGCATCGATTGATGATTTCACCGATAACTTTACTTCATTCATCGGTAACTATTGGCAGAGCGGTGCTGAAAGTCTAGGAAATCTATTCTCAGCGGTCACAACGACCTTTATCACTTTATTTACTGGTCCAATCATTGCCTTTTTCCTTTTAAAAGATCCGCATAATTTTTATCAAGCGGTCTTAGGTATCGTTCCCCCAAAATTTCGAACAGATTTTCGGACATTGACTAAAATTGCGAATCAACAATTAGGTGCTTTCTTAAAAGGACAAATCATCGCTTCTTTTATTCTAGGCGCCGTTTATTGGGTCACTTTCTTATTGATTGGCTTAGAATTTGCAAGTATTCTGGCTATTGCAGCTGGTTTATTATGTATTATTCCTTATATCGGTCCATTCGTAGCTTTCTTTCCTGGACTGTTCATTGCTTTTCAAGATTCGACGTTCATGGCTGTAAAATTCGTGATCGTCTGGTTCGTTGTCCAATTACTACATGGAGATCTTGTGGTCCCTCGTGTGATGGGTGATCGGTTACAGATCCACCCCATCACGATTTTGATTGTTTTATTAGTCATGGGAGATCTTCTAGGAATCATGGGTGTCATTTTTGGTATTCCGATCTATACATTGATCAAACTATTCGTTGTTTTTCTCTTTAGAAAATTCAAACAGCGTTACAATAAGTTTTATGGGGATCAAGGGGTTTATCAAAAAGCTGATTTTTCAGAGAAGGATTACTTTAAGTAACAAAAAAGGATAGGCATGAGACATGAGTCCACTCCTATCCTCTAAAAAACTATACGGTATTCATCGAGCAACATTTCAGAGATAAGCAAATCCCATAAATGTGTCTGGGACATTAGTCCTCTTGTACCACCTAAAACCGAATAAACGGCGAGAACAGAAGCAACCTCTTCGGAAATAAGGCGCCATCCACAAAAATTTGAAGAACAATTTTCGTGGATGGCGCCTTATTTCTCGAGGCTGAACACTTCTGTCCCGGCCTCATTTTGAAAACTATTCGTTTGTCACAGTCTCTACTTTTCTTGCAATAATAGTGCGACTGCTTGATAAGGCTGTAACTTCATTTCTTTTTCAACTGTCGTTGGGTAGTTACTGATCAAGACTTCCGCACCTACAAATTCTTCCGGTAATTCCACCGACGTTTCTTTCGCGTAAAAATTAGTCAGAACTAATAATTTTTGATCAGCGGTTTGTCTAAGATAGCTATAGACTTGTGGATGCTCAGGCACATAGGCTTTGTAATCACCGTTAGCAATCACTGGATATGTTTTTCTTAGTTGGATCAGCTTTTGGTAATAGGCAAAAATCGACTGTTCTTGCTTTTGTTCGTTTGCTACATTGATCGTTTCGTGCTTCGATGCTAACGGTAGCCAAGGTGTCCCTGACGTGAAGCCCGCTTGTGGTTCATCCGTCCACTGCATCGGCGTGCGTGAGTTATCTCGTGATTTTGCTTTGATTCGTCGAAAGGCTTCTTCTGGCGTGAATCCTTGTTCTTGTAACAGGTTATATGCATTTAAGCTTTCAATGTCCCGATAGTCAGAAATCGAATCGAAGTCAGGATCGATCATGCCGATTTCTTCTCCCATATAGATATACGGAGTGCCTCGATTTAAATGGATCATCGTAGCCAACATCTCTGCTCCTTGTTTGCGGTATTGTTCAATATCGACAAAGCGATTTAAGGCTCGTGGTTGGTCATGGTTATTCAAAAATAGTGCATTCCAGCCATTTCCTGCGCTCATTTCTTCTCCCCAAGTATGGAACAAACGCTTTAATTCTTCGAAATCAAATGGTGGTGTAGTCCATTTATTGCCATTTTCATAATCGACTTTCAAATGGTGGAAATTAAATACCATTGATAATTCATTTCGTTCAGGCGACGTATATAAAAGACAGTTTTCGATGGTCGTTGAACTCATTTCCCCTACCGTAATGATTTCAGGGTCTTGACCATATGTTTCTTTGTTTAAGCGTTGTAAATACGTATGAGTAATTGGTTTATCTGTGTACTCGGCTTTCCCTTCGTTTTCCGCGTTGTTTTTCAGTTCCTCGTCTTTTCCGATCACGTTGATCACATCAAAACGGAACCCTTTGACACCTTTATCCATCCAAAAACGAACAACTTTGAATAATTCTTGTTGGACTGCTTCATTGCGCCAATTCAAATCGGCTTGCGTTTTATCATACAAATGCAAGTAGTACTTACCTGTTTCCCCAAAGGGTGCCCAAGCGTTCCCGCCGAATTTTGATACCCAATCTGTTGGTTCATCTCTTAAAATAAAGAAATCTTGATAATATTTGTCTCCAGCTAATGCTTTTTGGAACCATTCATGTTCAATAGAGACATGGTTCAATACCATATCTAGCATGATGTCGATCTGGTATTTTTTCGCTTCAGCTACTAATGCTTCAAAATCGGCCATCGTACCGAATAATGGATCGATCGCTTGATAATCAGAGATATCATACCCATTATCTTTTTGCGGACTTGGGTAAAAGGGGTTCAACCAAATCATATCAATGCCTAATTCATTTAAATACGGCAATTTTTCTTTGACTCCTGGTAAATCACCAATCCCATCACCATTCGTGTCACGATATGACTTGGGATAAATCTGATAAATCACTTTTTCTGTAAACGCCATAAGCCTGTACCTCCAGCTGATTTTTAACTTATATATACAAGTTGATAATCTAATTATATATGAAACGTAAGCGTTTGTAAATCAATGACGCTAGGAAATATCCGACATCCTTTTTCAACAAATATTTCCTCTTAAATCGACCATACACACCACGCTCCGTTCATTTAACTATTTATTTTTTTACAAATTCCTTTTTCAAGAAAATAAATTCTTTTAGTTATGTTATATTTAAGTATAGGGTCATGATATAAATCAGCTTGTAGCATCTAAAAACGATTGAACAGTCTTCAAGTAAACTGCTTTTTTCATACATACCCTAAACGATAAAAAGCCAAAAAGCGGAGGATCTCTACTATGACTTTTTTAAAACGTTCCAAATTATTTGCAACACTTGTTTTACTTAGCTTGACAGGAATCACTATTTTTATTTTTTCTAAGATCACTTTTATTTTCAGACCATTAGAAGCGATCATGGCAAGTATCTTCTTGCCGATCTTGATCTCAGTTTTTCTCTTCTATATTTTTCTCCCGATATACAATCAACTCCTCAAATATATAAAATCAAGAACGCTTGCGGTCACACTGATGATGCTACTGATTTTGTTAACTGTGTATTTGATCGTACAAGTGGTTTTACCGATCATCATTTTGGAAATCAGTAAATTTATCGGTCAGGTTCCTCAAATTCTTTATGTTTTAGCAGAGAATCTAGATGGTTCCTTATTAGAAGAACGCTTGCTCCCATTTATTGATACACTGGAATTGAACCAATTGACACGCTTTGTTTTACAATTTGTTTCAGGAGCCACTTCAAGTTTAGTCAATGTATTCGAAATCGTTTCACGCTCTGCGATCATTCTCTTTACGATTCCACTCTTACTGATTTACATGTTCAAAGATGGTGACAGGATTCCAGCTATATTGACCCGCTACACGCCTAAGAAATTCCATCAGTTAGTCAGAGATTGGTGCCATGATTTTCATTTAGCTGCTTCGACCTATATTAGTGGCAAGCTTTTAGTCTGTACGTATGTAGGGGTGGGTAGTTATCTTGTTTTTAAAGTATTAGGCTTACCAAATTCGTTATTACTTGCCTTAATTTGCGGATTGATGGATATCATTCCTTATTTTGGTCCGTTTATTGGTGCTGCACCGGCTTTACTCTATGCTTTGAGTCAAGACGTTAAAACAGCTTTACTATTAGTGGCTTTCATCACCTTGATTCAATTTGGTGAATCTTACTTGGTGTCTCCTCTAGTGATGAATAAGATGATCCATATCCATCCGATTGCGACTGTTTTTCTTTTACTTGTCGCTGGGAACTTGTTTGGCTTATTAGGAATGATCCTCGTGTTGCCGACGTATACGATCATCCGGGAGATGATCCGCAGTTTTTTACGATTCAAGAACACAGCTGATACAGCTGATACAGCTAATTCAACTCATCCAACTGAATAGTCCTAGGGATAAACGGTGGGAATTACCGTTTATCCTTTTTTTATTTTACGGCAAAGTTTTTCTTTCTCTTTGTCTATTCTCCCTTATCTTTCAACAAAAAAACCGTTTATTGCTATCTTCTTTTTCAAGAATAAGCAATAAACGGATCATAAATAGTGATTTATCTATTCTGTTGGTTCATCAATGAAGCGTTGGACATTCATTTTCAAGTGATATTTTTTTCGTAATTCAGCGATCTCCATCATCATCTCTGATTTGTGGTGACGATCGATGGCTTCTTGATCTGTCCAGCGGTCTACCAATAAGATCGATTCAGCATCTTCTAAAGGAATAAAATACTCATAACGCTCATTTCCTTCTTGCGCACGAATGCGTTCGACGATTCCTCGCTCTGTCATTTCTTGGGCAAATGCCTTTGCATTGCCTTCTTTACCGGTATACAGGATATTCACAGTAATACTCATCTTAGTCCTCCCACTCATTATTCATTTGATTTCAATGCATCGATCATATCAATATGCTTCAATTTGAAATGAGTGACGATCATCACGATCACCGTGAATAGGATCGTCAAAGTAGCGGATAGTGTATAAGCAACCCATGTAATAACTAATGGGAAAATCACTGATTCCATTGAAGCTTGGCGTAAAATAAAGTCGGTCAGCACATAGCCGATCCCAAATCCTCCAATGATCCCTAACAAAGTAAAGATGATATTTTCTCGAACGATGTACATCGTGACTTCTTTGTCAAAAAAGCCTAGTACTTTGATCGTAGAAAGTTCACGTACTCGTTCAGAGATATTGATATTCGTTAAATTGTATAAAACGATAAACGCCAATAAACCAGATAGAACGACGAAGATGATGACCACTGCATCTAAATTTGAAAGTGATTCTTCTTGGTTCTTGATCTGTGTCGAAATAAATGAGGTATTAGTGACGGCACCCGTTTTCAATAATTCTTCTGAGAGTGTGTCCTCTTCTTCTTTCGACATCTCGTCTGTTTTGAGTAAATACGCATTCGTTGTCATTGGTTGTCCAGAAATCTCTTCATAATACGCTGGACTCATGTAGACAAAATTACCTAAATAATTTTGTAAAATGACTTCCACCGTTCCATGTAACTTTTGTTGATCGTCATCATACATTTCCACCGTATCACCGACAGATAAATCGAATAACTCGGCGGCTTTGCGTGTGATCGCAAGTCCTTGGTCTGGTAGCTCTACCGATTGATCGTCGGTTGTTTTCAAATGGATGAACGTTTCTAATGCTTGTTCATTTTCTGGCACCATCAAAGTCAAGCTTTGTGATGCTTGGCCTTTTTTACGTAGTTCAATCGTTTGCGAATCAACCGCCAAACGATCAGTGATCTTCGCTTGATCATCCATTGCGTCATTGACTTCTTTTTGACTTGCTTCATCGGTTTGATTGGTTGTTACGATCGCTTGATAATCAATGATTGGTCCAAACTGTTTGGCAGAAACAGAGCTAAGAGAATCCTTTAAGCCAACTCCTGCAACCATCAATCCTGCACAACCCGCAATCCCGATGATCGCCATGAACATCCGTGACTTATAGCGGAAAAGATTACGATAACTGATTTTCTGGTTGAAGCTTAACCGTGACCAAAGAGGAGTAATATATTCTAAAAGAATTCTTTTCCCTGGTTTCGGTGCTTTAGGCTGTAACAAAGCAGCTGGTCGTTCGCGTAGATCTTTGAATAGAACTAACATCGCTGCACCAAAAGCAGCAATGAAGAACGCAATAGCTGCTTGGATGATTGGTGGCCAATCATAGAAAATCACCGCACTGCCGATATCGTAACGTTCGTTTGAAAGCTCAAAAATGATCCGTGGTAAAAGATTCGTTCCTAATATCGTTCCTAAAATAATGCCAATACCTGATGCAAGACAAGCATAAATGGCATATTTTTTGGCAATCTCCAATTTACTATACCCTAAGGCTTTCAATATACCAATTTCTCGTCTATTTTCTTCAACCATCCGTGTCATCGTGGTAAAAGTGATCAGTGCTGCAATAAAGAAGAAAAAGACCGGAAAGACATTTGCGATAGCTGCGATACGTTCAGCTAGATCGCCAAATTCCTGAAAGCCGACATTTTCCGATCGCTCTTGGAAAAGATAAGTTGGCTTTGCTAATTCATTGATTTTTTCTTCATTCTCAGCAATAGACGCTTCCGCCTCTGTTAGCTCCGCTTCTTTTGTCGTCAATTGTGCTTCTTGTTCTGATAATTGACTTTCTTGTTCCGCTAAAGCACTCAATGCCGGTGTTCGCTGCGGTTCAGGTAACTGTTCCAAGACTTGACGTTGTTGATCGATCTGCGTTCTCGCTGTTTCTAATTGACTCTTCGCATCCGCTACTTGTGATTTCCCGTCTGCGATTTCTTGTTTTGCAGGGGCTAAAGCCTCTTCACCTTCTTGCTTCAACTGTTCTAAACGTTGCTGCGGTCGCTCTTTAAACAACTCTTCCAGCTTTTCGATGTTTTTTTCCATCTCTTCTTGGTATTCTTCACTGTACGTATTCAAGTCATCGACATTCGCAAAGTCTAGATATAGAACGGATTGGATATCCGTTGTAAAATTATCTTGAGGGACATAGGCAAAGTAATCAATACTTCCATTCCCTACATTTGCATAACCTCGTTCTAAGTTATTGATGAATAACGGGGAACGGACAAACCCTGTGATCTTGTACTCCGTCCCTTTCAAGTCATCTGCTTCGATCGTATAGGTGTCACCGATGCTGTATCCTTGATTTTTCGCTTTCTCATCAAGCACAAGTTCATCATCCGATTGCGGCAAGCGACCGTCGATCACCGTCATCTGATTTTGTTTCATATCAGGAGCGTAAGAGAATACTTGGACAACTTCATTTTTATTAGCATTCGCGTAATACAGTTGTTTGCCTGCTTCAACTGTTACACCTGAGAGTTTCTCTGCTTCTGTGACATCTTCCTTCGTCAATCCCGCTGTAGAAACGATCTGTAGATTAGAGAGTTTACCAGCTCTGACATATTCATCCATCGTTTTTTGCATCACAGGGCCGGCTGTTTTAACGCCGACATACAGGAGCGTACCAAGTAAAATGATCAAAATAATCGCGATGAAGCGTCCTTTTGATTGGCGTATTTCACGAAATCCCGCTTTGAGGTAAGTTCTATTTTTCATTCCAAGTCTCCTTACCAAACTAGTTCATCAATGGATGAAGGCTGTTCATTCAATTCGACTGCACGGACTTTGGCATCGTTGATATGGATCACTCGATCAGCGATTGGCGCTAAAGCCGAGTTATGCGTAATGATCAAAACGGTATTTCCATGTTCACGACTAGCATTTTGCAATAATTTCAAGACTTGTTTTCCTGTCTCAAAATCTAATGCGCCGGTTGGTTCATCACAAAGTAATAGTTTTGGGTTCTTCGCAAGCGCTCGTGCAATCGACACACGTTGCTGTTCGCCTCCTGATAATTGCGACGGAAAATTATTCAAGCGGTGCGCAAGCCCCACTTGTGTCAATACTTCTACAGGATCTAACGCATTTGGCGAAACTTCTGTTGCCAACTCAACATTTTCTTTTGCAGTTAAGTTAGGAACGAGATTATAAAATTGAAAAACAAAGCCAACATCTGTCCGACGATAAGCCGTTAATTGTTTGTCATTGAATTGAGCAATATCTGTTTCATCAATGATGATCTGTCCCTCATCCGGTGTGTCCATCCCACCTAAAATATTCAAAACCGTTGATTTCCCTGCTCCACTAGGCCCAAGGATGATCACTAATTCTCCTTTTTCAATGGAGAATGAAATATCATCATTCGCTGTAATCGTTGTTTCGCCCATCTTGTAACGCTTAAATTCATTTTTCACTTCTACATATTTCATAAAACTTCCACCTTCATTCTCCCGTTTATTTGTCTATTTAGTAAACCTCCTCTATTTTAACACTGAAATGAAAGGTTGTGAAAAAAACCTTTTCAAAAGAGGTTGTGAAAGGCGCGTTCAGCACAGAGGCATAAGAAAGGAAAATAGAAAATGGTTCTTTCATTTTTTATTTTTTGTCTTATGTCCGAAGTGTTGCGCCTTGAACACCGTTTACAAGAGGTCGTGAAAGGCACGTTCAGCACAGAGGCATAAGAAAGGAAAATAGAAAATGGTTCTTTCATTTTTTGATTTTTTGGCTTATTTCTGAAGGAGTTACTTCTGGAATACCGTTTATTCGGTTCCAGGATGTGCAAGGTGACGAATATCACAGAATCATCATTTACTTCTTTACGTATTCATGGGAAAATGACACTAAGAAAGAGATAGGAGTATAGCAATGGCAAAGAAAAAAGTGACGATCAAAGACGTTGCGAGACATTCAGGCGTATCTATCGCAACTGTCTCATTGATCTTGAATGGCAATGAAGCAAAATTCCATCCAGATACGGTCAAAAAAGTAGTAAAAGCAAGAGACGAATTAGGTTACCAACCCGATTACATTGCACGTCAAATGATCACAAAGAAAACAAAAACCATCGGTGTCCTTGTCCCTGATATCACCAATCCTTTTTTCAATACATTGATGCAAGGGATAGAAGACTATCTTTACCAACAAAATTTTGTCACGATTCTATGCAATGCAGATTTTGATCATCAAAAAGAAACGGATTATTTACTTGAATTGACGCAACGTGGCGTCGACGGATTTATTATTGCCTCTTCGGCTGTCTCAACGAAAGCCCTCCAAGTTTCTTTGAAGAAACAAGGGAAACCATTTATCGTACTAGATCAAAAAAAAGCAGAAGGTTCTAGTGATGCGGTCTTAACAGATGATTACCAAGGTGGGTACTTAGCCGGTGAGCATCTATTAGGTTTAGGGCATCAGGAAATTGCTTTAGTCTATCCACAACAAACACCGCAAAATGTCCAAAATCGGATAGATGGTTTCTTAGCCGCGTGTAAACATGTGGATCATTCTGAGAAACAGATCCATTGGTTCCCTACTCACTTTTCAAAAAAAGGGGGCTATGAAATCGTTCCTGATTTACTTTCTTCTGCTACTACAGCGATCTTCGCATTGAATGACGAATTAGCTTTTGGTGTATATCGCGGATTAGCGGAGCATGATAAACTCATTCCCGAAGATTATAGCATCATCGGCTATGATAATATCGATATGTGTGAATACATGAAGCCTAAATTAACGACCATTGCTCAACCCATCTTGGAGTTAGGTAAAGCGACTGCTCGCTTACTCTTAGAACGTATCCAACATCCTGATAAATCATGGGAAGAACTTTTATTGCCCGTAGAGTTGATCCAACGTTCCTCAACTCGATCGATCAATCTCTCTTCCCATCAATAAGATGAATATTTTTTGTGAACCAATGATGACTGCACCGGTTGTCATTGGTTTTTAAAATAATGCGTTATTTTATATTTTTATTTTTCCCATAAAAAAGCCACTAACTACGACTTTTTTTACGTTCGTTATTTATCGAAATGTTTTGAAGAATTGATAAATCTTTGGTAAACTTATTGTAAGTGTACTCATTTCCCCCAAAATTTGTGCCCCCACAAATGAAATAGGGTACATCTAACAATGAATGTTCAAACGAAATGAATGACTACTTAATGCTTTTGTCCAATGTTTATTTGTTTTTTATTCGTGAATCATGATTGACTTTATTCACGAAATCAAGCAACTGACAGAACAGATGCAACTTTATTAGTGCAACTGTGGAAAAAGAAAAGGAGTATTTCGTTATGAAGAAAAAAACAGCAATACGCCTACTTGCAGCATCTTGGCTGATTGCTCCAACTTTGTTATCTACACAGCCTGCGTTTGCTACAATCAGGCGAACACAGACAGCCGAAAGCTCGATCGTTGCGGAGGTACCTTCAGATACGACCGATTCAAGTACTAATGATTCCACACTATCAAGTTCTTCAACAGATTCTTCCGATAATCCAGAGGAATCAACGGAAGAATCGACCGAAACAGCCACTCGGACGCTAACGATTGATCGGAATTTACGTGGAAAAATCAAATTGAAGATCGTTGATGAAGAGAAAGAAAAATCTGAGATCAAAACGAGAGAGTACACGGAAGAAGATTTTCTAGAGATTTCTAAGTCTGGCAAAGTCAAAGACTTAGAAGAAGGAACCGAAGTTACATATATGATCACACCTGAAACAAATGAACAATTAGTTTCTGTCAAAATCGAAGGTGCGCAAGAAATCGACTATACCAAACAAATGTTTACAGTTGGCGTGACTGATTTAACGATCTCCGCGAAGTTTGAGTCGTCGACTTCCCCTTCTGAACCAACATCCCCAGAAGAAGAAACAACAGATTCTTCTGAGCCAGCGCCAGTTACTCCAGATATTCCGGATAGTGGTAATAATGGCAACACTGGCAATTCGGGAAATAATGGCAACAACAACGGAAATTCAACTACAGGAAATACAACGAATCCTTCACGACCGCCAAGTTCGTCAAATAATAATGGCAATACAAACGGTTCTACAGGATCAACAAACAATAATGGCTCATCTTCAAATCAGACAACAAACACTAATCGGCCACAGACGCCCGATCGAATTGAAAATCCTGCTTCAGAATCATCTGATTTTGTTGTAAAAACACCGATCGAAGCAATTTTACCGGCCAACACAACGAGCACCCAACAAGCACTTGTAAAAGAAGCGTATCGCCAACTGGGAAAACCATATGTCTGGGGTGCCAAAGGTCCTACGACTTTCGATTGTTCTGGTTTGACTTATTACATCTATAAAAAAGTAACTGGCCATTCAATTGGAGGTTGGACAGGGGAACAACAATATGCTGGCACACAAATCCCTGTCGAGAATGCTCAACCGGGCGATTTAGTCTTTTGGGGCCCTGCTTCTGGTACTACCCATCATGTAGGTATTTATATTGGTAATGGGAATTACATCCATGCCCCTCAACCGGGTGACCATGTGCGGATCACTTCCATCAAGGCTTACAGACCCGACTTTGCTTTACGTGTCAATATAGCTGGTTTACCACGAGCGACAAATTCGTTAGCTAGTTCACCGATTTTAGATGGGATCAACGATTCATTCCATTTCGCACAAAATCAAACAACAGATCAGTTTGTCGAAAAAATCGCTGAAGATGCTCGAGAAATTGGGCAAGAAGAAAATATTTATGCTTCTGTTATGATGGCACAAGCTATTCTAGAAAGTGGTTCTGGCAACAGCTTGCTTTCTCGCTCACCCAACTATAATCTTTTTGGGATCAAGGGCGCTTATAAAGGGAGCAGTGTTTCCTTCAATACCTTAGAACAAACGGCAGCTGGGCAAAACTATCAGATTCGTGCAGCATTTCGTAAATACCCATCATATAAAGAAAGCTTAGAAGACTATGCCGATTTGATCAAAAATGGTTTATCACATAATGCTGATTTTTATAAACCAACATGGAAATCTGAGACTAAAGATTACCGAGAAGCAACGAAGTATTTAGAAGGGCGCTATGCAACAGATCGACAATATTCTAGAAAATTGAATGCCATCATTGAAGCCTATGACTTGACGCAATACGACGAACCAAAAGAACAAGAAAAAAAGGATTCTAAAACAAACGAGCGAACGGATTCCTTTGTCGTTCCTACCCGTTGGCGAAATTCTTCGTCTACCTCATCTAGGATGACCATTTCGTTGTTCAATCAAAGAAATCCCTCACTTCTGTATCTATCAGAATTAAGATTTGCTTCTTTCTGGGACCTATGGCATCATTTTTCAGAGAGAGAAATCCCACAGAAACTTTCTGTTACGGTCAGAGAAACCGATCAGCCACTTGCTAGTCGCTTGAACCTTGATCGTGTCTTTCGGATGAAACAATTTTTGAGATAGCAAAAATGGACACACATCAAAGAACCAAAACTCAGAAGTTGATGAAATACTTCTGAGTTCTGGTTCTTTTTATGTACCTTACTCCACCTAAATAGGCGCTGGAAAGTTGCATTATTGGTTAGAAAAAATATTTGGCAATCTCTGATAACCTTTCTTTCGTTTGAGGATCAATTTGATCAATCACTTGAAGATTACTGCGTTGAGATAAATCAATGCTTCGGATATGTTGACATAATATCGTTCCTTTGATTGTATTCATCGCTGTATCAAAAATTGTTTGAAATGCACCTGAGCGTTGATATTTCCCCTGTAAATATTTTGTTGAACTACTTGATTGGCATGACTAAAACTGTATTGAAAATCTTGTTATAGTTGTCATTGCTGATGATGACACACGGGCGTTTTTTTGCTAGTTCGTTCCCTTTTGTTAGATTCAAATCTATAAAAATAATATCCCCTTGTTTTACCATTCGATTTTCTCCTCGCCTACATTCTCTCCAAAATCAACGATTTCTGTATCGTAACTCGTGTATTCTTCCGCCACAGCCAATTCATGCTTCCAAAATCCTTCAAAATCCAGATTGTTTTTTTCACTAGTCACTTTAATTTCACCTTCAGGTGTGAATTCAAAAATAACTCTCTGATTCTCTTTCAAGCCTAATTTTTGTCGCACACTCTTAGGGACAGTGATTTGATTTTTTGGATGTCATTTTAGCTGAGACTTGCACTTTTTTGTCCATAAGTATTCCTCTCCTTTATTTGAGTATACAAAAAAGTAAGGAATCCCCCACCTTTCTTGTACGCATCTGTTCAGATTTTTCATTTATTTCTTTGATACTTCCTGTAGCAGTAATAAAAAAGAAAAGCGAAGATCGGTAGCAGACTAAAAAAGTAAAGTGCTTGGTTCAATGATAACTGTTGCGCCAAGACACCTCCTAGTAAGGGAGAAATGAAGGAAGAAAGCCCCATATAAACACTTATAGATAGAAGTTGTCCGGAGGAAAAAACATTTTTAGGGGTAATCTCACTGATGATCATTCGACTACCGATAGTAAAAGCTGGTACAGTGAAAAACTGCAAGAAACTGGCAGCAAGCAATACTAACGGCGTTCGCGAAGTTGCATAAATCAAAAATTGCAGGACCAAAAAGAAACCAGAAATAAAAATCAATCGCTCATTCTTCCATTTTGTCACCGAATGATTCAATAAAAGATACGCTGGGATTTCGCAGAAAGCTTGAATCGCCCATTTTAATCCTACGAATGTATTTCCACTCTCCATTAAGAGTAACTTGTCGATCACGATCGTATTATTGGCGACGATCGTTAAATATAAAAGGAAAAATAGCAACGTATAACCTAAGAAATCCCCATTCCTGCACAGTTGATACATATCTGCAAGATTAAATTCCTTAGTTTCTTGTTCTTTATGTTCATTTTTATCGTGAGGTTTTTGGGGCACTGTTTTTGCGATATACAAATAACTGACTAGAAAAAAGAGAAAGGGAACGATCAGCCACTGGTAATTATTATTAAAAATGAATACCGGAATACATACACTCATCACACTCCAACCTAAAGAACCTATTGCTTTGATCGACGCAAGGTTGCTGCGCATCTCTGATTCTGACAGCACCCAGTTATCTAGGACAGTTGCTCCTGTATTGCATAACCCTCCTGCAATAGCCAGTACGATCAGATGTATCAGCCAGACCTCTTTTCCTAGCAAATAAAAACTAATCGCAAAGCATACGAATAGTAAAGAAACTACCATGGCAACTTTCTTTATCTGCTTGCTTCGGTCAGAATAATAGCCAATAAAAATTTGGAAAATAATCGTAGTTACACTGTAAGAAGCTAAAAACCAACCTCTTTGTACCGCATCATATCCTTGTCCAGTTAAAAACGGAACGATTTGTGTCATCAAAATAGCCATCAGCGCATATTGAAAAAAATAGACGAGTTGAAATTTATTCTTTACTGCCATATCGACTTTCAAAATGATCGGCTGAAGGATTTCCCACAGCCGATCCCTTTCATTTTTATAAGTGATACTTAGTGAAGCTCCGGCCAATAAGGAGCATTGACTTCGATCATTTCATCAAGGATTTCCTTTGCTACTTTTGCACTAGGTACCGTTTTGTTCATGATGAAGGCTTGCCATAATTTTTGATATGATTGTTGTTCCCAAGCATCGACTGCTAACTTTTCAGATGCAATTTGCTGTTCCATCAAACCTTTTTGGAAAGTAGGGATTTCACCAATCGATAGTACTTCATAACCGTCTTTCCCTACGATACAAGGCAATTCGACCATCGCATCGTGATTGAAATTAGAGATGGCACCATTATTCTCAACGATCAGGATCATGCGCTCTTTCGTATTGAATGTCAACGCACAAGCTAGATCTGTAATAAATGAGGCATGCTCATTAGAGGCAAAAAGAGTGTCTTTGGCTGTTTGATGATTAATGATCCGCTGGCATTCTTCAAAAACAATTTTCTCCCGTCCATCAATGATTTCATTCGCTCTTGTATATTGTTTATCGGCATGAGCAACCGTTTCATCAGCCATCAAATAATATTTTAAATACGTATTGGATAAAAAGGTGGGTTCGATTTCATGTAACTCTTTGGCGGCTAACATGGTTTCCAACCAGCTTGTTTCTTTGTGTTGGCCTTGTTGTGTTTGTTCCGTATAACCATATTTTTTTACATGGGCGCTTATTTTTGGTAGCAAATCATTGCCTTCATGGTCTTTGATGCTTGTCCACCACCCAAAGTGATTCAAGCCAAAATAAGATGTTTCAAAATCTTTACGATCCCGTAGCCCAATCACTCGAGCCATGATATCTTCTAAACAAACAGGCATGTCACAAATATTGATGATTTTTGAATTGGGGCGAAATCTCCTTGTTGCTTCTGCGACAACTGCTGCTGGATTAGAATAGTTCAATAACCAAGCATCTGGTGAATACTTTTCCATATAATCGACTAGTTCTAAAACTGGCCCGATCGAGCGCAACCCATAAGCAAGTCCCCCTGGTCCGCATGTTTCTTGACCTACAACATTGTGCTTAAATGGAATTTTTTCATCTTGTTCCCTCATGGCATATTTTCCGACTCGTAGTTGTGCCATGACGATATCAACATCTGTAAAAGCCTCTTTCGGATCTGTTGAATAATCAAATTCGATTTCTGGCGCTCGTTCTGCGAGGATGATCGCGCATGCTTTTGCTATAACTGCTTGCCTTTGTTCATCATTATCATAAAATTTGATTTTTCTGACTGGAAACCGTTCTCGGTCTTCTATTAACATCATCACTAATGAGGGTGTATATGTGCTCCCTCCACCTGCGATCAAGATTGAACTTTTTTTCTTACTCATGATTGTCCTCCTCTTATTTTACGATCAATTCTTCAAATGATTCTCTCACTCTTGGTACAGTCAATCCAACAATGATTTGAATACCACCATTGCCTGGATTGACTAGCCCAGAGGCACCAGCTTCCTGAAAATCAATAGGACTGGCTACTTTACTTATATCTTTCACGGTAAGTCGTAACCGTGTTGCACAATTCGTCACATCAAGTACATTCTCTTTTCCACCTACTAACACTAGATAGGCTTGTGCTTGTCGCGCATGTTTAGGTAGGTTTTTCTCCTGTTCATCTTGTTGTGTCTTCTTTTTGTTTTCGTAATCAGCTTTTGAATAAAGTTGTATCTCTGATACCTCCTCTTCACGTCCTGGAGTTTTTAGATTGAATTTTTTGATCATGAAAGTGAATACTAAGAACCAGATCGCAGTAAATGTAAGTCCGATCATAATTTGGATGAGGTAGGTTGAACCATGAAAATTCCAAAGAGGCAACCAGTTTAGTCCTAACCAATTGATCAATCCACCACCAAAATCACCAACGACGCCAAAAGCGTAAGAAACCGTAGCAATCGAAGCATCTAATAGCGCATGGACACCCCATAAAGCTGGGGCAACAAATAAGAAAGTAAACTCGATCGGTTCGGTGATTCCCGTCAAAATCGCAGTTAAAGCAGCTGGGGCGATCAATGCGATGACTTTCTTCTTTTTATCTGGATGAGCGGCTTGAATAATGGCTAAGCTTAAGCCAGCAGTTCCAAATACTTTTGACATGCCCGATAAAGAAAAACCCCCAAATGGATAAAGTTCTTTGAGTGAGAGCGCACTTGTTTGGAATTCGCCGATATTTGATGCCCAATAAGCAGCCATCCCTCCTTCAACTACCGCACTATCATAAGCAAATGGGGCGTACACAAAATGATGTAAGCCAGTTGGAATAAGGATTTTCTGTAAAAATTGATAGATGAATACACCAAAATTTCCTGAATTGATAAAAAATCCTTGCATGCTTCTCATTCCTTCTTGGATGATAGGCCATACGACACACATCAAAAGTGCTAGAGGAATCATGACAAAAAAAGCAATCATCGTAACGAAAACAGAACCACTAAAAATCGTCAACATCTCTGGTAATTCTTTTTCATAAAAGCGATTATGCAAATAAACCACGATACCTGAAATCAATAATGCTCCGATCATGCCCGTATCTAAAGTAATGATCCCAGCAATCGATGTTAACCCAGAACCAACGGCTGTCCCTTGAGATAGATCCACAGCGAAAGAATTTGGCCATAACGTTAAAATTGCATTGACGAAATAATTGAAAGCAATATAGATCACTAATGCTTCCATCGTTGCTCGAGCCGCATATTTTTTTGCTAAACTGATTGGTAATCCAATAACAAATAAAAGTGGTAATTGAAAAAACGGGGTCCACCCACCAGCGGCTACGACATTCCAGAACTTATACCAAAGTGTATCAGGTGCAGCAATATCTCCCATGATCGTTTGGTTTGAAAGAAGCAGAGAAAAACCAATCACGATACCGAAAAAAGAGAATAGCATGACAGGCGCTAACATTGCTCCGCCAAATCTTTGAATTTTTTTCATCATAGTCTTTTTGCCCTTCGTATTTTTTAGTAAGCGCTTTACTGATTGTTAGTTTACTATTAAAATGGACTCGTGGGTGGCATTTGGCGGATTTAAGAGTTTCTCACGAACAAAAGGTTTTTTTCACACAAATTGTGAATCGTCACACCATGTCTAGGCGAATAAATCATGAGGAGAAAACATATGTTACAAGACCGTATTACCACGTTTCAGTCAAGACTGACTGAAAACGATTTTCTTATCTGGTCCTACATTACAGGGCACAAGAAACATACTTTAACGATGTCTATTAATGAGTTGGCGAAACAATGCAATGTCTCACGCACAACGATCATGCGTTTTTGCCAAAAACTAGAGTTTGATGGTTTTTCAGAATTCAAATATCATCTGAAAAATGAACTTACACAGGAAAATGTGCGTCTATCTGAGTTTGAGGAGGAAATTTTGGAAAATCATATCCAAACAATCAAAAACCTCAAGAAAAAAGATTTTACTGATCTTTGTACAATGATGGCTAATGCGAATCGGATTTTTATCTATGGATCCGGTGATATACAAACGCTAGTTTCAAGTTACATGAAACTGCTCTTTGTACATAATGGATTGATACTCTATGACTTTGGTGCTGTTTCAATCAATAAGCAGTTTTACCAAATCATTCAGCCAGAAGACTTAGTCCTATTGATCACACTAAATGGTGAATCTCCAGAAGTCGTCAAATTAGCGAAGCAACTGAAACAACGAAATATCCAGACAATTGGTATCACAAAACTTAGGAACTCAACTGTCTCAAAACTTTGTGATGAAACGATTTTCTTCTTGAATCCAGAAGTACAAAATCAAGAAGATATCCTTACACCTTTTGAAACAACTTCGACGCTGTTTTTCGTGATCGAATATTTTTTGTTGAAATATGATGCTTGGCAAAAGCAAACAAATAAAAGTTCCTAAAAAAAGCATCTCTTTCGTGCCAATTTGGCTTTTAAAGAGATGCGTTTTTTATTTATTTGATTCTGTCTCTCTCACTGCCTTTTTATAGATCGAACCGTCCTTTTCTCGATCGAGATAACGGTAATCGACGAGGTAGCGCCGTAATATCGCATGATCAGGATAAATACTTTTTAGAATAGTGTTGACCTCCCTCTCTAAGTAATCTCTATCAAATTCAAACTTTGAATAAAGATGATCAAAAATCAAGCGTTTATTTTTTTCTTTTCTAGGGATTTGTTGCAGTTGCTCATCTTTGAAAAATCTAGCCAGTTCACTCATAATCAATAGCCTCCTATCGTATCCCTAGGTTTTTCTTTATTATATCCTATTTCACTAAATTTTATCGAAGGCAACAGAAAAAGCGAGAAGAGGGTTTTCTACGAACCATCTTCTCGCTCTTTATCAATCTCAACTTATTCTTTTTTGTTCAAAACGATGCCTGTATACAGCCAAGTAGTTACAACATAGTAGATAAAGTAGAGAACAAAGAATATTGTAAATGGTATCCATAAGTTGTGATATGGATCATCCATCAAAACAGTAAACATTTGAAGTCCAAATAATACATGGATGGCTCCTAGAATCCCTGGTGCTAAGAAGAGAATACCGATTTCTCGACGAATCGATTGTTTTAACAATGCTTGACGAGCACCGATCTTACCGAGCATCTCATAACGAACGACATCACTCTTGCTACCTGAGAGGATCTTGAACATCAAGCAACTTGCTAACATCGTCAAGAAGGCGATCCCTAAGAAGAAGCCCATGAATTCAAAACCTGAGAACATGCCGTTGATCATTTGGTACGCATCATATTTTTGCGTGAAACTAAACATTCCATCTTTTAATGATTCATTATTTTTATTGTTTTCTGCTACCAGATCACCAATCAGTTCAATACTCTCATGGAAATCTTTTGCTTGGATCAATTGCATACTTGTTTGTGGAAGATTTAATTGAGCAAATTCTTCTGCTGGCAGTAATTTGACTTCTTTTTCTCGTTGTTCTGGCAATTCGTAATAGCGCAACTCATCTTGATAATTTAAGTTTGTCGCTAATTCTTCTGCGGTTACTTTTTTCGTTTTGACGTTTCTTTCCCCAGTGTTAGGTGTTTGATTTTCCATGATCAAAAATGGATTTTGTTCAAACTCACTATAATTATAGTACACTGTTTTTTCGTCTTCTTTTTGTTGGTAGACCGCGTTGATCGTTGGTGAAAGTTTCTCCACTTTAGATTGATCGATCAATTCTGATTGATTCAATACTAGATCATAATTCGATACTTCATTCGTCAACTGAGTGATCTGGTTTTTAAATCCTAGACCGACTGTTAATGCACCTAAAGCTAATGCGAGTAACATCGCAACCATTGAAAGCATTTGTGTGTATTCACGAATACGGAAGCTTAACTGTGATAACGTAAAGTTGTTCAGTTTTTTCATCGAAAGATTTTCTGTTTTCTTCAATAGTTTAAGGAAGAAAATGATGACCGAATGGAAAATAAAGTACGTTCCTAAAACGATTGTAACTAACGCGACGGCGATTGCCATCAACTGATAGGTTCCGATATTTGCCATCATATAATAACCGACACCGATAAAAATGATTCCTAAAACTACTTCAAGGAAAAATAAGAATTTGTGTTGTTTCATCTGCGCAGGTGTTTGATCCGCACGTAGTAAAGTCAAAATTGGTTTTTTGACAATCGAGAATGCATTGACAAACGCTGCTAATAAGAATAGTACGATGAAAAATAGCAAAGTAATCAATAATCCATTCATATTGAACGGTGTAAAATGAGTGATTTTAATATTTAACTGGGCAACTAATAGTCGATGGACGACGCTTGTTAAACCAATCCCTAAAGCTGAACCAACCAAAGTAGCGACTGTTCCTACTATCAAGGTCTCAGAGAAAATCATTTGGGCAATTTTCCGGCCTTTTGCTCCTAGCATCATAAACATCGCATAATCTTTTTGGCGCATCGCCATCAAAAATGAGTTGGCATAAAGAATGTAAACAAACGTGATGATCCCCAATAATACCGACCCAAAGCGAAAGATGAAGACTGTCATCGCTAAAGTGGAATTATTGTTCAAAAAATCGGTGTTGCTTGCCATTGACTCGAACATATAAAAGATGGCTGAAGCCATGACTAAACCTGAAAATAGAACGATATAGTCTCTTAACCGGCTCTTGATCCCAGTAAGTGATAATTTCCAAAGCATGTTCAGTTTCCTCCTTACTGTTCTAGATTACCTAGAATAGTTAATATTTGACGATAAAAGTCTGAACGGCTTTGCTCTCCCCGTTTAACTTCTTGATGGATCACGCCATCTTTAATAAATAAGATTCGTTGGCAGTAACTTGCTGAAAAAGCATCGTGTGTTACCAATAAAATCGAGACTTTATCTTTTGTATTTAATTCTTCCATCGTGTCTAAAAGATCTTTTGCACTTTTTGAATCCAGTGCGCCTGTCGGTTCATCACCTAGAAGAATCGTTGGTTGAGTCACCAATGCACGCGCAGCTGCCACCCGTTGTTTTTGTCCGCCGGAGATTTTCGCTGGATAGCTGTCTAAAATGTGACTGATTGATAAGCGTTCAGCCACCGCATTGACTTTTTTCTTGATATCTTTTGGTTTCACGCCTTGTAAAGAAAGCGGAACTGCAATGTTTTCTTGTGCAGTCAAGTTCTCTAAAAGATTGAAATCTTGGAAAATAAAGCCGATTTCTTTTGCTCGAAAATCGGCTAGCTGATTTCCTTTCAACTTCGTGACATCTGCTTGGTTGATATGGATCGTGCCACTTGTTGGTTTATCTAATGTTGATAAGATATTCAATAAGGTTGATTTACCTGATCCAGAAGCCCCCATGATACCAATGAATTCGCCTTTTTCTACACTAAAACTGATACCGTTCAATGCTTGTGTCTGTTTCTCATTACTTTTTCCGTAAACTTTTGTTACGTTATTGATTTCTACGATTTTATCCATTATTGACCGTCCCTTTATTTAGTTTTTTTTGTGCTGCGGATGGAATTTCTTTTGCCTGTATTTCTTCATAAGACGTCACGCCTTTATTTTTATTCCAAGTTACTTTCAAATAGGCATCTTTTCTTAATGGTCGCTCTTGAAAACCATTGAAGTCCATTGTTTTTTCTTTACCATCTTTATTAAACCCCGGTAATTCATAACGATAACTGATGATTTCTTGTCCACCGTCAGCGCGATCCACCTGTTTTTCACCATCCGTTGTGATTTGAACATAATAGCTTTCCCCACCCATGATCAAATGGTCTGCTAAACGATATCCACCAAAGACGATGATGATAAACGCACCTAACCCAATCAATAATTTTTTCATCATGACTCCTTCTTTCCTGTTCTGATAAATTAAGTATAGTCAAGTAACCGTGAAAATTCCTTTCTTTTTACTATCAAAACTCTTTCATTATTGTCATATGTTCAAAAAAAAGAAATCTGGAAGTGTAACCCACTCCAAATTTCTTTTTATTGATTCAAACCGATATTCGTTGGCTAAGCGCTCCATTGGCGGATGCTTGCCTCGGTCAGCTATTTTTCTTTGTTGTTTCCAGTATTGATCACTGGTTGGGTGCCTTTATCAGTAATGATCGACACAAGTAGATTGTTGATCAACTGGATCTTTCGATCATCGGTAAAAGCGATATCCTGTCCTGCTTCGATTTGCTCCAAGGCCATTTGTGTCATTGTCACTGCGCCTTCAACGATGGTTTGACGGGCAGATAAAATGGCTTTAGCTTGTTGCCGTTGTAACATCGCACTGGCAATCTCTGTTGCATAAGCCAGGTGGTTCAATCTTGTCTCTAAAACTTCGACTCCTGCCACCGATAATCGTTCTTGTAATTCCTTTGCCAATTCATCTGAAATCGCAGTGGTATTCCCACGTAAAGTAAGATCATCCTCGTTGAATGTGTCATATGGATATTGGCTAGCGATATGACGAATGGCGGTTTCACTTTGGATCTCAACAAATTGATGATAGTTTGCTACATCAAAAAGCGCTTTGGCCGTATCTACTACCTTGAAAACGACGACTGCGGAGATCTCGATCGGATTTCCATCTAAGTCATTGACCTTCAAAAGTGAGCTATTGAAGTTTCGAACTTTTAACGACAAGTTGATTTTTTGCGCAAAAGGAATCGTTAAGAAAAATCCACTTTCACGAATCGTTCCGATATATTGCCCAAAAAAGACGATTGCCTTTGCTTGATTAGGACTGACTACTGTCAGTCCGCTGATTGCTAAGAAAACAATCACCCATAAGAAAATCCCGACAATTGAAAATCCAACTAAAAATCGAGCAACCCCTATGAAAAATAATAAGAGTCCTACGACAAACATTAGAAGAATAATAAACAGCCCTATATAGCCATTAATAGTGAATGCCTTTTTTTCTTTCATTTTCTAACTCCTAATTTTGCTTGGTCCTATTCTGTTTTTTTACGAATCCTTGCCATGGCTCCTTCTAATTCCAATTCTTTGTCTTCCGTGATATACCAACCGTTCTCATGTACGCCACCTGATGCTTCTGGCAAATATTCTAATCGTGTACGGACCCATTGTTTCGTTTCAGTAAAATAATCTTCCACTAAGATCTCTAGATCCATACCAGCGGATAATTCGAGATTCTCACGAACTGACTTGAAAACAAATCGTTCGCTTGCTTGATCGTATTTCAAAATACCCGTATCGATGATTGGCAGTGAATAATAATCTAATTCTTTTTGCACTTTCAATAGATGTTTGAACATTTCGTTGTACACTTGCTCAAGTTGTCGACCTTCGGAATTATTCGGATATTGGATCGTTACTCTTTCTTTGTCTGTATCATAATACTTAGTACTCAGTTCTGTTAAAAAATGATGCAATTTCCCTAATTCACTTTTCAATTCTTCCCGCTTGATTTCCTCTGTTTTCATTCATTATTCACCCTATTTTCCCCATATATGTACGTTTTTTCCCTTTCTTTATTCTACTATATTATTGGATGATAGGCGATGATATTTCATGTAAAATAAATAAAAAAGCGTATAATTCCTTATTCCATAAAGAATTATACGCTTCTTCAACTATTTATTCGTTATTTCGGAAAAGATAGTCTTGACAGTTCAACGATCAATCATAGACTTCTTCATAGTCTTCATCATCCATCGGAGACTCTTCGTCATCTTCACTTGTCAAATTCACTTGACTATTATGCCCCGTCACTTTAAGGTCTTTATTCCCTTGATTATAAGTCTTTGTTGTCAATGTTTCATAATTTTTGTTGATGTAAGAATCCCCTTCTAGTGTCACAGCTAATCCTTGCTGTTGATACTCATAGAACTCAATACTACTATTTTGAAGTGTGATTTCGCCTTTGATTGACTTTTCATTGTCGTTAAAAAGGATACTGCCATCACTTGCAGCCAATTTGACTTTATCTATCGAAAACTCATGCAAATCTAGCGAGCCCATTTGATTTTCAACAGTAAGAAGTTCCCCACTTACTTCATTGATCGACGTCCAAGTATTTGCTAAATTCAAGTTGATCTTCTTACTACTAAATTCATCTAAAAACAATTCATTGTTTTTCCCTTCAACCACTAATTCTGTTAAGGACATGGTTTTAGGAATCGTGATCTTCAACATCGAACGTGTGTCTGTCACGTTGATCATCGCTGCTGGCGTTTGACCGTCAGCTGAGATATCCAATGTGTGATCTTCCAGATTGATCTTTGGTTTTTGCGTTTTGTCATAAGACGCTTCAACCCCAAAGTTCACGCCTCGTTGGATCACGATATTTTGGTGATCTGCTCGGACAACGATTTTTTCGATTTTTTCAGACGAAAAATCTTTTGTTTCGCGAGTCATTTCTATGATCCTTGGTCCACCTTCCCACGTCAGACTCGTTTGGGCACCAGAGGCATAACTTAACCCTGCCATCAAGCCACCAACGACCATCAGTCCTAACCCTGCGCCTAAGATATACTTTAATTTCATTTTTTACACCCCACTATTCGTCGTATGGATCGCTCGTTTCGTAATAAACCGGCGTCCTACCCATTTGACAAAGTTCATCATCATTTGGAATAGCCATTTGGTCCCTTTTAACAGTAATGGTGCAAAGAAAACAGCACCTCCTGTGGCAAGTAACCCTAGTCCTACAAAGAACAGCCCACTAGCAATCGATTGTTGCAAGACAGCAACGCCTGAAATGATTGAAAATAAACCTGCTCCTAAAATACTGATACATACCACATAGATTCCAATGATCACGCCAATTAAGCCAATCAGAATACCAAAAATCGCTAGAATAAACGCTAATGCTAAAGGAATCAATAAAGGTGATGCACACAACCCAATGACGATCATCCAAATCAAACGGATTTTCCGTTTAGGACTTTGGCTGTATTCTGATTCATCGTCGTCTTGTTCCGAGTAATAATTGATTTTCAGCTTCAGGGCAAATTGCTTTGGTGAGCCATATTCATCCACGACTTCTTCTACTGTTTTGCCAGAATCCAAGAAGTATTCTTCATAATATTGAATAATATCAAAGCGATCATCTTCAGGTATTTCTTGAAGTTCGTCCAACACATCATTTAAATATTCATTCATTCGTATTCTCCTCCAGTAATCGGTTTAAGGAATCTCGAAACACGATCCATTTATCAATGATTTCTTCTAAATGTTGACGTCCTTTCGGAGTTAAGCGGTAATATCGGCGATTTCTGCCTTCGAATGGTTCGTCGTATGTTTCTAAGTATTCTTCTTTTTTTAATCTGCGTAAAACAGGATACATCGTTGATTCACTGACAGATAAACTTTCTTGGACGATCTTCGTTAATGCGTAACCGTACATGTCTTCTCTGCTTAAAGCTGCTAAAACTGTACCATCGAGTAAAACTGTTGGGACTTGGATATGCATTACTTCACCTTCTTTATAGTTTGCAATATTTTATATTTACCAATATTATATCACGTATAATATTGTTTGCAAGTAAAATTCACATTCATTCTCCTGATCACTTCAATATTCTCGAAAACAACGCTAAGTATCATAAAAATTCTACTTACAAAAAAGGAACAAAGACCGTAATGATTTCTGGTCTTTGTTCCTTTTGAATACTTTCTTATTATCCTCTTACCTACAACAAAGCAAACACGATAAAACTCAGTGCAAAACCTAGAAAAACTGCAAGAGAGAAACGGATCACTTCTTTTCTATTCCTGTTCAACCACGTTTCATTCATCATTTGCTACACTCCATTCTAAAATAGTCAGTTGCTAATTTGGATAAACAGAGGTGACATGATCGTATTGCTGTGCATGTTTATTGGCAGCAGAAACAGCTGTTCCAGGAAATAGATGCCACTTACTATGATAGCCACATGTATGGCATTTCCAATAATAACCGATACCACGATCTGCTTGTTTTTCATCCTCTGCACTTGCATTTGCCACAAGTGTATCTAAGACCGAATCCTGTTTCAATAATACTGTGGGAGTACCATGAGAATGAGTTGCTTCATCTGCAATGACTATGGGATTGGCTCCGCTTAGTCCAACACTTAACGTCAAAAGTCCGAGCAATAAACCGACTTGTTTTTTCAATTCCTATCATTCCTCCAATAACGGTTATTAGAAAAATATACGAATGCTCACTTATGTACGACTTGTCTTCGTACACTTTTCCAAGTATATATTACTTGAAAAATACACCTTAGAACTATTGAATCAGAAGTGGCGTTTTTTTCTTTGTTTTTGTTGGTTTATTGCTCCTATAGATCATTAACTGTTCACTTCCCTGGATCTTATTCCATCGAAGAATTTGGTTGCGTGTTTTCTTTGTCTAATTGAATGATGACGGTCGTTCCTACTTTTGGGATACTGTTATAACTGATTTTTCCATGATGCAACTCAATGATTTTTTTGACTAGTGATAATCCTAGTCCATTCCCAGAAAATTGGCGACTGGATTCCCCTTGGTAAAATTTCTCAAAGAGTCGTGCTTGTGTTTCTTGGTCCATTCCCACGCCAGAATCTGTCACTTCAACGATCACTTGAGTGGCATTTTGTGTTAAACGAATCTTGATTTTTCCTTGTGGTTGATTGTACTTGATGGCATTATCCATGAGATTCAACCAGACTTGATATAAAAATTCTTCATTGCCAACAAAGCTGACGCTTTCCAGATCGATCTCCAGTTGAAGATGTTCTTGCTCCCATTTGGGTTGTAAAAAAACAATCACTTCACGAATCTGTTCATCTAAACGAAACGGACGCTTTTCTAATTGGATTCGTTGATTCTCTAATTTATTCAGCTTCAAAGTGTTTTCTGTCAATTGTGAAAGCTGAGTGATGCTCTCAATGATCCGTTGCAAGAAAACTTGCTTTTCCTCTTCTGAGATATTCGGTTGCTGCAACAATTGCACATATCCTTGGATCGTGGCAAGTGGCGTCTTGAATTCATGAGAAACATTGGAAACAAAGTCATTTCTCAACGTTTCGATACTACTCAATTCTTGGACCATCACGTTGAAATCTTTATATAGTTGCTGCACTTCTTCAACTTTTTGTTGTTCATTCATCCGAATCGAAAAATCCCCCGTTGCTACTTTGCTCATATTCGTTCGTAAATCACTGATTGGCAGTAAGATCCGACGACCGACAAAGATCGAGATCCCTGTCCCCACCATCATACTAAATCCTGCAAAAACGACTAGAGGAAACCATGTCGCTTGTTGCTCTGAAGCAGGGACTGTTTTGTGTGACAGTAAGAAAATAAAACCTAAGAAACACAACAAAGTAACTAAAATGGAAACAAACACAATGCACGCAAAATAAATCCATAATTGTGAAAAGATTTTTTTACGCATCAAATCACCGCCTTATAGCCTAAGCCGCGAACTGTCATGATCTGGAAATCATCATTTTCAATAAAACGCGTGCGTAATCGTTTGATATGCACATCGATCGTCCGTTCTTCCGTATTGGTATCCAACCCCCATATATCATCCATTAATTGTTGACGTGTAAAAATCTTATTTGGATAAGAAAGTAGTTTGTACAATAATTGAAATTCTTTTTGTGGAAGTAAGATGGCTTGATCCTGCTTGATCACTTCATACGTTTCTTGGTTCAAGCTAGTTTGTCCAATGTTCAATTGGTGGCTATGATTGATTTTCGCTCGCCGTAACAAAGCTTCTACCCGCAACACCATTTCATTGACATCTACTGGTTTGGTCATATAGTCATCCGTTCCCAGTTGAAATCCCTTCTTTTTATCTTCAAAATCTGCTTTTGCTGTAATGATCAACACAGGTGTTTCTATGCGACTGCTTCGTAAAGTTTCCAACAGTTCATAACCATCCATCACAGGCATCATGATATCTGTGATGATCACATCTACTTGAGTACTCTCTAATCGCTTCAAAGCTTCGGTCCCATTTGCGACGGCAAAAACCAAAAAACCAGCTCGTTCTAAAACGGATTGATAAAGTTGTTGCAAACGCTCATCATCTTCTACTAGTAATATTCGATTCATTATTTCTCCCCATGTAATTATTTGAAAAATTTCAGTTTTTTTTCTGATTGTTCATATTCAGTTAACATTCATTCATTATACTACGTTCGTTGTTCTGTTATACTTATTAGTATAACGAATATTTCAAACGGAAAGAAGGGTGACAATGTTACAATTAAAAGAGATAAAGAAATATTATAAAGTTGGTGAAACAACGACAAAAGCATTAGACGGCGTATCCGTCGCTTTTAGAAAAAAAGAATTTGTAGCTATTCTAGGTCCTAGTGGTTCTGGTAAAACAACTATGCTGAACGTGATCGGCGGCTTGGATAATTATGACTCTGGCGATATGGTCATCAATGGGAAGTCCACAAAAGATTTTAAAGATAGCGATTGGGATGCTTATCGTAATAATTCCATCGGTTTTGTTTTCCAAAGCTATAACTTGATCGGGCATTTAGGAATCATTGAAAATGTTGAACTTGGCATGACATTAAGTGGTGTCTCTAAAGACGAGAAACGGAAAAAAGCTGAGGAATCATTGCGTCGCGTTGGCTTGACCGACCACATGCACAAAAAACCCAATCAATTATCTGGTGGACAAATGCAACGTGTCGCAATTGCACGTGCTTTAGCCAATGACCCTGACATCCTTCTATGTGATGAGCCAACCGGTGCTTTAGATACAGAAACAAGTGTCCAAATCATGAAGTTGATCGAAGAACTATCCAATGAGAAACTAGTGATCATGGTCACACATAACCCTGAGTTGGCACATGAATATGCCGATCGAATCATTGAGTTCTCAGATGGAAAAATCGTTTCTGATTCTAATCCACATATCGAACGTCCAAAAGATGATCAATTTAATCTACGTCGGACAAAGATGAGCTTTTGGACCGCATTAAAATTATCTTTCAATAATATTCGTACGAAAAAAGGACGAACATTTTTGACTTCCTTTGCTTCAAGTATCGGGATTATTGGGATTGCGATCGTATTAGCCCTATCTACAGGATTCCAAAAACAAATTGATCAAACACAGTCAGAAACGATGGCTCGTTTTCCAATCACGATTTCCAAAGTCACCACTAGCCCGCCTTCTGAATCGGATGGTTTGAGTTCCAACACAGCCGAATATCCAGATACAAAAACCGTCACTGCAAAAGTCAGCGACGAAGATCGGGCACAACATACAAATAATATCGACCAAGAATATGTTGATTATGTAACAAGTATCGATCCTGATTTAAGTAATAATATTGGTTTCACTCGCACGACTGGTATCAATTTGTTAAGAGATGTTGACGGCGAAGTACAGCCTGTTAGCTTCTCAAATCAAAACCCAGATTCTGAATCACTGTCCTTCTCAAGTGCGATGTCTTCCATGACTGGTGTAGGTGTTTCTAGTTTCCCAACACAACTAGACGACCAAAAAGACAATTTCTTAGAGTCAAATTACTCATTACTTTCTGGTAGTTATCCTGCCTCTGCAAATGATGTCGTATTGATCGTGGATGGCAATAATAATACCAACATCAATGCGTTGAAAAATTTAGGCTTTGATGTGAAAGACGGCGAAACACTTGATTTTGACAAAATCGTCGGCACTACTTTCAAATTAGTGAACAATGATGCGTACTATACAAAATTACCGACAGGAAACTTCATTCCTAATACGGATTACCAAGCGATGTACGAAGATGCCTCCAGAGAAGTTAAGATTTCTGGTATTCTACGTGTCAAATCTTCTTCTACGATGAATCTATTATCTCCTGGTATTGCTTACAGCGACCAATTGACAACAGAAATCGTCAATGAAAACAAAGATTCTGAAATCGTTCAAGCACAAAAAGACAGCGATATGAACGTATTGACGACTGAAAAAGTAGATGAGTCAGCAAAACAAACATTGATCAGCTATTTAGGTGGAGATAGCTTACCTTCAAGTATCATGATCTACCCAAATAATTTTGGCGATAAAGAAGAAATTCTAAACTATTTAAATGAATTCAACAAAGGCAAATCAGATGAAGATAAAATCGTCTATTCCGATTTAGCTGGAACGATGACCGAATTGACTGGTGGATTGATGGATGCCATCACGTATGTCTTGATTGCTTTTGCAGGTATTTCACTTGTAACAAGTATGATCATGATCAGCATCATCACTTATACTTCTGTGATCGAACGTACGAAGGAAATCGGGGTCTTGAAAGCCTTAGGTGCCCGTAAGAAAGATATCACACGAGTATTCGATGCTGAGACTTGCATCTTAGGGATTTCTTCTGGATTACTTGGTGTCTTGATTGCTTGGCTCGCGACTTTCCCAATCAATAGTCTCTTGTACAATATGACTGATTTAGAAAATGTTGCTCAACTAAATCCTGTACACGCCTTGATTTTGATTGTTGTATCAACGATCTTAACGATGTTAGGCGGACACATCCCAGCTCGTATGGCAGCGAAGAAAGATGCAGCGATTGCTTTAAGAGCAGAATAGTAAAATATAATAGAAAAAAACACATTTGGTTTTGACAAGTAATTTCAAAACCAAATGTGTTTTTGCTTTATTCTTTTGTTCGTACTATGTAGCTCGCGGTTTCAAAAAGGGCTTATATATCAACTTATCAAATTAAATAAATTATTTCTTCCTAAGATAAATTGATTCTCAACCATCTGATCTCTAGATAGGAAAAGAAAAATTTTTAAGAAATCTTTGTGCAATATCAAAAAAAGCTTCTTCCTCTAAAGTGTCTATATATTTAACCTTTCGTTTAGCTTTTCGGTATAGTCAAGAGAGAATACTTGAAGCGTATTTACTTTGCTTTTCTTCACTTCATCTAGCTTGAACTTGTCGCTTTGAATAGGCACAAGAAATAGTCTATTTTTATCACTTGTAGTAATTCGACATACGATAATTAAATTCGTTGCTAAATTGTACGCATCCTTACTCATAATTAAAGCCGGTCGTCTCTTTTTAACTGCATAACCTTTTGACGGTTCAAAGCCAAGAAGAACGATATCTCAATAATCAAACGTTTTTTCCCATTCTTCTCTTCTTGTATGATTTTCACTTTATCTTCTGTATGGATTTCAAGGTATTCCATGATATATTTTGGTAACCTAAGACCATTACTGTTTCCCCATTTTTTTATTGGCAACATCTCCATTATAAACGACCTCCGTTTTGTATATACATAATTATCCTTTGTAGAAAATTTCTTATTCGTATTTCGACCACTCCTTTCTTTTAGGAACTTTCTGTCTTCTACTCTTTAAATATGCAAAAATGCAAATTTCATTCCATTCCTACTTCCATAAAAAAATAGTGGATAAAGTATGTTGTCGAATACTTCATCCACTATTTTTGTCCTATTATTAAACTATTTACTTCTTCACTTCTTCAACTAATTTTGCCAATGCTTGTTTTTGATAGGTTGTCGCTAAGTCTTTTGATACTTGTTGTTGTTCTTCTTGAGTCATCGCTGGGTTTTGGGCGATGGCTTTCATCAAGCCTTCTTTTACGAAGTTTTGTGCATCGGCTTCCATCGTGCTTTTTTGTTCTTCGACACGTTTTGCCAATTCAGAGGCTTGGTCAGTACTTAATTCGATCCAATCCGCGGGAAGTTTGAACGTATTGACCCGGCGTTCATATTCATGGTTATTATCCGCTAAGTTGAACCAGAATTTGTATTGGTCATTTTTATAGACCCAATAAGTTGTTTCACTGACTTTTTCTGCTTTTCCGTCCGTTTGTTCAACCTTATTTGTTTCATTTTTTGTGCCAGTTGCTTTTGGTTCTTTTTGCTTGTCATCGGTTCGATATAAGTAGACTTTTTCTGTTCCATCTCCTAGTGACTGATAAAGCAACATATTTACGTCTGACTGATCCGCACTGGAAACGAGCGGAGTCGTTTTTGTTTCTGTCACTTCTTTCATACCAAAATGATTAGTGATATTTCCTACGATCAGCCCTAATGAGAGAACAAACAGTAAGCCAAAGACGAGTGAAAGAAGTGTTTGCCACCTTTTTTTGGCAAAAACATTCGTCAAAGCAAAGGCAATGACACTGGCAATCAATACGAAAATAATCATGCGTTATCCCCCACTTCCACCACTACTGGTTCTTTTCTTTTTAAGAAGAAAGCAATCGCAAAACCAATCAAGCCGAATATGATTGCGACAAAGAAGGCCGCATGGTAACCAGATAAAGTCGCGTTGATTGCTTGATCTTTATAGGCTAAAGGTGTACTTTTCAACACAGCATCCGTTGGTAGATTGTCTTTCGTAACATTCGTCAACACACTGATCAAAATCGCAGTTCCGATCGAACTTGCAATTTGGCGGAAGGTATTGTTCACCGCTGTTCCGTGACTGATCAAGTTGTTAGGTAAAGCATTCATCCCTGATGTCGTCACCGGCATCATGACCATCGAGATCCCAAACATCCGGATCGCATAAAGAATGACGATATACAAAACAGGTGTCGTTTCAGTCAAGAAAGCAAAAGGTGCTGTAGCTGCTGTTAAGATGAACATCCCAACAATCGCAAGACGTTTTGCCCCATGTTTATCAAAGATCGCACCAGTGATCGGCATCATTGCCCCCATGATCAATGCTCCAGGAAGCAACATCAAACCTGAGTGGAAAGCAGATTCTCCACGAATATTTTGAATATATAAAGGAACGACCATTTCCGCTCCGACCATTGCCATATTCGTTACTCCAGCTAAAATCGCTGCAATCGTAAAGGTTGGTGATTTGAAGACACGCAACTCTAAGAATGGATGTTCTAAATGTAATTGACGCCAAGCAAATGCGGCGATGAAAATCACACCAACAATCAAGAAGCTAATTACTTTCGTACTTCCCCAACCGGCGTCTCCTACGCTTGAAAATCCGTATAGCAAACTACCAAATCCAATTGTTGAAAGAATGGCAGAGAAAATATCGATACTTGGATTGGATAAAGGAATCACACTCTTCATCAAAAAGAACGCAAGTACTAAAACAAGAACGACGATTGGAATAACCATTCCAAATAAATCGCGCCAATGATAGTTATCAATGATATAACCAGATAGTGTTGGGCCTAATGCTGGGGCTAATCCGATAACGATCCCAGACATTCCCATAGCAGAACCTCTTTTTTCTGGTGGGAAGATCGATAGCATAATATTTTGCAATAATGGCATAGATACCCCTACACCACACGCTTGGATCAAACGTCCAATCAGTAGCGTACTAAAGTTAGGAGCAGTAAAACAGGTAATCGTTCCAATCAAAAAAATCGTCATAGCTGACAGATATAATTTTCTAGAACTAAATTTATTGATCAACCAAGCAGTAATCGGAATCATGATCCCGTTCACTAGTAAAAAGCCTGTTGTCAACCATTGCACATCAGAAGCTGAAATATCGAAAGCTTTCATCAATGCTGGAAAAGCAGTTGTCAGTAAGGTCTGATTCAAGACCGTACAAAATGTCCCAATCAATAACACGACAACTAATAGTGTACGATTATATGGTTTTCCGTAAATATCTACGGGTTGATTCTTACTCATATTTCTCCTTCTTTCTGAATGTTTTCTGAAATCACTAAGATACTTTATTCCTATTTTCAACTTTTGTCAACCTACTTGACACGATAGTCAACAAAAGTATAATTAAGGGAACAACCAACAAAGGAGTGTGACGAATGGTGGGGGCTTCACTTAAACAATTATTGGAAAATGACCACTTATTAGTAGGCATCAGTGAATTGAGTGAGATCGTTGGGGTTTCGCCACGACAGTTGAGATACTGGGAAAAAAAAGGCTTTATCCAATCCGTTACTGCTGACGCGAATTGCTCAAGAAAATACCGATTACCGACAGTGGTCAAAGTTGAGATCATCAAGAAATTTTTAGATGAAGGGTACACGTTGACCAAAGCCGCTGAAAAAGCTCAGGAACGTTTAAACAAAATGAGCCATGTCCGAAAAGTTTTCTCAAAATCCATCAAAGACATCCAGTTGATTGATGAACGTTATACACTCCTTTTGATTGGCGACTTCAATGATCTGGAACAGCTATGTATTATTCATGACGAAGAAACAGATGAACTGTCTTATAAGATCCTTCCAGCAGATGAAACAACTGATCCTAAAAAAATACTGGAAAAATAAGAAAAGATCGCAGGTTGATTTTTTTACTCCATTAGAACTTGTAGCCGACATGCTACAGTTAAATAGAAAAGCCACCACGAGGTCGGAACAGAAGTGTTCAGCCTCAAGAAATAAGGCGCCATCCACGAAAATTGTTTTTCAAATTTTTGTGGATGGCGCCTTTTTAAGCTGTTTGTCATAAACTTTCCATTTATTTTCTTATTTCTTGTTCCAATACTTGTGTCAACCAGTTGATATATTCGGTTTCTCGATTGATTGCGTGAGACAAGATCAAATAATGGCCATAATTTTCATGTTGGTCTTTTTCTGTCGGGAAAATCACTTGTTGTCGGGCGAATAAATGCTGTCTTTTTTCTTCATGAAGCTCCTTTTGCTGTTCAAGGATCTCGATCCATGTTGGATCATTGATGTCTTTCACAAAATAAAGTTTCAAGACAAATTCGTCTCGATTGACCGGGAGTTCGTTTGGCGAGGTATGGATCCATTCGTTTAACAAAACACGCCCTTCTTCAGTCAGCTGATAAATTTTCTTTTCTAGCTTGACTCCAGTAATTCCTACTTCATGTTTGATGATTCCAAGTTCTTCCATCTTAGCCAGTTCAGGATAGATCTGACTATGCTTTGCCTGCCAGAATTCACCGATCTCATTTTTGAATGCTTGATTCAATTCATACCCCGTTTGATTTTTTTTGCTCAGTAATCCCAACGCCGTTTGTATAATTAAGC
>NZ_PUAP01000053.1 GCF_002947535.1 Enterococcus mundtii
ACTATTTTTTAAAAGTTTTTCGAACTCGTTTTTCATGAGGCCGTTTCAGCAACTCACTTATAATAACTTGTTGTTTGTTATTTGTCAATCACTTTTTTTGTTTTTTTTCTTTGCGAAACTAACTTCAATCAGTGAATCACTCAAAAGCAACTTCGTTATCTTATCATGTGTCAACAAACATGTCAATCACTAATTTAAGAATCGATTTGTTTGTTTACCGTTCTTTCGAACAAATAATAATATACCAACATCAATTTTGAAAGTCAACTAAAAAAAGGCTGATTTATCAACATTTTTAAGAGACTCGATCATTGAAAACAAGAAGTGCAAAATCATTCGCTTTTTCATATGTTTTTCTGCTTTTTCTACTAGAAATATCACAAGAATGTTCATCTTTTAATTTGTTTTACGAAACTTCTTTTTTTCGTCTATTATTGTGTAAGTGTTCCCAACTTATTACTTCTTTTAACTTACGTTGATCATTGAATGATCTCTCTTTCTATTTTTTGTCTCCTCCATTACCTTAGATTTCACTCTTCCTCCCTCTCCTCTTCTAAAATTTTCCTTAACAAAGCGCTGCTTTTATCTATTTATCTTTTTTTTTGCTAAAATATATAAGAGTAAACACATTAATCGATGGAGGATCTATTTATGAAAATATTAATCGCAGATGACGACAAGGAAATTGTTGAATTACTTAGTATCTACGTACACAATGAAGGCTACGAAGCAGTAAAAGCCTATGATGGAAAAGAAGCATTATCAAAAGTACGAACGATCCCTGATATTGAACTACTTATTTTAGACATCATGATGCCTGAAATGGATGGTATGCAAGTGGTGAAAGAATTAAGAAAAGAATCACAAATCCCTATCATTATGTTAACAGCGAAAACAACTGATATGGATAAAATCAAAGGGTTAGTTGCTGGCGCAGATGATTATGTGACGAAACCATTTAATCCTCTTGAAGTGATGGCTCGTGTGAAGTCTTTGTTGCGTCGCACAAAAATGCAAGTGACACCTGATCAACCGGATGTCCTAGAAGTAAATGCCTTGATCATCAATAAAGACTCACATGAAGTCAAAACAATCGATGGAAAAGAAATCCAATTGACTGCCTTAGAATTTGGTATTCTATATCTTCTTGCAAGTCATCCTAACCATGTATTCAGTGCAGATGAGATCTTTGAACGTGTCTGGAAACAAGAAAGTATTGTCTCTGCTAAAACAGTAATGGTTCATGTTAGTCATTTAAGAGACAAGATCGAAGAAGCAACAGGTGGAGAAAAAGTCATTCAAACCGTTTGGGGAGTGGGCTATAAAATTGATGCAAGATAAAAAAGTGATCGAAAAACGACGCCGGATCAATCTGACATCTAAAGAAATCAGTGAATTATTAGCAGAAGGAATCATTACGATCATCCTTCTGCTTCTATTAAATGTAGCTATGTTAGTCATTATCAGTTCGATCATCAGTAGTTCGCCTTCTTTGACAAACGCCATCTGGGATTCAAAAAATATTTTTGCCCAGCGTTTAGATAGTGATTTGTTTTGGAATGGTCGGAATTTTATTTTTCCTGTTTTCTTTCTATTAGATGTTGGCGTATTATACTGGCGATTGATTCGTCGCTACCGACAAATGCAATTGCGCCATATTATTAGTGAATTGCATTATATCGCTAATGGCAATTATGACCATCGTATTCCTTTCGAATTGAGTGGTGATCTTAGTCGTGTAGTCAAAAGTATCAATGGCTTAGTGGATAGTACGGTGGCGGCGATTGAAGATGAACGTAAAATCGAAAAATCAAAAGACGAATTGATTACAAACGTCAGTCATGATATTCGCACACCTTTAACTTCAATTATTGGCTATTTAGGTCTTATTGAAGATGGTCAGTACCAAACAGAAGAAGATCTGTTGAAGTATACCCATACAGCTTATGTCAAAGCGAAACAGATGAAATCATTAGTAGAAGATCTGTTCGAGTATACCAAGGTACGTCAGCCGGCGGTTCCTGTGAATTTCTCTGCATTTGATTTGATCCAATTGATTGAACAATTAGCAGCTGATTTTGAGTTAGAAGCTTCTAAAAAGGATATCCAAATTTTTGTTGAATCTCCGATCACTTCACTGATCATGGATGGTGATACCGAAAAGTTGGTTCGGGTATTCAATAATTTATTAACGAATGCTCTAAAATATGGTAAAGGAGCCACTAAAATCATCATTGAAATTGAACAACTTGGTTCAGAAGTCATCGTTGTTGTCAAAAACAATGGTGCCATGATTCCGCAACAAGCCATTGACAATCTATTTGATCGATTTTACCGCGTGGAAGAATCCCGTTCCCAAGAAACTGGCGGGACAGGGCTTGGTCTAGCCATTGCACAAAGTATCGTAGCATTACACGGTGGCTATATCTATGCGAAGTCAGATCAAGATTGGACGTCTTTTATCATGCATTTCCCACTAAAAAAGAATGAAAAGTTAGTCGGCAATCTGACAGAACATATTGACGGAAACTAAATTTTTCGCTATTCTTAGGATACAAATAAAAGAAAACAGTGAACCCAGTACATTTTATTTTTTTCAAGAGAGCTGATGGTTGGTGCAAATCAGTAAAAAATAATTTCGAAGTTCCAGTTCACCCAATGTGCCTTTCGAAATAAGAAAGGTCGGCAACAGCCGTTATCTGTTTACAAGTGCAGTCTCTACAGACTGAACTTGGGTGGTACCGCGAAACTCAAACCAGTTCGTCCCAAGATATTTCTTTGGATGAGCTGGTTTTTTTTATATAAAAAAGGAGGAAAAGTAATGTTAGATATTAAAATGATCCGTCAAAATGTTGATTATGTACAAGAAAAATTAACGTCACGTGGCGTTAAAAAAGAAATCTTAGCGGAGTTCGTGGAGTTAGATGAATCTCGTAGAAAATTGTTGGTTGAAAGTGAAGAATTGAAGAAATACCGTAATGATGTATCTGCTGAAATCGCCCAATTAAAGCGTAATAAAGAAGATGCAACTGCGAAGATCGCTGAAATGAAAGAAGTCGGCGGGAAAATCAAAGCACTAGACGAAGAAGTTGCACAAGTTGATGAAAAATTACAACTAATCGCTACAACTCTACCTAACTTACCTCATGATTCTGTGCCGGTGGGTAAAGATGAAGAGGATAACGTGGAAGCTCGTCGTTGGAGTGAACCTCGTCAATTTGCTTTTGAACCAAAACCTCACTGGGAAATTGCTGAAAATCTAGGTATTCTTGATTTTGAACGTGGGGCAAAAGTATCAGGAAGCCGCTTTGTTTACTATAAAGGATTAGGTGCTCGCTTAGAACGTGCCCTTTATAATTTCATGTTAGATCAACACATCTATGAACATGGCTATACTGAAATGATGACACCTTACGCTGTAAACAGCCAAGCCATGTTTGGTACTGGTCAATTCCCTAAATTTAAAGAAGATGTTTTCCAATTAGCTGATACAGATTTAACTTTGATCCCAACAGCTGAAGTTCCTTTAACAAACTACTACAGCAATGAAATCTTAGCAAAAGAAGATTTACCTGTTTACTTCACTGCACTTAGCCCAGCTTTCCGTTCAGAAGCAGGTAGTGCTGGTCGTGATACTCGTGGATTGATTCGTCTTCATCAGTTCAACAAAGTAGAAATGGTGAAATTCGCTGATGCAGAACATTCATATGAAGAACTTGAAAAAATGACTGCTGACGCAGAGGACATTTTGAAGAAACTGCACTTACCTTACCGCGTTATGACATTGTCAACTGGAGATATGGGCTTCTCAGCAGCGAAAACGTACGATTTAGAAGTATGGATTCCTGCACAAGATACGTATCGTGAAATCAGTTCTTGCTCAAACTGTGAAGATTTCCAAGCGCGCCGTGCGATGATCCGTTACCGAGATGCAGATGGAAAAATCCATTATGCACATACATTGAATGGTTCTGGTTTAGCAGTTGGGCGTACGGTTGCTGCCATCCTTGAAAACTATCAAAATGAAGATGGTTCAGTCACAGTTCCAGAAGTACTCGTGCCTTACATGGGGAACCTAAAAGTAATCAAATAAACAATAAAGCAGCTAAGTGATTCGTTGGCACGAATTGCTTAGCTGCTTTATTATGATCAAGAAGTTTGATTATGATTCTACAGAATAGTTTGGTGCTTCTTTCGTAATTTGTACATCATGTGGGTGAGATTCTTTCAGCCCGCTGCCACTCATTTGAATGAACTGTGCATCATCTCTTAATTGTTTTAGGTTTGCTGATCCAACATAACCCATTCCAGATTTTAAGCCACCGATCATTTGGAAGAGAATATCTGCCACACTTCCTTTGTATGCTACGCGGCCTTCAATACCTTCTGGCACTAACTTATTGGCTTCATTCGTGCCACCTTGGAAGTAACGGTCTTTTGAGCCTTTTTCCATGGCGCCTAATGAACCCATTCCACGATATGTCTTGAAGCGACGACCTTGATAGATTTCAAATTCACCTGGAGATTCATCGGTTCCTGCCAACATACTACCTAACATGACCGCATGTCCACCCGCTGCTAAAGCTTTGACGATATCACCTGAATATTTGATCCCACCATCTGCAATAATGGTTTTTCCATATTGGCGCGCAACTGAAGCTGCATCGTAAATGGCTGTTAATTGGGGAACACCCACACCAGCAACCACACGTGTCGTACAAATCGAACCTGGTCCGATACCTACTTTCACCACGTCAACACCAACATCGTATAAAGCTTTTGTTGCTTCTGCTGTTGCTACATTACCAGCAATCAATGTTGCATCTTTGAATGTTGTACGAATTTCTTGGATTTTACGGATCACACCTGCGCTATGTCCATGCGCCGTATCAATGACAATGGCATCTGCGCCAGCATCAAGTAAAGCTTGTGCACGTTCAAATGTGTCGCTAGTGACACCAACTGCGGCAGCTACCAACAAACGACCATGTTCATCTTTTGCTGCATTTGGAAACTCGATCACTTTTTCGATATCTTTGATCGTGATCAAACCACTTAATCGGCCTGCATCATCAACGATCGGTAGTTTTTCGATTTTATGTTGTTGTAAGATTTTTTCTGCATCTTTTAGAGAAGTGCCTACTGGGGCTGTTACTAAGTTTTCTTTTGTCATGACTTCGCTGATTTCGATATGGAAGTCTGTAACAAAACGCATATCACGGTTTGTAATAATTCCTACTAATTTGCGGTTTTCCAATGTTTCAACGATTGGCACACCACTGATACGGTATCTGCTCATCAATTCTTCAGCATCTGCGACCAAGTGTTGTGGTGTCAAGAAGAATGGGTCAATGATTACGCCACTTTCAGAACGTTTCACTTTACGTACTTCGTCTGCTTGTTCGCTGATTGTCATGTTTTTATGGATGACACCTAGACCACCCTGTCTTGCCATAGCAATCGCCATTTTGCTGTCAGTAACTGTATCCATACTTGCACTAATGATAGGAATATTCAATTTGATATTTTTTGCTAATTGTACACTCATATCCACTTCGTTTGGTAACACGTGACTTTCTGCTGGTATCAATAAGACATCATCAAAAGTAAATCCTTTTTTCGTGAACTTTGTTTCCCAGTTGGACATTTTTAGTACCACTCCTCTTGTTTAGTTTATCTACTAAAATAATCGATTTTCTTTTGTAAGTCAACAACTTCTACTAATCCCTTATTTTTTCTAAGGAACTACTCAGCGAATCCTAAAAAAAGAACGTACCAGCACAATGAAGCGTCTCCTAATGTTTGATCAAAATCAATCGTTGGTTAGCGCTCTCATATTGCACTGCACGTTCTTTTTTCTTACTCAATATTTTTACTAAGCTGAAACTAGTACACTTCAAGAAAGAAAAGATGCGGTTCACTTTTTAAACATTTGCTTCAATTGATTCTTTGATCTTTTCAATCTCATTCAAATAATATAGTTTATAGGGAATGCTTAAGCCTTTTTTCTTCGTTTCTTCGTCAAGGTACTTTTCATCGACATCTGTATACACAAATAAATCAGCAGTTAGTGTCTCTGGGTTTCTTGTATTATAGCTAATGAAATCCAGCTCGATTTCTGGTCCTAAAACAGACCGCATTTCTTTTTGAAACTTTCTTCCATGCCCAAGAATAAATTGTCCAGTTTTGATTCCGGCATAACCAAAAAGAGGCACTCCGTCAGCATTGATAGAAAATATCCATTTGACTTTTTTCATAATCATTCACCCTTCATCGTTTAACTATCTCGTTCAACAAGTTTTATAACATCAGTGATCATCTCTATTATTTGATAATAACACTCTTTTATTATTTTTTATAATAATAAAAAAAGAGTGTTTTGAGATCTTGGTCTTCACTGTCAAATCAATAGAAATAAACAATAAAAAAGAGAACGTGTAGCGTAATGCTAACACATTCTCTTCTTTATTGTTCGTCTCGTAAGTCACGTATTTTCTAGATCCAATAAATTATCTTCTTGGAACAGAAAGACTGCCAACGATGCCATATTTTTTCTTTAAATAGTAACGCAACGCAAGAGCCGCTGCACCAATGATGATGATCACTACTGGATCTAATAACGGGTTAACGATTGGAGGCAATAAGGTTGTTGCTGAAAAAGCAATGACCCAGATCAATGTCGTTCCACCTAGAATCAACAAGGTTTTACCCATTCCAGGTTTTTTACTACGATCAGCACCTGGATACTCATACTGGTAAATATACTTGTACATCAAGTAAAAGACCCATCCACCAATAGCTGAACCTAGTACAAGTGTGGTGATTCCATAAGCAGGCGTTGTTTCACGTGAAAACAATCCAGTGATTGCGATCATGACACTCAATAATCCGAGTAAGAGTAATGTATTGTCCAACCACATCAACGTTGGCGTCGAAGAAGTTTTCACTTCGACCGGTTTATTGATGATTGCTTCTGTTCTTTCAGATACCGTTCCAAATAATTGGCGGGCTGTTTTCCCACCTTTTTGTTCGGATACTAAAACGGGTAACATCTCATGCAAAGCCATTACTTTTTCTTCTTCTGATAAATTCGCTGCTTCTAGCGACTTCTTTAAGTCAAAAATATATTGTTGATTACGTTTTGTTAGTTGTTCTTCTAACTGCGCATTTTCTTTTACGATTTCGCGTAACTGTTCTGCTTCCATTATTTTACAGTCCTCCTTAGACGCTGACGGTTGTCACAAAAGACATTTTAACATATCACATACACCGTATGATAGCCTTTTTATACATTAAAACGGAATAACATAACGTCGCCATCTTGAACGACATAGTCTTTCCCTTCTAATCGTACACGTCCGGCTTCTTTCGCTGCGTGCATCGTTCCGTATTGGTCTAAATCTTCAAATGAGACTGTTTCTGCACGGATAAAGCCACGTTCAAAATCGGTATGGATGATTCCTGCAGCTTGTGGCGCTTTGATTCCTTTTTTGAACGTCCACGCACGAACTTCTTGTTCACCTGCTGTAAAGTACGTTGCTAATCCCAATAGGTCATACGCCGCACGAATCAATTGATCCAACCCTGACTCTTCAATGCCTAACGCTTCAAGAAACTCTGCTTTATCTTCGTCGTCCAGCTCCGCAATTTCTTCTTCTGCTCTGGCGCTAACGACAATAACCTCTGCGTTTTCTTCTGCAGCAAAATTGCGGACTGCTTGAACATATTCATTCGCATCTGCACTTGCTACTTCATCTTCTGCCACATTCGCAACATACAAGATTGGTTTTGTTGTTAACAAGAATAAAGATTTAACGATTTTTTGTTCTTCTTCTGTAAATTCGATCGAACGTGCAGAACGTCCATCTTCTAACACTGGTTTGATTTTCTCCAACACCGCTAATTCAGCGACTGCATCTTTATCTTTTGTTTTTGCAATTTTTGCCACACGTGTATAGCGCTTCGTCACTGACTCTAAATCTGCCAAGACAAGCTCTAGATTGATCGTATCAATATCTGCTAAAGGATCGACACGTCCTTCTACGTGTGTGATGTTGTCATCGTCAAAACAACGAACGACATGACAGATCGCATCTACTTGGCGAATATGACTTAAAAATTGGTTTCCTAATCCTTCGCCTTTACTTGCACCCTTAACGATTCCCGCAATATCCGTAAACTCAAAGGTTGTTGGGACAGTTTTCTTTGGTTTTACTAATTCTGTTAAACGTTGTAAACGCCAATCAGGTACTTCAACCATTCCAATATTTGGATCAATAGTCGCAAAAGGATAGTTGGCAGCCTCTGCTCCCGCCTTTGTAATTGCATTGAACAAAGTTGATTTTCCTACGTTGGGTAAACCCACAATTCCAGCAGTTAATGCCATAAATTCATTCACTCTTTCTCTACATTTTTTTCAAGTACTTTTTTCATTTTTTTCTCAAATTCTCGACGGGTCATCATCACGATATGACCGCAATTCATACATTTGATTTTGATATCAGCGCCCATTCGGATGATTTCCCAACGGTTCGTTTGACAAGCATGAGGTTTTTTCATTTCTACGATATCATGTAAGTCGTACATAACATAGCCTCCCTCTGTTTATTCTTCATCAAATTGAATATTTAGAATATCAAGAATTCTAGTTAAATCATTTTGTGAAAGATATTCGATTTCGATCTTACCTTTCCCATTCTTTTCTTGGATGGCGACACTTGTTCCAAATTTATCCATCAAGCGATCTTCACTCTCACGGATATAATACGGTTTTTCCTTTGCTAAACGTGGGATTTTTTTCTTTTCTTGCCCATCATTTTGATTCAGCTCGGAAACGATCTGCTCTAATTGTCGAACCGTTAGATTTTCTGTTACGACACGATTGGCTAATTTTAATATCAATTGTTTATTTTTTAATCCAAGTAACGTACGAGCTTGTCCCATAGATAATCGTTGATCTTGGACCATTTCTTTCACTAAATCAGGCAATGTCAATAAACGCAAATAGTTTGCGATATAAGGACGACTTTTCCCTAAACGACTTGCGACTTCAGCTTGTGTCAACTTTAAGTTCTTCATCAACATCTCGTAAGCTTCTGCTTCTTCTAAAGGATTCAAGTCTTCACGTTGTAAGTTTTCTAAAACTGCAACTTGCATCATCGCTTCTTCGTCGAAATCTCTGACAATTGCAGGAATCGTTTCTTTGCCAGCTAACTTAGACGCCCGGAAACGACGTTCACCTGCGATGATCTCATACCCTTTCACCGACGAACGACGAACAATGATCGGTTGAAAGACACCGGAGTACTCGATCGAGTTCGCTAATTCTTGCAATGATACTTCTTCAAATGTTTTACGTGGTTGATACGGATTAGGACGCAATTCGTTTAGTGGCAACTGAATGACAGTTTCATCTTTCACGTTAACTGTTTCTAAATTTTCCAAATCTTGAAACAGCGCGTCGATTCCCCGACCTAGTCCTTTACTTTTCTTCACGATCGACCACTTCCTTTGCTAATGCTTGATACACTTCAGCGCCCCTGGAACGCGGATCATAATCAATGATAGGTTTTCCATGACTTGGTGCTTCTGACAAACGAATGTTTCGAGGAATCACTGTGTCATACACTTTTTCACGGAAATACTTCCGTACTTCTTCTACCACTTCATTCCCTAGATTCGTTCGAGCGTCATACATCGTCAATAATACCCCTTCGATTTCCAATTCAGGGTTGAAGTGTTTTTGTACCAAGCGAACAGTATTGAGCAGTTGACTTAACCCTTCTAACGCATAATATTCACACTGCACAGGAATCAAAATCGAATCACTTGCAGTGAATGAGTTGATGGTTAGATGACCTAAAGATGGCGGGCAATCAATTAAAATGTAGTCGTACTGATCGTTGACTTCAGCCAATGAACTTTTCAACCGTGATTCTCTTGCCATCATTGAGGTCAATTCGATTTCTGCTCCCGCTAATTGAAGAGTGGCAGGCACAATACTCAAATTTTCATGTTCAGTAGCAATTGTCGCTTCAGCAATTGGTAACTCATTAACTAATACATCATAAATATCTTGTGTCACATCAGGTTTACGAATGCCTACTCCGCTTGTGGCATTTCCTTGTGCATCCATATCTACTAACAACACTTGTTTACCTAAACTTGCTAAACAAGCACCTAGATTTACAGTTGTCGTTGTCTTACCAACGCCGCCTTTTTGGTTTGCAACGGATATAATTTGTGCCATCTCTTCTCCTCCTACTTGATTGGTTGCTTATTCGGCAACCCAGGTTTTCTTGGATACTTCTTCGGTGTCGGTTTCTTTTTCTGTATGATCAGAATGTGGCGTTTGTCCGAAATTTTAGGTAGTTCGATTGCTTGCTCTCCGATAAATTTACCACCTAATTGCGCAATCGCTGGTTTCGCTTCTGCCAACTCTTCTTCACTTTTCGCAGCTTTCAGTGCATAGAAATAGCCCTCTTGTTTCACTAATGGTAAGCACAGTTCCGTCAATACATTCAAACGAGCCACTGCACGAGCAGTCACAAAATCAAATGATGCACGGAATTGCGGATTTTGCCCAAATGTTTCTGCACGATCATGGTAAAGAGATGCATCGATTTCTAATTGATTGGCCAACTCCGTTAAAAAAGTGATTCGCTTATTCAAGGAATCAACAATCGTTATTTGTAACTCAGGAAAAGCAATTTTTAAAGGAATACTTGGGAACCCAGCTCCTGAGCCGACGTCACATAAAGTCAGGCCAGTTGAAAAGTCAACATCAAATGCCAACGTCAATGAATCATAAAAGTGTTTTAAGTAAACTTCTTCTCGATCAGTGATCGCCGTCAAATTCATTTTTTCATTCCACTCCACTAATAAATGAAAATAACGGTCGAACTGCGCCATTTGCTTATCGGATAAATGAATGTCTTTTTCTGCCAAGACTTGGCGAAATTCTTCTGGTGTCATAATTTGTCCTTTCATTGTGAAACAGCTAATTGTTTCACAGAATCTCTTCCTACTTTAACGCAAAATGAGTCGAGTTGCAATCTTTCTATATATAAATTTAAAGGAGGTTATGCCAAATTCAGAAGTAGGTAAATTCTACCTCTAAAATAGAAAAATAATCAGCCATCGGACAACAAAAAAAAGAGTGTTCTGCCCATTGCTCACACTCCTTTATTTTCTATCTATTCTTTGAGTATATTCTAATATAAGGTTATTTTATGTATACTTATATAGAGAAAATAATTATTTTTATACGATAATCTTTGATTAAACAGACAATTCAAACTGATATGAACAAAAAAAGGAGGAGTGTCAGATAAAACTAAAAACAAAAACGTTATTATTAAATTTTCTTTTACTACTATCTTGCCTACTTTTTTCTCGATGGTTTTTCATGCGTTATCTCTATTATTATTCTATTACGCTTTTTCCACCATCTGGTCCTGTCGACTTCTGGTTTCCTTTCTTCTTAGTGATAATCATTACGTTATTCCTTTATGTCAGTCTTCAATGTGTTTTTACAAGAAACATCTATCGGGAATGGCTGATCTTTTTTTCTTTACTCTACATCACCTTTCTCATTTATTTACTTTTCTTAAAAAATATCGGGATACGAGGCGTAGAATTTCAATTATTTTCATGGGTGAAGGATTTAATTTACGGTGATCCGATGATTGTGCTGTTTAATATTTTGCTGTTTCTACCTCTAGGCTGGTTTTTACCGGTAAGTTGGAAGAATACTATCTTAGTCATTTCATCTGTCTTAGGCGTTGAATGGATTCAATATTTCTTTTACCTAGGTATTTTTGATTTAGGGGATGTTTTTGTAAATACTTGTGGGTTTCTTATTGGTGCATGTATAAATAGGTGGCTGATCAGTCGATGGGATATTCAGGTTTCTTCTTTTTTACATAAGTGATTTACTCTATGTTCTTGCTAATGAAAAAACAGCCGACGAATCAATCATTCGTCAGCTGTTTTTTTATTTAGTGCTTTATTTAAGCAGATGTTTCCACTTTCGTAATCTTCCCTTGTTCGATGTAGACCATCAAAATGCTTAGGTCTGCTGGATTGACACCGCTGATGCGGCTTGCTTGGGCGATGGTTTCTGGACGGATTTTTTGAAGCTTTTGTTTTGCTTCCGTTGCTAATCCGTTGATCGCGGCGTAGTCAATGTTTTCTGGGATGCGTTTGGCTTCCATTCGTTTTAGTTTTTCTACTTTTTCTAATGCTTTTTTGATGTATCCTTCGTATTTCAGCTGGATTTCAACTTGCTCAATTTCTTTACGTGTTAACTCCGCATTTTCTGGAATAAATCGTAATAGATCGGCATAAGTGATTTCTGGGCGACGCAAGAAATCACTTGCTAGCACACCATCTTTTAGTGGTGCAGCATTCAATTCTGCTAAAAAGGCTTGGACTTCTGCTGTCGGTTTGATACGAACGTTCATCAAACGTTTGATTTCTTGTTCAACGGCTGCTTTCTTTTTCAGGTAAGCAGCATATTGATCTTCTTTTACTAAACCGATCTGGTGACCCATTTCTGTTAGGCGTAGATCAGCATTATCATGACGAAGAAGTAACCGATATTCTGCTCGGGATGTCAGTAAGCGATAAGGTTCATTCGTTCCTTTTGTGACTAAATCATCGATCATGACACCGATATAGCCGTCACTACGTTTGATGACTAATGGCTCTTTTCCTTGAACTTTCAATGCTGCATTAATTCCTGCGATCAGCCCTTGTCCCGCTGCTTCTTCATATCCACTTGTCCCATTTGTTTGACCGGCCGTATAAAGATTTTCTACGACTTTCGTTTCTAATGTTGGACGCAACTGGTGTGGTTCGACTACATCGTACTCAATGGCATAGCCCGTACGCATCATTTCTGCTTTTTCCAATCCAGCAATCGAATGCAACATATCCACTTGGACGTCTTCTGGAAGTGAAGTTGAAAGTCCTTGAACATACACTTCTTCTGTATTCAATCCTTCTGGTTCTAAAAAGAGTTGATGACGAGGTTTGTCTGCAAAACGGACGATTTTGTCTTCGATCGATGGGCAGTAACGTGCGCCGACACCTTCAACGATTCCTGTAAACATTGGTGCGCGGTGAAGATTGTCACGAATGATTTGATGGGTCGTTTCACCTGTATAAGTCAACCAACAAGGTTCTTGTTCTAAGTTATAAGCACTATCCGGTGTGGCAAAGCTAAAATGATTTGGTTCCTTGTCCCCCGGTTGTTCTTCTGTGACAGAGTAATCGATCGTACTTGATTTCACACGTGGAGGCGTTCCAGTTTTAAAACGATCAATGGCAAAACCTAATTCTTTTAAGTGATTGGCTAACCCAATTGATGGTTGTGAGTTATTCGGACCAGACGAATATTTTAATTCACCGATAATAATCTCACCACGTAATGCGGTACCTGCAGTGATAACGACTGCTTTTGAACGATAGCTTGCACCGGTTGAAGTGACTACACCACGACAACCCCCATCTTCAACGATCAATTCTTCGACGATTCCTTGTCTTAACGTCAAATTGTCTTCTTTTTCAATTGTATGTTTCATTTCATTGGCATAGGCATGCTTGTCTGCTTGTGCTCGTAATGCTCGGACAGCAGGTCCTTTCCCAGTGTTCAACATTCTCATTTGAATGTATGTCTTATCAATATTTTTACCCATTTCGCCGCCTAGTGCATCAATCTCGCGAACGACAACACCTTTGGCTGGACCGCCGACGGAAGGGTTACATGGCATAAATGCCACCATGTCTAAATTGATCGTTAATAGTAACGTTTTGGTTCCCATGCGTGCAGCAGCCAAAGCGGCTTCTGAGCCAGCATGTCCTGCGCCGACAACGATCACATCATATTCTTCTGCTTGATAATGATTCAAGAACTGTTCCTCCTTTATTTTCCAAGACAAAATTGACTAAACAATTGTGTGATCAATTCATCTTGGACACTATCTCCTACGACTTCACCAAGGTAATCCCAACAGCGAGTCATATCCATTTGAACTAGGTCAACAGGCATACCCACATCGATTCCTGCGATCACTTCTTGTAAAGAGATGGCCGCTTTTTCGAGCAAGGCAATATGACGGGTATTGGACACGTAAGTTGCATCTCTTTCACCAGTTTGCCCGCCAAAGAACAACTCAGAAATTGCTGTTTCTAATCGGTCTAATCCTTCATTATTGGCAACCGATACAGCGAATACTGGTTCATCCTCGATCAATGATAAAAGCTTGTCTTCCTCTAATTGTTTCGGTAAATCAGTTTTATTCAATAGAATGATCCGTTTCAATCCTTTGGTTGCTTCCAATAACTGTTCATCTTCAATCGTCAATGGTTCGCTTTGATTCAAAACAAGTAAGATCAATTCTGATTCTGCCAAGGCTTTGCGACTACGAGCAACACCGATTTGTTCCACGATATCTTCTGTTTCCCGAATACCTGCTGTGTCGATCAGTTTCAACGGTACGCCACGAACATTGACGTATTCTTCAATCACATCTCTTGTCGTTCCCGCAATATCCGTCACGATGGCCTTTTCTTCTCGTAATAAATGGTTCAGTAAGCTTGACTTACCAACGTTTGGACGACCGATGATGGCCGTACTTAATCCTTCTCGCAAGACCTTGCCTTGTTGTGATGTTGCTAAAAGAACTTCGATACGTTGTTGGATCATCTGCGCTTTTTCTAATAGAAGTTTTGTCGTCAATTCTTCGACATCATCATATTCAGGGTAGTCGATATTCACTTCCACTTGTGCTAATGTCTCTAAAATCTCTTGTCGAAGGGAACGGATCAATGCAGACAGATTCCCATCCAATTGGTTCAACGCGACACCCATTGCCTTGTCTGTTTTCGCACGGATCAGATCCATAACTGCTTCAGCTTGGGATAAATCAACACGTCCATTTAGAAAAGCACGCTTTGTAAATTCTCCTGGCTCTGCTAAACGTGCGCCTTCTCTTAATAGAAGCTGTAAAATTTGATTGACGACAACGATGCCCCCATGACAATTGATTTCTACAACATCTTCTCGGGTAAATGTTCGTGGTGCGCGCATGACGGATACCATGACTTCATCGACTAATTGTTCACTTTTGGGATCGACGATATGCCCATAGTGAATCGTATGACTAGGAACATCCAACAACTGTTTATTGCCACTTTGATAGACTTTATTGGCAATGGTTAGCGCTTGATCACCGCTTAAACGCACAATGCTTATCGCCCCTTCACCCGGTGGCGTAGAGATTGCTGCAATCGTATCAAATTCTAAGGTTATTTCAGCCATTTTTTCACTTCCTTTTTCATTTTACGCACAAAAAAAGTGCCCACTTCACCCTTTGCAATAAATGGTGAACTTCGCACTTTGACTGCTTGTTCTGTTTAAATTCTGGTCATAGACTATCATATCTGATTCTAGGAATCAAGCTTTTTTGTTTAATTTTAAGAGAGTAACGAACCATTCTTAACCTTTTCTGTATAGGTCACTTTTGACTGGAAGTACCATTAGATAACTCTCTCTAGAAGTAAATCTTCTCTTATATCTTTATCTTTGCTCTGAAAAACGGTACACTTAAATGGTAGCGGTATCTACATACTTTTTCTTTACCGAAAGGAGCAAAAATTATGGCCCAATTTAAGCCTAGTGCAGTGGATGGGGTAGATGATCCACGAATCAATGAAGTTGTGTTATCAACAGGGAATATCAATCAAAAATATATCGTTAGAGATATCGTGTTTGTCGCAGAATGTATTGAAGGAGACTTATTCGATCCTACATTCAATAGTGATGACATGTTCTTGACCACAAAACAAAAATTAAAAAAGAAAGTGTTAGATTATGGCGCAAATGCGGTCATCAATTGTCACTTTGAATATCAACAAAAACCCCGAGATGGCAAACAGATCATCGAACTTTTTGCCTATGGTACCGTGATCCAGTTTGTTCAAACAACGATTGGTTGATCACAAAAAAACGTGCAGAGCGAAAGCTCTGCACGTTTTTTCTACCAAAGTAAAGACTACCATCGTATACTCCGATAAGAATGATTTCTAATAAAATATACTTTGTTTGGAAAAGTTTGTCAATCTGATCGTAAGATTTTGAGTCCTTCACTTCGTAATCGCTATCTGACTGGTTCGACAACTAAGTAACGATACGGTTCATCACCTTCTGAGTGGGTTTGTACCCCCTCATGTTTACTTAACGCCGCGTGGATTTGTTTGCGTTCAAACGCGGGCATCGGTTCTAAAAATACTGGTTGCCCTGTACGCAAGACTTTTTCTGCGGTGCGCTCAGCTAAACGTTGGATGATCTCTTGTCGTTTCTCACGATAATTGCCTACGTTTACAACGACGGATAATTTATTACCGGCTACTCGGTGAATAAACACTTGTGCCAAATATTGCAAGGCATTCAACGTTTTTCCATGTTTGCCGATCAATAAACCTTGTTTATCCGTTTCTAAGTGGAAGACGATCAAATTCGCTTCTCTTGTCATGTTTACTACAGCTGGTGCATTTAGTTGCTGGGAGATCTCAGTGAGATAGGTTGCTAATTCCGATAAAGCTGCTTCGTCACCTAATTCACTTTTCTCTTCAATCAAGTCCTCAGGTTCGATTTCATCCGTATTTTCTGGTTGAACAGATGTTTCTTCCAACACTTCTTCTACGGTTTCTTCAATCGTTTCAGAGACAACTTCGCTGATATTCGGTTCGATTGAAAGTTTGGCGTTTCTTTTTCCCATTCCGAGAAATCCTTTTTTTCCTTCATCAAGTATCTCAATAGCGACTTGCTCTTTTGCTAGTCCTAACTCCTTCAATCCAATTTCAACAGCTTCATCTACGGTTGCAGCTTCATAAATCGGCATTTGCATTCCCTCCCTTATTTTTTACGTTTTTTCTTAGGACTTTGTGCCTTACGCAAAGCACGTTCTTTTTCACGGATACGTTGTGCTTCTTCTTCACGCTCACGTTTGATTTTAAATGGATTATTGATCAATAGTGTTTGGAACACTTGGAAAGCATTTGATACTACCCAGTATAGTGAAAGTCCACTAGCTAAATTGACCCCCATGACTAAAATCATCACTGGCATCGCAAAGTTCATGACTTTCAATGAAGCATTCGATTCCACTTGGCTCATGCTTGATAGATACGTACTTGCAAATGTAAAGATGGCAGCCAAGACTGGTAAAATAAAGGTTGGGTCAGCGTTCCCTAAGTTCAACCATAAGAAGTGACCTTGACTCAACGCAGGAACACGAGAAATTGATTGCCATAAAGCCATTAAGATTGGCATTTGTACTAATAATGGTAAACAACCCGCATATGGATTCACACCATTTTCAGCATATAACCGTTGTTGTGCTTCTCTTAACTTACTTTGTGTTTCAGGATCTTTTGAACTATATTCTTGTTGGATCGCTTTTAGTTTTGGTTGAAGTTCTTGGGTCTTACGCATACTTTTTGTTTGGAAATGCATTAATGGTAATAAAATCACGCGAATGATGATCGTGAATAAAATGATCCCGATCCCAACATTTCCAAATGACAATGCTTTAATCGCTTCTGCAAAATAATAAACAATGTAGCGATCCCAAACCCCTGTACTTTGTGCGCTGACTTCTCCAGTTCCACAACCGGATAAGACGATGATCAGACCGACAAGTCCGGCCATCAAAAGTAAACGTTTGTATTTCTTCACTTACTCTTTTCCTCTCTGTCGATTATTTTTGCAAGCTTTAAGACATGGACTAAGTTGGAGCGAATCTCATCGTAAGTCAGTCCTTTGATGCTTGGTCTAGCAATCACAATAAAATCCAATTCCGGCTCGATCTCCTCTTTCAATGAATAGATCGCCGCACGGATTTTTCGTTTTACTTCATTGCGACATACAGCGTTTCCGACTTTCTTACCTACAGATAAGCCAACACGAAAATGCGGTTGTTCCTTCTTTTCTAAACGGTACACGACAAACTTACGGTTAGCAAAGGAAGCGCCGGTTTGAAACACCGCTTGGAACTCTCGTTCTTTTTTCACTCGATACGCTTTTTTCATTCGTTTTCTTTCCTTTTCTATCTCTCACTTACGCTCCCAATCATACCATATTTCCTCTAAGTCTTTCACCTTTTCCTCTAAAAAAGGGCATAAAAAAAACCACTGTAACCCCAGTGGTCTAAGCTGAAAGAACTTTTCTTCCTTTACGACGACGGCTAGCTAAAACACGACGTCCATTTTTAGTACTCATACGTTTACGGAATCCGTGAACTTTTTGACGTTTACGTTTATTTGGTTGGTATGTTCTTTTCATCTTGTTCCACCTCCAGAAATTCTTATCTACATGTACATGAATTAAACACAGACATACTTTGATAGTATAACGAGTACCTAGGTGGTTTGTCAATATAAAAAAAAGCTTTTATTCGAAAATAATTCTCTCATTTTATCCACAACGGTATTTTTCGCACTGTGTTTTCAATGTGGATAAAGTTATGCACAGAAGTTTTCCACAGCAATTTACCCTTAGTTTTTACACAGAATAAACAGCTGAAAATAAGTAATCCACAATTTCAGAATTTCCTGTGCATTGATTTCTGTAAGTACTGTCATTATTGCTTTTTTTATCCACAACCCACTGGGTAAATCTCTAGTTTTACACTACTTATCCACCTGTTGATTACTCTTGTGGATATCTTTTTTTCCTCTCTGTGTTTTTCTTCTTTTTTTTCCTTCTGGATAATGTGGATAATTGTTATAAAAAATTTTTTTCTTTTCTTTCTGTGGAAAACTTTTGTAAAAAATGCTAAATTAGTACTAGCTATTTACTTTTAATGAAGGAGGAGGCCTTGTATGGTATCCCTCGATGCTTTATGGACTGAATTAAAAACGACTTATCAAAAAGAACTGTCTCCAGCAAGTTACAATACTTGGATTGAGACAGCGCAACCTAAATCCTTAGAACAAAGCCAATTAGTGGTGACTGTTCCAAGCAAGATCCATAAGGAATATTGGGAAAAAAATCTCGCAACAAAGATTGTTGAGGTCGGCTACATGTTAACGGGAAAAGAGATTATTCCACGTTTTGTGACCGGTGAAGAAGCGGAACAAGAAGAAGTTGAAGAAATCAAAACAATGAAAGTTCCCCCAATCACACCAATCAAAAAAGCGATGTTGAATCCTAAGTATACCTTCGATACGTTTGTTATCGGAAAAGGCAACCAGATGGCTCATGCGGCTGCCTTGGTCGTCGCTGAAGATCCTGGTTCGATCTATAATCCATTGTTCTTCTACGGTGGTGTCGGACTTGGTAAGACTCACTTGATGCACGCGATTGGTCATCAAATGTTGTTAAGTCAACCGAATGCGAAGGTCAAATATGTAAGCAGTGAGACGTTTGCCAATGATTTTATCAATTCGATCCAAAATAAAACGGCCGAAGAATTTCGCCAAGAATATCGAAATGTTGACCTACTATTAGTCGATGATATTCAATTTTTTGCTGAGAAAGAAGCAACTCAAGAAGAATTTTTCCATACCTTCAATGCGCTTTACAATGAAGGAAAGCAAATCGTCCTAACGAGTGATCGTTTACCAAACGAAATCCCTAAATTGCAAGAACGTCTCGTTTCTCGCTTTGCTTGGGGTCTTTCAGTAGATATCACGCCACCTGATCTAGAAACAAGAACAGCTATTTTGAGAAAAAAAGCTGCAGCAGAGCGCTTAGAGATCCCCGATGATACCTTAAGTTATATTGCGGGACAAATCGATTCCAATATTCGTGAACTAGAAGGCGCCCTTGTACGTGTTCAAGCGTTTGCTACGATGAATAGTGAAGATATATCAACTAGTTTAGCTGCTGATGCTTTAAAGACATTGAAATCTGGCAAAGGTCACCCGCAACTCTCGATTTTGCAGATCCAAGAAGAAGTTGCAAAGTATTATCATATCCAATTAAAGGATCTAAAAGGAAAGAAACGCGTCAAATCGATCGTTGTTCCTCGTCAAATCGCTATGTACTTGGCTCGGGAATTAACCGATAGCTCTCTTCCTAAAATCGGCGCTGAATTTGGTGGTAAAGACCATACGACAGTCATCCATGCGCACGAAAAGATCCAGCAGCTGATCGATTCAAGTGTCAGCATGCAAAATGAAGTATCAGAAATCAAAAATTTCCTATTAAACTAAAAAAGATGCTTGATAGAAAGAAAAACGCATTGTGGATAAAAAGAGAAATCATTCGAAAGTTATACACATATTTTCCACAGCTGTTTTTTCTTTTCTCTTCTAGCATTTTTATAGTTTTCCACAGTATCAACAGTACCTAATACTTTTATTACTTTATTTACTAATAATAAAATAAATATATGGCAAAGGAGATCTACAATGAAAGTAACCTTAAACCGCGCAACATTTATGCAAGAATTGCAAACTGTTCAGCGTGCGATTTCAAGTAAAACGACAATTCCTATTTTGACTGGGGTCAAAATCACCCTCAATCAAGAAGGGCTGACTTTAACAGGAAGTAATGCAGATATTTCAATTGAAACCTTTCTATCTGTTGAAAATGAAAAAGCGCAAATGCAAATTGAAGCAACAGGAGCCATTGTTCTACAAGCTCGCTTCTTCAGTGAAATCATTCGTCGATTGCCCGAAGAAACCTTTACGCTAGAAGTGTTAGAAAACAAACAAGTGGCCATTACTTCAGGGAAAGCGAATTTCTTAGTGAATGGGTTAGATGCGGATAATTACCCTCATCTTCCTGTTGTAGAGAGTCACAACCAGATGAAATTACCTGTACATGTGTTGACCAAATTGATCAACGAAACAGTGTTTGCTGTTTCTCAACATGAAAGTCGCCCGATCCTGACAGGTGTTCATTTCATTTTGAAAGACAACTCGTTATTGGCAGTAGCAACTGACTCCCATCGTTTGAGTCAACGAGTGATCCCGATCGAACAATCAGCTGATCAATTCGATATCGTGATTCCTGGAAAAAGTTTGACTGAATTATCACGTTCATTGACAAACGAAGAAGAAATCGTAGAAATCAGTATTATGGAAAACCAAGTATTGTTCAAAACTGAAAATATGTATTTTTATTCACGCTTGTTAGAAGGGAATTATCCCGATACGAATCGTTTGATTCCTTCAAGTTTCAATACCGAAGTTGAATTTTCTGTCCCAAGCTTTTTAGCAGCGATTGAGCGTGCCTCTTTGCTCTCACATGAAGGACGCAACAATATCGTTCGTTTGTCGATTCAGCCTGATTCTGTTGTTCTATACGGTAATTCTCCTGAAATCGGAAAAGTAGAAGAAAGCTTGAACTATACGACTAGCACTGGTGATCCGCTGGATATTTCCTTTAATCCGGATTACATGAAAGCTGCTTTGCGTGCATTTGGCGATATGAGTATCAAAGTAAAATTCATTTCTGCTATTCGTCCATTTACGTTAGAACCAACGGAAGATGGAGTACAATTCATCCAATTGATTACTCCAGTACGCACAAACTAAAATACTAATTGAAATAAACTGAAAAAATAAACCATTTTAAACAGAAGGCCCTAAAATCAATTTTAAGGCTTTCTGTTTCTTTTTGTTCAAATCACCTTTTTTCATTTAAATCCGCTCATATGGAAAAATATATGGATAAATTTGTTTTCTTGCGAAAAAAAGGGTATAATAAAGTATACTTTTAATAATGAAAATGAGGGATGAAGAGTGAAACAACAAGTCATTCTAAAAACTGAGTTTATGACGTTGGGTCAAATGCTGAAAGAAGTCACAGTCATCGGCAGTGGTGGACAAGCAAAATGGTATTTAGCAGAAAACACGGTTTTGGTTGATGGCGAGCCAGAAAATCGTCGTGGACGAAAGCTTTATCCCGGTATGATGATCGAAGTTCCAGAAGCAGGAACTTTTTTTATGGTAAAAAAAGGGAATAACGATAATGAGGCTGAATAAGCTGCACCTCAAAAATTATCGAAACTATCAAGAATTGCAAATTGATTTTTCCAAAAACCTCGTGATTTTTTTAGGAGAAAATGCTCAAGGAAAAACGAATCTTTTGGAAAGTATTTATGTGCTTGCAATGACAAGAAGTCATCGTACGAATAGCGAACAAGAGTTGATTGGATGGAACGATGAGCAGTCGATGATCCAAGGAGAGATCACAAGAGGGACCTCTAAGATCCCTTTAGAGATCCAATTGTCTAAAAAAGGACGAAAAACAAAGATCAATCATATCGAACAAAAGAAGTTAAGTAGTTACGTTGGACAATTGAATGTCATTTTATTTGCTCCTGAAGATCTTTCTTTAGTAAAAGGAAGCCCACAGATCCGACGCAAATTTTTAGATATGGAATTAGGTCAGATCAATCCAATCTATCTTTATGATCTTGTCCAATATCAAGCAATCCTAAAGCAAAGAAATCAATATTTGAAGCAATTGAATGAAAAAAAACAAACGGATTTACTTTACCTTGATATTTTATCTGAACAATTAGCAGAATTTGGTAGCAAAGTACTAAAGGCAAGAGCCCAATTTATCAAGCGTTTAGAATATTGGGCAAATTCTTTACATCAACAAATCACACATCAAAAAGAACAGTTGGCCATCGAATATGTGACCGCCCTCTCTTCTTTAGACACCATGACAGTTCAAGAGATCCAGTCACAATTTTTGACGTTACTCGAGCAAAACAAAAAGAAAGATCTCTTTCGAGGGGCAACCACTGTGGGTCCCCATCGAGATGACCTTTCTTTTTTTGTCAATGAAAAAAACGTGCAAAATTTTGGTTCTCAAGGTCAACAACGAACAACGGCATTAAGTGTCAAATTAGCAGAAATTGATTTGATCAAAGAAGAAACAGGCGAGTATCCGATCCTCTTACTAGATGACGTGATGAGTGAGTTAGACGACCAGCGTCAACTCCATTTACTTGAAACGATCGAAGGGAAAGTACAGACATTCTTAACCACTACCTCCCTGGATCACGTTAAAAATAAAATGACTGTTGAACCTGAGATTTTTTATGTTCAGCAGGGAGAAATAAAAGGAGAATAAACATACATGACAGAAGAAAGAAGTTTAGTCGAGCGCGCAAAAGAATATGATGCCAGTCAGATTCAAGTGCTTGAAGGTCTTGAAGCCGTTCGGAAACGTCCGGGGATGTACATTGGTTCAACAAGTTCAGAAGGACTCCACCACTTAGTATGGGAAATCGTCGATAATTCGATCGATGAAGTCTTGGCAGGATTTGCGACAAAGATCCAAGTCATCATTGAAGAAGACAACAGTATCACTGTCATCGATGATGGTCGTGGGATTCCGGTCGATATCCAAGCGAAGACCGGTCGTCCAGCTGTAGAGACTGTTTTTACTGTCTTGCATGCGGGTGGTAAATTTGGCGGAGGCGGCTACAAAGTATCAGGTGGTCTGCATGGGGTTGGTTCGTCCGTTGTTAATGCACTATCGACACTATTAGATGTCAAAGTCTACAAAGATAGCAAGATCTATTACCAAGAATATCGTCGTGGGGCGGTAGTGGATGATTTGAAAGTCATCGGTGACACTGATTTGAGTGGAACGACCGTTCACTTTATCCCAGACCCAGAAATTTTTACAGAAACGACAACTTTCGACTTTAATAAATTGGCGACTCGTATCCGTGAGCTGGCTTTCTTGAATCGTGGGATGAAAATCTCAATTGAAGATCGTCGGGAAGAAAAGCCTGTCGTGAAAGAATACCATTATGACGGTGGAATCAAAAGCTACGTCGAATATTTAAATGCGAGCAAAACAGTGATTTTCCCAGAACCTGTTTATTTAGAAGGGGAGCAACAAGAAATCACTGTCGAAGTTTCGATGCAATATACAGACGGTTATCATTCCAATATCATGAGTTTTGCCAACAATATCCATACGTACGAAGGCGGAACACATGAATCAGGATTTAAGACAGCTTTGACACGGGTCATCAATGATTATGCCCGTAAGCAAAAATTGATGAAAGAAAATGATGATAATTTGATAGGTGAAGATGTGCGTGAAGGATTGACAGCAGTCATTTCGATCAAGCATCCAGATCCGCAGTTTGAAGGACAAACGAAAACAAAATTAGGAAACTCAGAAGTACGCACGGTCACTGATCGTTTGTTCAGTGAACATTTCATGAAATTCTTATTGGAAAACCCAAGTGTGGGCCGTCAGATCGTCGAAAAAGGACTACTTGCCTCTAGAGCCCGCTTAGCGGCTAAACGCGCGCGTGAAGTGACTAGAAGAAAAGGGGCATTGGAAATCAGTAATCTACCTGGTAAATTAGCCGATTGTTCCAGCAATGATCCTGAAAAAAGCGAATTGTTCATCGTCGAAGGAGATTCAGCCGGTGGTTCAGCAAAACAAGGACGAAGCCGTGAATTCCAAGCGATTTTACCGATCCGCGGGAAAATCTTGAACGTTGAAAAAGCAAGTATGGATAAAATTTTAGCCAACGAAGAAATCCGTTCACTGTTTACAGCGATGGGTACAGGGTTTGGTGAAGATTTCGACGTGTCCAAATCACGTTACCATAAATTAGTCATCATGACCGATGCCGATGTCGATGGTGCCCACATTCGTACGTTGCTATTGACGCTCTTTTATCGTTATATGCGCCCAATCGTGGAAGCTGGGTATGTGTATATCGCGCAACCACCGTTATACGGCGTCAAACAAGGAAAGAAAATCACGTATGTCCAACCAGGGAAAAATGCCGAAGAAGAGTTGAGAAAAGTCATCGAATCACTACCAGCAACACCAAAACCAAGTGTCCAACGATACAAAGGGCTTGGTGAGATGGATGATCATCAATTATGGGAAACGACGATGGATCCAAGCAAACGTATGATGGCTCGTGTCAGTGTAGATGATGCGATTGCTGCCGATGAAGTATTTGAAATGTTGATGGGTGATCGAGTGGAACCTCGTCGTGCATTCATTGAAGAAAATGCTCACTATGTTAAAAATCTAGATATTTAATCATGAAGGAGGAAGAAAAATGAGTGAAGAAATCAGAGAAAACATCCATGATGTCAATCTAACTAGCGAAATGAAAGACTCCTTCATAGATTACGCCATGAGTGTCATTGTCGCTCGGGCTTTACCAGATGTTAGAGATGGATTAAAACCAGTTCACCGCCGTATTTTATATGGGATGAATGAGCTAGGTGTCACACCAGACAAAGCACACAAGAAATCAGCCAGAATCGTGGGGGACGTTATGGGTAAATACCATCCCCATGGTGATAGTGCGATCTATGAGTCAATGGTTCGGATGGCGCAACCTTTTAGCTATCGCTACATGTTAGTAGATGGTCACGGAAACTTTGGGTCAGTTGATGGAGATGGCGCAGCTGCGATGCGTTATACCGAAGCAAGAATGAGTAAAATCGCGACAGAAATGTTACGTGATATCAACAAAAATACGGTTGATTTCCAAAGCAACTACGATGATACGGAAAAAGAACCAGTTGTCTTACCGGCACGTTTTCCTAACTTATTAGTCAATGGTACGACAGGGATCGCAGTCGGAATGGCGACGAATATCCCGCCACATAATCTGACAGAAGTTGTAGCAGCGATTGATCTGTTGATGGAAAATCCAGATGTCACAACCAATGAATTGATGGAAGTCTTACCTGGTCCTGATTTTCCTACCGGCGGTTTAGTCATGGGTAAATCCGGCATTCGTCGGGCGTATGAAACAGGAAAAGGTTCGATCACTGTTCGAGCAAAAGTAGAAATCACGGAAATGCCAAATGGCAAAGAGCGGATCTTAGTCACTGAATTGCCATACATGGTCAATAAAGCGAAATTGATTGAGCGAATTTCAGAATTGCATCGTGATAAACGAATTGAAGGTATTACGGATTTAAGAGATGAATCTTCTCGTGAAGGAATGCGTATCGTGATCGATGTACGTCGTGACGCGAGTGCTTCTGTCATTTTGAATAATCTCTACAAATTGACATCCTTACAAAACTCATTTGGTTTCAATATGTTAGCGATCGAAAAAGGCGTACCGAAAGTTCTAAGCTTGAAGCAGATCCTTGAAAATTATATTGAACACCAACGCGAAGTTATTACACGTCGTACGGTCTTTGAAAAGGATAAAGCGGAAGCAAGAGCACATATCTTAGAAGGACTACGAATCGCCTTAGATCATATTGATGAAATCATTGCGATCATTCGTGGCTCCAAATCAGATGAAGAAGCGAAAAACGCGATGATCGAGCGCTTCGAACTTTCTGACCGTCAATCGCAAGCAATCTTAGATATGCGTTTACGCCGTTTGACTGGTTTGGAAAGAGAAAAAATCGAAAATGAATACCAAGAATTATTGAAACTCATTGAAGATTTAGCTGATATTCTTGCTCGCCCTGAACGAGTAACAGAAATCATCCAAACTGAACTTGCTGAATTGAGTCAACGATTTGGCGACAAACGTCGTACCGAATTATTGGTCGGTGAAGTCTTGAGTTTAGAAGATGAAGATCTGATTGAAGAAGAAGAAATCGTGATCACATTGACGAATAATGGCTATATCAAACGTTTAGCCAACAACGAGTTCCGCGCACAACGTCGTGGAGGTCGAGGAATCCAAGGAATGGGCGTCCATAACGATGATTTCGTGAAAAATCTTGTTTCTTGTTCGACACATGATACATTGCTGTTCTTTACGAACAACGGAAAAGTGTATCGTGCCAAAGGATATGAGATCCCAGAATACGGACGTACAGCAAAAGGTATTCCGATCATCAATTTACTTGGTATTGATTCAAGTGAGAAGATCCAAGCAATCATCGCAGTAACTGGTGAAGCAGAGGAAGGACATTACTTGTTCTTTACTACACGCCAGGGAACAGTCAAACGTACGACTGTCACTGCTTTTGCCAATATCCGTAGCAATGGGTTGATTGCGATTGGTTTGAAAGAAAATGATGAATTGGTCAATGTCTTATTGACTGATGGTGAATCAAATATCATCATTGGTACACACGATGGATATTCTGTAACTTTTGCAGAAGATGCCGTTCGTGATATGGGACGTACAGCCTCTGGGGTTCGTGGGGTTCGTTTGAGAGAAGACGATTATGTTGTTGGAGCAGCCTTAATGAATGAAGATCATGAAGTCTTGATCATCACAGAAAAAGGTTACGGAAAACGTACCAAGGTTTCTGAGTACCCTGTCAAAGGACGTGGGGGTAAAGGGATCAAAACTGCAAATATCACTGAGAAAAATGGTCCATTAGCTGGATTGACGACGGTGACAGGCGAAGAGGATATTATGTTGATCACAGACAAAGGCGTCATCATCCGTTTCAACGTTTCAACGGTTTCTCAAACTGGTCGAGCAACGCTAGGCGTACGTTTGATCAAGATGGAAGCAGAAACGAAAGTTGTGACCATGGCAGCAGTAGAACCAGAACCTGCGGAAGAAGCGACCATCGAAGCAGACACAACAAACGTGGAAACAGACAACACAGAAGAATAGAAACAAGCGTAAAACCAACAGGATCATCTAAAAAATCCCCCCAGAGAATAGGTAAAACTATCTTTGGGGGTTTTTGCTCGTCTCAAGAGAAAAATTTGGAAAATAAAGGATAGTAGCTTGCTTTTTCAGTGCATTGCGTGTATAATTGAGGATTGTGAGTAGTCTAATTTATTAGAAAACTCTCCTTGCTCTTGGGAAAGCTGAGAGCCGAAAGTCCATAGGGAGGTGAAAAATCAATGGAAAACACGAAATATGAAATCATGTATATTATTCGTCCTAACATTGATGAAGAAGCAAAAACTGCTTTAATCGAACGTTTCGATTCAATCTTGAAAGATAACGGAGCTGAAGTTATCGAATCAAAAGATTGGGAAAAACGCCGTTTAGCATACGAAATGAACGGTTACCGTGAAGGTATCTATCACATCGTTAAAGTATCTTCTCCATCATCAGCAGATGCGATCAACGAGTTTGACCGTCTTGCTAAAATCAATGACGATATCGTTCGTCACATGATCGTAAAAGAAGAAGCTTAATTATTGTTTCACATGGAACAATCAAACGATGAGAGGAGATGACCATTTTGATTAATAACGTTGTACTAGTTGGACGTCTAACAAAAGATCCAGATTTACGATATACATCAAGTGGCACTGCTGTAGCAACGTTCACTTTAGCTGTCAATCGTAACTTCACGAGCCAAAACGGCAACCGTGAGGCGGATTTTATTAATTGTGTGATTTGGCGAAAATCAGCAGAAACACTAGCAAACTATGCACATAAAGGAACTCTTTTAGGTGTAACTGGTCGTATTCAAACGCGTTCTTATGATAATCAACAAGGACAACGTGTGTACGTAACAGAAGTAGTTGCTGAAAACTTCCAATTATTGGAAAGTCGTGCAGCATCTGAAAACCGTCAACAAAGCGGTGGCTACCAAGACACTGGTCAATCGACAAATAATTTTGGCGGAAACGGCGGAAACAATAACTATAATCAAACATCTCAATCATCCAACGGTATGCCTGATTTTGATCGTGATTCTTCTGATCCATTCGGATCAAGCTCAACGATCGACATTTCAGACGATGATTTACCATTCTAAACGAATTTGATAGGAGGGAAATAGAATGGCACAACAAAGAAGAGGCGGACGTAAACGTCGTAAAGTAGACTACATCGCTGCTAACCATATTGAATATATCGATTATAAAGATATCGAATTACTAAAAAGATTTATCTCAGAACGCGGTAAAATCTTGCCACGTCGTGTAACAGGTACAGGCGCTAAAAACCAACGTAAAATTACGATTGCAATCAAACGCGCACGTATCATGGGATTACTACCATTCGTTGGCGAAGAATAATTCGCTTTAGGAATGATTCTGTAGGAATACCCAATCGTTTCAAACCATTACAGAGGAAGTTATGACTACTGTCGTGACTTCCTCTTTTTGTTCCATTTAGGTGTTTAGTCGCTTACATGACATGAGTTATGGTAAAATTAGGCTAATCAGTTACGGGAGGAAAGACATGGATAAAGAAAAAATAAAAGTAAGCCCGAGCCCTCTGCTCATTCTTTTATTGATCCTTGCAGAAGTTTTGGTTGTATTATTGATGCCATTTCGATTGATCAGTGCATTGTTCATCCTGATCGTGAATTTATTTTGTATTCGTTATGGTTTAAAGATGAAACGGTGGTTGACTTTGAGGAATCGTGACAAGATCCAACAAGCTTCAACTGTTGCGGAATCCAATTTGAATTATGTTTCGGAGATCATGCCAGTCGGGATCATCTCTTATCAACCAGCGACACAAACCATTGATTGGCTGAACCCTTTCGCATTGAACGTGAAAGATCAAAGTTCATTATTAGAAGCAGACTTGTTAGAAACTTTTTTTTCAGCAAAAGAAAAAAAGAAAAACCAAGTCTATTTAGCCGACAAAACCTTTCAATTTGAATTGGATACGGTGAAAGGTGTCGTTTATTTTATTGACGTGACCCAAAACCAATTACTAAAGATCCATCAAGTGAACAGCCAGCCGATCATCGGTATTCTTTCAATCGACAACTATGCAGATACGGTCGATAAACTGGATGAAAAAGAAGTTTCTTATTTGAACTCCTTCATTACGACATTGATCTCTGACTGGATGAATGAATATCATGTGTTTTTTAAACGAATCAATTCAGAGCGCTTTTTCTTTTTTGGACAGATGAGTGACTTGAAAAAAATGATGGATAAGAAGTTTGATCTCTTAGATCGTTTACGGGCAGAAGCTGAAAGACAAAACCATCCATTGACACTTAGTATGGGCATCGCCTATGGGCAAAAGACCCTCGAAGAAATCGGTAGTGAAGCTCAAAATAACTTAGATATCGCCTTGGTTCGTGGTGGAGATCAGGTTGTAGTGAAAGAAGTTCGCGAAGGAGCGAAACCCACTTATTACGGGGGGAAATCAGCGACGACGATCAAACGTACGCGCGTTCGTTCACGGGCGATGAGTACTGCTTTACGCAAAATTTTTGATGAAACAGGCGATGTATTTATTATGGGGCATCGCTTCCCTGATATGGACGCTATCGGTTCAGCCGTTGGAGTCAGTTGTCTGGCACGCTTCAATCAGAAAAAAGCCTATATCGTCATCGATGAAAAAGAGATCATTCCAGATGTGGAACGCTGTTTAACAGAAATCCATAAAGAACCAGAGTTGGAGATGCAATTGATTACGCCAGAGCGTGCAATGGAGCTTAAGAAAGCCAAAGACTTACTCGTAATGGTCGATTACCATAAACCATCGCTATCGATCTCTCAGAGCCTTTACGAGCAATTTGATAAGATCGTGATCATTGACCATCATCGTCGAGGCGAAGAGTTTCCAAGCAAACCGCTTTTAACCTATATTGAATCATCTGCGTCTTCTGCCTCTGAGTTGGTCACAGAATTGATCCAATATCAAAGTAGCCGAACCAATCGGATCAGTCGTTTAGAGGCGACATTGTTGTTAGCTGGCATGACCGTTGATACAAATAACTTCAACGTGCGAACTACAGCACGTACGTTTGATGTTGCAAGCTATTTAAAGACTTGTAGTGCAGACGCATCCTTAGTACAATATTTATTGAGCTCTGATTTAGCCACTTATTTAGAAATCAGCCACTTGATCGCCCACAATGAACAAGTGACGGAGGATATTGTGGTGGCAGCAGGGACGGATGAAAAAGAGTATAATAGTGTTATCGCAGCAAAAACAGCAGATACGTTGCTCTCAATGGTCAATATCAACGGTGCTTTCGTCATTACGAAACGGACGGATGGCTTAGTTGGTATCAGTGCCCGCAGCACAGGAACGATCAATGTCCAATTGATCATGGAATCCTTAGGCGGTGGCGGACATTTCACCAATGCGGCAACACAACTGGAAAATGTGACTGTAGAAGAAGCAAAACAACAACTGCTCGCTGCTATCCAAGAAAATATGAATCAATTATATAAAAAGGAGTAGATGAGATGAAAGTCATTTTCTTACAAGATGTCAAAGGTAAAGGCAAAAAAGGCGATGTCAAAGAAGTCCCTACAGGCTATGCACAAAATTATTTGATCAAGAACAATCTAGCAAAAGAAGCAAATAAAAGCAGCATCAGTCAGCTAGAAGGACAGAAAAAAGCCCAAGAAAAACAAGAAGCAGAAATCCTTGAAGAAGCCAAAAAATTAAAAGAATTTCTTGAAAAAGAAGAAACTGTCGTTGAATTAAAAGCCAAAGCAGGAGAAGACAGCCGTTTGTTTGGCTCGATCCCATCAAAACAAATCGCTGAAGGCTTGAATAAACAATACAAAGTAAAATTAGACAAACGTAAAATCGAGTTGAACAACCCGATCCGTACGTTAGGTTATACCAATGTACCTGTGAAACTACACCATGAAGTGACTGCAACGATCAAGGTACACGTTGTCTCTGAATAAACGAAAAGAACATGTAACGAAATCGCTTCGATAAATCAGCCGCAGAGGACAAAAATAGCTTTCGATTATTTTTGACTTTTGCGGTCTATTTTCGAAGGAACAGCTTTTTGGAACAGATGTTCATTTTTTAGGGATGACTTTTCTGCCATTTTCTTGTAAAATGAAGCAATTGAAAGCAAGGAGCGATAGAATATGAGTGAAGTGTGGCAGGATCGAATTCCACCGCAAAATATTGAAGCTGAGCAAGCGGTTCTAGGTTCTGTTTTTCTAGACGCTGAAACGATCATCGATGCCATGGAGTACATAGAACCGAAAGATTTTTATCGTCGGGGACATCAAATCATTTTTGAAATCATGATCGAATTGAATGACCGTAGTGAAGCGATTGACGTCGTGACGGTCAAAGATCGTTTGGAACAACGTAATCTCTTAGAAGATGCTGGCGGAGTCAGTTACTTATCTGATTTAGCGTTAGCTGTACCAACGGCAGCAAACATCGTCTACTACGCAAAGATTGTGGAAGAAAAATCGTTGCTTCGTAATTTGATCCAAACAGCAACAGGGATCGTTACCAGAGGATTTGAACAAGGAGAAGAAGTCCAATCCATCTTAGATGATGCGGAACGTAGCATTCTTGAAGTATCAGAAAAACGTAATCGTAGCGGGTTCTTATCCATTGCGGAAGTCTTGAATTCTACGATTGAAAATATTGACCAACTCGCGCAAAACAATGAAGAGATCACAGGTTTACCAACGGGTTACCAAGGATTAGATAAAATGACTGCTGGCTTCCAAGCAGAAGAGCTGATTATTTTAGCTGCACGTCCGGCGGTAGGGAAAACCGCCTTTGCCTTGAATATTGCCCAAAATGTCGGCACAAAGACAGATCGTTCCGTAGCGATCTTCAGTCTAGAGATGGGGGCAGAATCATTAGTCAACCGGATGCTTTGTGCGGAAGGTTCGATTGAAGCGAGTCACTTACGTACGGGACAGCTTTCAGAAGAAGAATGGTCCAATTTGATCGTTGCAATGGGTAGTTTATCCAAAGCAAATATCTTCATTGATGATACACCAGGGATCAAAATCTCTGAGATACGAGCAAAATGTCGGAAACTCGCACAAGAAAAAGGGAATCTAGGTTTGATACTCATCGATTACTTGCAGTTGATCGAAGGAAATGGGAAAGAAAACCGCCAACAAGAAGTATCCGATATCTCACGTCAATTGAAAAAGCTAGCGAAAGAATTAAAAGTTCCCGTAATTGCTCTTTCCCAGCTTTCTCGTGGGGTGGAACAACGCCAAGATAAACGACCTGTCTTAAGTGATATCCGTGAGTCTGGTTCGATCGAGCAGGATGCAGATATCGTAGCATTCTTATATCGTGATGATTACTATGAACGTGAAGGTGGCGAAGATGGCGATGCGCCAGAACCACAAAACGATAATGTGATCGAAGTCATCATTGAAAAAAACCGGAGTGGAGCAAGGGGAACGGTGGAATTGCTCTTTATCAAAGAATACAATAAATTTTCCTCGCTTTCTCCGCGAGAAGAATATTAGAACGAATAAATCTGAATAAATCAAACATCGAGGTCAGGACATTAGCTTCGAGAAATAAGGCGTCATCCATGAAAATTGTTCTTCAAATTTTTG
>NZ_PUAP01000054.1 GCF_002947535.1 Enterococcus mundtii
TTTGTTAGTAATGGAAGAAATGAAGAAACAGAATTATAAACCTGGTGAAGAATGGTTTGATCCTTTGTATCGTGGGAAAATTTGCGACCCTTATCCTACCCTTTCCCCCATCGAATGGACCTCACCCCTTTATCCAGAACATGATCAAATCTACTTAGCCGAATGTGTGGCAAACTTAGAACAAAAAGGGATCATTTTGTAAACAAGTAATAAATTAATGCTCTATCAAGCCTCTTGATTGCTGAATCGAGAGGCTTTTATTGAAATTAGACATAAAAAAACTGCTCTTTCATAAGAAAGAGCAGTAAGATATCAATCGTTTGATTATGCTTTAACGATGTTGATTGCTTGAGGGCCACGTTGTCCATCTTCAACATCAAAAGTCACAGCTTGACCTTCGTCTAATGTTTTGAAACCGTCACCTTGGATAGCTGAAAA
>NZ_PUAP01000055.1 GCF_002947535.1 Enterococcus mundtii
CGAGTCCTACTGCCGGAGTACTTGAAACACAACAGATCCTGTTGTGTTTTTTTATTGTCTTTGAAAGGAATCAATAAGCTCTAAAATACAGGAGACACAAAAAAGACAACGTCTAAATAACGTTGTCTTACGAAAGCCACTTGACGGGCTTGAACCGTCGACCTCTTCCTTACCATGGAAGCGCTCTACCAGCTGAGCTAAAGCGGCATTTTTTACTACCTAAATAGGATAACTAATTTATGGTCATTTGTCAATAACTTTTCTGTGTGAACAGACGACATTTAAAAGAAATTGAGTTGTTTTTCACAAATATAAAATAACGATGGTTAATTAGTAATTATTTAAAAAATCGAAAAAAAGTATTGCGTTATATGATGAAAATTGATATTATATTTATGTAATTTGATTCCGGCATAGCTCAGTTGGTAGTAGCGCATGACTGTTAATCATGATGTCGTAGGTTCGAGTCCTACTGCCGGAGTAATACAAAAGGTCTAGGAGAGTTCTCCTAGACCTTTTTTGTTTTTCAATGTAAATATGCAGATTGAATCGCATGATTGTTCTGAATTTTCAGAATAGCACATTGTAATTCGAAGGGTTAAAGAGTAAAATGGAGATATATTTTCAATCGGGAAGGATGATTAAATGAACGCGATTACACCAGATATGACAAAAAAATTTGCCGATCAATTTCAAACGAATAAAAAGCAACAAGCCTTACAAAATGCTGTTGTAAAGAATGGGATCACAGCTTCAGCAGAAAATATTGCTTCACATACAAAAAACACACCGGTATTTTCTGTAGATCTAGCGACTGGGAAAGTCTCAAACCAAAAACAATCTGGCCGTTGCTGGATGTTTGCGGCGTTGAATACATTCCGTCACAAATTGTTGAATCAATTCCACTTAAAGGAATTTGAATTATCACAAAATTATACTTTCTTTTGGGATAAATACGAGAAAGCAAACTATTTTTATGAAAATATTCTCGCAACAGGCAATGAAGCATTAGACAGCCGTAAAGTCGCTTTTTTACTAGCTGTTCCTCAACAAGATGGTGGACAATGGGATATGATCGTATCATTATTCCAAAAGTATGGTGTCGTACCAAAATCAGTGATGCCAGAAAGCGCGAATAGTTCAAATTCTCGTGATTTGAATAACTACTTGAATAAATTATTGCGTAAAGACGCTGTCAAATTACGTCAATTGGTGGCTGAAGGAAAAACAAATGAAGAGATCCAAGTAGAAAAAGAAAAGATGTTAGCTGGGATCTATCAATTTCTAACAACCTCTTTAGGCACTCCGCCAACTGAATTTGATTTTGAATACCGAGATGAAGAAAAAAATTACCATATCGATCAACAATTGACTCCACAAATGTTTTACGATAAATATATTGGTGTGAATTTAGATGATTATGTAAGTATCATCAATGCACCGACCGCAGACAAACCGTATGATCGCTCTTATACAGTTGAAATGTTAGGGAATGTTGTCGGAGGAAAAGAAGTCAAATACCTTAATGTTGATATGACAACGTTTAAAAATTTAGCGATCGCTCAACTGGAACAAGGAGAATCTGTATGGTTTGGTTGTGACGTTGGTCAATCTTCTACAAGAGATAGTGGCATCATGGCAACAGATGTTTATGAGATGGATGAATTATTCGATTTAGATTTTTCTATGACGAAAGCAGAACGTTTAGATCATGGCGAAAGCTTGATGACTCACGCGATGGTCTTGACTGGTGTCGATTTAGTTGATGGGAAATCAACTAAATGGAAAGTCGAAAACAGCTGGGGAGAAAAAGTCGGAGATAAAGGGTTCTTTGTGATGAGTGATGAGTGGATGGATGAATATACGTATCAAATCGTTGTCCGCAAAGATTTATTGACGGAAGAACAACTGGCCGCATTTAATGCTGAACCAATTTTATTAGCTCCTTGGGACCCAATGGGGGCATTAGCTTAATTTCAATATCAATCAAAACAGATACAGAGACTTGATAGTTTTCTGTATCTGTTTTTTGTTGATTTCTTGATTTCAGGATTTTATAAATACCTGTGTTATACTTTAAAATGATATAGGAGTTGTTGCGGGTGTACTTGATCGATGAATGATCGATCTTGTGAAATAGCAAGGAGGAGTGAAAATGGATATCCAAGAAGTGTTAACAGAGATTCGTTTAAGTGGTAAGGTGATACCGATTACTGGGGGAGATGTGAATCAAAACTATCGAATTGAAGAACAGCAAAAATCCTATTTTCTAAAAATCCATCCTCATGTGACCAAACGCTTTTTTGAAGCAGAAGTGGATGGTCTGAAAGAACTTGCACCACATGTACGTGTACCTGAAACTTATATGTTAGGCGAAACAAATGAAGGTGCCTATCTATTGATGGAATGGATCGAACCAGGGAAAGGTGATCCTCGAGAACTGGCAAAAGACCTAGTAAAGATCCATCGTTCGACTGCTCCCCAGTTTGGTTTTCGCAAGGACAATTATCTAGGCAGTTTACCACAGCTCAATACATTTGAAGAAGATTGGTGGACCTTCTTTTTCAAAAATCGCTTGGAGGCTCAAATCGACATTGCGGAGAAAAACAATCGATGGAATGAAACACGTGAAAAAGAGTATCAGCGGTTAAAAAAAGAACTACTAAATCGTGACGATCATCGAAAGATTACGCCTAGCCTCTTGCATGGAGATTTGTGGAGTGGTAATGTTTTCTATGATAAACAAGGAAGACCAGTGTTTATCGATCCAGCAGTTTCTTATGGAAATCGTGAACAAGATATTGCGATGAGTCAGTTGTTCGGTGGCTTTCGTCCTGAATTCCTGGAAGCTTACCAAGAAAGCTGGCCATTGGAAGAGGGCTGGGAGAGTCGTTTACCACTTTATCAACTCTATTACTTGTTGGCGCATCTCAATATGTTTGGAGAGAGTTATGGGACACAGGTCGATCATATATTAATGAAGAAGTAATTGGAGGTTTTCTTTTGGCACAAAAATATACAAAAAAACATGAAGTATCTTATTATGAATGTGATATCAATAAAACAATGACTTTTCCGTCCATGCTAGGTGTGGTCATCAAGACTTCGGAAGAACAAAGTGATCATTTGGGCCGAGGAACCGACTTTGTCAGTAGCTTTGGCTTAACTTGGGTAATCACGAACTATTCGATGAAAATCAATCGCTTGCCTCATGTTGGTGAAAAAATTGCTATTACTACACAAGCGATGCAGTATAATAAATTCTTTTGCTATCGTAATTTTTGGATCCACGATGAAGAAGGAAATGAATTAGTTGAAATCGAATCTGTCTTTGTTTTGATGGATCTAGTGAACCGTAAGATGAGTAGCGTGAACGAAGAAATCATTGCACCTTTTGAAAGCGAAAAAATCAAGAAAATCAAACGACAAGAAAAAATCGAGCCAATCGAATCTGGCTTGATGTTGCCATATCGTGTTCGATTTTATGATATTGACAGCAATCAACATGTGAACAATGCGATGTATTTCAACTGGATCATTGATGTTTTAGGTTATGATTTTCTGACAACACATACACCTAAACATGTGTTGATCCGCTTTGATAAAGAGGTTGAATATGGCAATGAGATCGAGAGTCATTATGAACAAACAGTTTCTGGAACAGAGGTAAAAACGAGACATGAGATCAGAATGCAAGAGCAACTTTATTGTGCAGCGAATATCTTATGGGAGAAAAATGAGGAAACAAAATAAATCGAGTGAGACAAGATTGTGACATGTTTTGCTTTGATAAATAAGCGCGAAAAACCGAAAATTGTTCTTTCAATTTTTGGGTTTTTCGCGCTTATTTTTGAAGGAGTTACATTCGGAACTCCGTTTATCGAGGATGTGGTTGAAGCGTGTATTCAGTTTTCGACATGATAAGATGCCCCATCTTACTCGCTTTTTTATTGTGTCATAAATTTGATCAGATTTTCTTCAGATAAGCCACCGTTGATGGCAATCAAAAGTTTTAGTCTAGCTTTTTGACTATTGATACTATTACAAAAAATAACGCCCATATTTGCGAGTTCTTTTCCGCCACCTTCATAATCATAAACGGGTTCAGCGATTCCGTTGAAGCAACGAGAAACCAAGACTACTGGTATTTTTTGGATCAAGAGTTTCTTTAATGCTGTTAATGCTTGCGGAGGGAGGTTCCCAGCGCCTAAAGCTTCAATGACCAGACCGTCGACTTTCGAATGGGCAAGTGCTTCTAATAAATCACCTTGCATACCCGCATAGGCTTTGACGATCGGGATCGTACCTTTGACTGAAGTGATATCTAGTCTTTGAGTTTCAAGTAATTCTTGCATAAACAATATACGATTTTTAGTGATCAAACCGATTGGCCCTAATGTAGGGGTACGAAAGGTAGCGACATTAGTTGTATGGGTTTTAGTGACATAACGTGCTGAGTGGATCTCATCGTTCATCACGACCAAAACGCCTTTGTCTTTTGCTTCATCACAACTTGCTACACGAATGGCACTTTCAAAATTATATAGACCATCGCTACCTAGCTCATTACTTGAACGCATCGCTCCTGTCAAGACGATCGGTAACTTATCGCCAATCGTTGAGTCTAGAAAAAATGCTGTTTCTTCCAACGTATCTGTCCCATGAGTGATCACGACCCCTTGGATGTCAGAAAGAACGGCTTGGTTGATTCTTTCTTTAAGTTGTAACATATGTTTAGGCATGATGTGTGGGGAAGGAAGATTAAAGATATCTTCCATGATCAAATCAACATTTTCTGGAATCGTTACTTCTGCATCTAATAGTGGGTTCGCCACATCTGGACTTACGCCACCTGTTAAAGAATTTTCTTTCATGGCGATCGTACCGCCTGTGTGTAAGATAAGAATTTTTTTCATTTTCAGAACTTCCTCACGAATAATTTTGCATAGGGTTTCTAGCTTATTGTATACTATATAAAAGAGTTTTGCTATGAATGAATCAAACGGAATAACTTGAACAAAAAGATAAAATGAATTTAAACGAATGGAAGTGATTCGCCGTGATCAAAGTTGGCTTGACTTCATTTAAAGAACATGACAAATTAACAGGAAAAAAGAATAATACTCTTTACGATTATGCGAGTGTCCTTTCATTAGTCGAATTAGATACCGCCTACTATGGCATCCCCAGAAAATCATCTGTGGAAAAGTGGGTGAATGAGGTGCCGGCAGCTTTTCGTTTTGTGATAAAAGCCTATCAAGGAATCAGTGGTCAAGGTGACTGGCAGAAGTATTATCAATCTGAAGAAGAGATGATCGCACGCTTTTTAGAGGTGATGGCACCGATGAGTGAAACAGGAAAACTCTTTTGTTTTTTAGTTCAATTTCCAGCTTCATTTAAATGTACTAAAGAAAATGTCGCTTATTTGAGAAAACTAAGAAAATGGTTCAATGGCTATCCGGTAGCTATTGAGTTACGTGATTATTCTTGGTATAGCGATCAATTTCTGTCACGCACGAGACAGTTTATGACTCGCGCAATGTTTTCCTTAGCAATCATCGATGAACCACAATTACTGAACACGACGATCCCATTTGATCCTTATGTGACAAATTCGGAGTTTACACTTTTTCGCTTTCATGGAAGAAATGAGCAAGGTTGGCAAGCAAATGATCAGGATTGGCGAAAAAAAAGAACGTTGTATCGGTATTCTGAAGAAGAGTTACAGGAATTAGCAGCAGCCATCAAAAAAGTAGAAGGGTCAACGAAACATGTTGGGGTGATCTTCAATAATAACTCTGGTGGAGATGCGGCTGAAAATGCCTTGGCATTACAAAAGATCTTAGGGATCGAACCAGATGAGCTAAATCCAAAACAAATCGATTTGTTTTGAACACTCGACTTCTACAAAAGTTTAACCCTATAAAAAGCAGTAAGTTTGTCTTACCAATAAGAAATGCAACTGTTCGACTAGCAACTTTTTACTAAATAATAATCGAAAGAGGTGATGGAACGACATGATCAAAGCAGTTTTTTTTGATATCGATGGCACATTAGTCAACAACCAAGCAAAAGCGTTGGCTTCAACTAAAGATGCGATTGATCAATTACAAAAAAAAGGCATATTATGTGGTGTTGCCACTGGGCGTAGCCCTGTAAGAATCAAAGAAGTGATCGATGAACTTGAACTAGATATGTTCGTCGTCTACAATGGTCAATTAGTCTTTGACCGTGATCAAACGATCGTCGACCATCCTTTTGATAAAACAGTATTAGCGGATATCGTCCACTTTTCGGATGCCCATCACCGACAAATCATTTTTGGTGGGCGAGATCAATTAGATGGTTCAACGACGATGATGTTAGGTCAATCGATCATCATCAAAAAAATAGTCAACCACTTACCAAAAAAATTCCCTGTACGTCTATTGAAAAAAATCTTACAAGTGTTCAGTCCTCACCGACAACGAAAACGGTATGAAACATTAGCGATATTGAATGAGCCGATTTATCAATGCATTTTATTAAGCCAAACATCTGAGCAAGAAAAACTCATCCAACGATTCCCTGAATGTTCGTTCCAACGCTCAAATCCTTATACGGTCGATATTATTCCTAAAGGGGGGTCCAAATTGTTAGGAATCCAACAATTTGCGACAAGTAAAGGAATTGCATTGTCCGAAATCATGGCGTTTGGCGATCATTACAATGATGTTGAAATGCTAAAAGGAGTAGGAATCGGTGTTGCAATGGGCAATGCGCCAACTGGTGTGAAGCAGCAAGCGGATTTTGTCACGGCATCAAATGAAGCGGATGGTATTTATAAAGGATTGAAGCATTTTGGGGTAGTCGATTGAATATGTGTCAGTTAGGAGGAATACATTCAATATGGAACCAGAAACACCTTATCAAAAAGTAGAACAATTCCATCGGACGTTCGATCCAAGAATACCAGAGAGACCCACTGCGTTTACAAAAAAACATGCAGATGACCGAGCGGGTTTTAAAATCGAAGAGTTAGTTGAGTTTGTGGCGGCAGCCAGTGACGGTGATGCTGAAAAATTGCATGATTCCGTCCAATACTTGCATCATGCACTTGATCAAGCAGAAAAAAAGATTCTCACAAAACAAAATTGGGGAGAGGAAAGTCTCGTCGAGCAAGTGGATGCGCTGACTGATTTGCTTTATTTTACGTATGGTTCCTTTTCTTTGCTGGGCGTAGATCCTACGAGGATTTTTGATATTGTCCATCAAGCGAATATGGGAAAACTATTTCCAGATGGAAAACCTCACTACGATCCTGTTACAAACAAAGTATTGAAGCCGGACAATTGGCAAAAGGATTTTGCGCCTGAAGAAAGGATCGCCAAGGAAATCAAGGAACAAACGAAGAAGGCAGAACAAGCAAAGTTTGCCACAGAAAATCCTTCAACGAATCCTTGAAATGGTTTGCTCATTTAGTTGGTAGAAAGATGTCAAAAAAGATTTTTTACGTAGGTAGTGTATGACTGAACAGAGTATGTTATAATATAAAATAGATGTCTTTTTGCACGAAAGACGTATTTACAATGTTATGCAAATCAGATTCGTCTGATCATAAACAAATAGAGACAGTAGATGCATATTGAAAACGGAGGAACCTTAAATGGGAAATAATGTTATCATCGGGATCGTCATTGCAATCATTATAGTCGCCATTCTGGCTTTTTTGGTTAGTTACGTAATGAAGAAAAAAAACCAAGATCGATTGGACGTCTTAGAAAAACGCAAGGAAGAATTATTCGACTTGCCTGTGATTGAAGAAGTTGACGATGTCAAAAAAATGCATCTAGTGGGGCAAAGCCAAAATACCTTTCGTGAATGGAGTCAAAAATGGAATGACATCTCTACCTCATCATTTGCCGAGTTAGAAAGTCAGATCTTTGAAGTCGAAAATCTTAACGAGAGCTTTAGATTCTTAAAAGGGAAAAAAGCAGTAGAAGAAGCCGAAGCAACCATGAACCAAATGGAAAAAGAAGTTGCGGAGATTCGTGATGGCTTAAAAGAATTGCGTGAAACAGAAGAACGTAATTCCTTAGCTGTTCAACAAGCTTTAGACGTTTATGAGGAACTAAAAGCAACGATCCGAGAAGAAGAACAGCAGTACGGTCCAGCTTTACCTGAGTTACAAAAACAAGTGAAAACGATTGAAAATGAGTTTACACAATTTGTTACGTTAAATACTTCAGGTGATCCAGTGGAAGCCCGTGAAGTGCTGGATAAAGCGGAAAAACACACGTATGAAGTAGATGCGTTAATGAAAAAAATCCCGCCATTATTTGAAGACTTGAATACGACTTTCCCGGCGCAAGTGGAAGAGATCCAAGAGACCTATGACCGCTTGATCAAAGAGGAGTATGTTTTTCCAGAAGAAAACCTGTCTGGCGATATCGAAACGATCAATCGTCGAATCGAACGTTCGTTGATCAATATTGAGAAAACGGAAGTTGAAACTGTTGAATTTGAAAATCGTGAAACGGCTAATCTGATCGATGCATTATATGATATTTTAGAACGTGAGATGGAAGCACAAGCATTTGTGACTAAAAATCAAGCAACGATCGAACAATATATCAAACATGCGACGAAAAACAATCGTCAATTGTTGATCGAATTAGATCATACCGCTCAAAGTTATACATTGAACCATAACGAAATCGGGCGTGTACGTGGTTTTCAAACAGAAGTGGAAGAAATCGAACGCCAAAACGAGCAAATCAAACCACAGTTACAACAACATGAAGTGGCTTACTCAGAAGTAAGAACGTTCTATAAGAAAGTCTTCAAAGTATTAGAAGATATTGAGAATCAACAGGTTGAAATCAGCGATTCTTTACACGAACTAAGAAAAGGTGAAAAAGAAGCGCAAGAAAAAATCGATACATTCGAATTTAAATTGCGCAGTCTTAAACGGTTTGTTGAAAAACAACGATTACCAGGTTTGCCAAATGATTATCTAGAGTTTTTCTTTGTGGCGACAGAACGTATCGAAGAATTGAGTACTGTGTTGAATAAGATCAGAGTCAACATGGATGAAGTCGAACGTCTTGTAGCATTATGTGAAGAAGATCTAGAGTTACTCGACAAGAAAACCCACGATCTAGTGGATGCAGCAGCATTGACCGAACAAATGTTGCAATATGCGAACCGTTACCGTCACACACATGAAGAAGTGAAAGAAGCCATTGAAAAGAGTTATTACTTATTCAATAAAGAATATCACTATCAAGAGGCTTTGGATGAGATCGGCACAGCATTAGAGCGCACAGAACCAGGTGCATTCAAACGAATCGAAGATTTTTACTTCAATCATCCTGATTTAGTATGATCACTCGATCAAAAAAGACAACACAGGCAAGTGCCGAGTGTTGTCTTTTTTTGGAAGTCATTGACTAGTAACTGTTGGGCAAGGAAATACGTTGATTCGATCGATTTTTTTATAGAGTCCAACTCGTAGAAAACGCCACTTGAAAGCACAAGGGACAACCGTTATAATAGGTAAGAATTTCAAAAAAAGAAGGTTTAAATATGATATATTTCGATAATAGTGCGACAACACCGATCTATCCGCAAAGTTTGGATGCGTATGTCAAAACAAGTCAACGGATCATCGGGAATCCATCAAGTCTACACGATTTAGGCAATCAGGCGAACCGTCTGTTGCAACAAGCGAGAAAACAAATCGCTGAACTGATTGCTGTCTCTCCTGAAGAAGTTTATTTCACGTCAGGTGGAACAGAAGGTAATAACTGGGTGCTTAAAGGAACGATGCTGGAAAAACTAGATTACGGTAACCACATGATCATTTCAGGCGTTGAACATCCTGCTGTCAGTGAAACAGCAGAGCAGTTAAAGAAACTTGGTGTCGAAGTGAGTATTGCTCCTGTCGATAAAAGAGGGATCGTCCGCGTAGATGAGTTGAAAAAATTAGTGCGGAAAGAAACGATTTTGGTCTCCGTTATGGCAGTAAATAATGAAGTAGGTACGATCCAACCAATCAAAGAAATCAGTAGTTTTTTAAATGATTTTCCTAAAATCCATTTCCATGTGGATGCGGTACAGGCAATTGGTAAGGTTCCTTTAGAGGAATGGTTGACGGAACGAGTGGATTTTGCCACTTTTTCTGCCCATAAATTCCACGGCCCTCGTGGTGTTGGTTTTGTTTATTGGAAAAAAGGCCGACGTTTAGCACCGCTGTTCACTGGAGGCGGACAAGAGAAAAATCAACGGAGTGGAACAGAGAATGTGCCGGGGATCGTCGCGATGGCAAAAGCGCTGCGTTTAGCTCTAGATATCAAAGCACAAAAACCAAACCAAACTGCCTATCTTAAACAAGCACTGATTGAAGCTTTACATACGTATGATAAAGTAACGATTTTTTCTGAAGGTGAAGATTACGCGCCACATATTTTGTGTTTTTCATTAAAAGGTATTCGTGGTGAGGTATTGGTCCATGCATTAGAAGAAAAACAAATATTTGTCTCTACGACAAGCGCTTGTTCTTCTAGAAAGCACATGGCAAGTAGTACGCTGCATGCGATGCAAGTACCCAATGATTTAGCTACTTCAGCAATTCGCGTCAGCTTAGATGAGAGCAATACGATGGCAGAAGTAGAACAATTCATGATCATCTTTAAACAGTTGTACAAGAAATTTTCAGTCATCAATTAAGGAACAGAGGAGTGTTTTTGTGAAGTACAGTGAAATCATGGTTCGCTATGGTGAACTTTCAACAAAAGGAAAAAATCGTCGAAGTTTTATTATGCAGTTGGCACAAAATGTCAGACAGGCATTGAGCGATTTTCCTGAAATCAAGATCCACGCAGAGCGTGATCGGATGCATCTACTGTTGAATGGCGTAGATGGAGACCTAGTTATCCCTAAGTTAGCGAAGATATTTGGGATCCAAAACTTTTCACCTAGCGTGCGAGTAGAAAAAGAAGTACAAAGTTTAAAACAAGCGGTTCAGGAAATCATGCAAGAAATCTATACAGGAAAAGAAACATTCAAGATCATTGCAAAACGTAGTGATCATAGTTTTGAATTGGACAGCAATGAACTAAACCAAGCTTTAGGTAATGCAGTCATTGATGTTTTTCCGGATATCCAAGTACAAATGAGAAAGCCAGATATTGCATTGCGTGTGGAAATCCGCCGAGATGGTGCGTATCTTTCCTATGAAACGATCAAAGGAGCTGGCGGTCTGCCTGTCGGTACAAGCGGAAAAGGTATGTTGATGCTTTCTGGAGGGATCGATTCTCCAGTTGCCGGTTATTATGCCATGAAACGTGGGGTAGAAATTGAAGCTGTCCACTTTGCTAGTCCACCCTACACGAGTGAACAAGCCTTGCAAAAAGCGAAAGACTTAACAGTGAAGCTGACACCCTATGTTGGTAAAATCGAATTTATCGAAGTACCGTTTACAGAAGTGCAAGAAGAGATCAAGCGAGTGGTGCCCCAAGGCTACTGGATGACGATCACACGTCGAATGATGCTTCGTTTAACAGATGAGATCCGCCGTATTCGTCATGGACTAGTGATTTTAAATGGCGAATCATTAGGGCAGGTGGCTTCTCAAACACTCCAAAGTATGGTGGCAATCAATGAGGTCACGAATACGCCGATCATTCGTCCCGTAGCGACGATGGACAAATTAGAGATCATCGAAGTGGCTGAACAAATCGATACGTTTGATTTGTCCATTCAACCATTTGAAGATTGCTGCACGATTTTTGCTCCGCCACAGCCTAAAACTCGTCCACGACTAGAAAAAGTACATCAATACGAAGAACGTTTGGATATCGATGGGATGATCGAACGTGCATTGGCAGGATTAAAGATCGAAACGATCCACACAGAAACAGCAAAAGAACAAGTAGAAGAATTTTCTGATTTACTTTAAAAGAATGAACTTGAACTTCTTGTACGAGTCGATCATTCGTAATAAAAGATCCAGTCTCAAGAAGTAGACAGGTGAAAGAAGTCGAGAAAATTGTGTAGCCTTGAGAAATAAGGCGCCATCCACGGAAATTGTAGGTCAAATTTTTGTGGATAGTGCCTTATTTTTTCTTGTTTTTCACGGAGTTAAGCTTCCTCCTATTGCGAGGTTCCTTGTTCCATGCTAAACTAAAATTATGTGAAATGATTAACAAGGAGAAACGATATGCGAGAAAAATCAGAAACGTTACCCAAAGCAACAGCGAAGCGGTTGCCTTTATATTTACGCTACTTGAACATGTTGAATGATTCTGGTGTGCAGCGGATCAAATCAAATGAATTTAGTGAGATCACACAAGTACCTTCTGCCACGATCCGTAGAGATTTTTCTCATTTAGGGGAATTAGGACGAAGCGGTTATGGGTACGATGTTCCCTATTTGATTGAAGTATTTGATCGAATTTTGAACACAGAAGAAGAAAAAAGAATCGCTTTAGTTGGTTTTGGGAATTTAGGAAAAGCATTGAAACACAATAATTTCAGAAGAAATGCAAATTTGAATATTGTTTGTGTATTTGACAATGATCCAGCCATCGTTGGAAAAGAAATCGAAGGTGTGATGGTTTATCCTATGGATCGTTTTAGTGAAATCGTTGAAAAAGAAGGAATCAAAGTGGCGATATCGACTGTACCAAGTAAGTATTCACAAGCAGCTATCGATGAAATCGTCAAAGGAGGCATTACTGCGATCTTGAACTTTGCGCCAGATCGTGTCAATGTTCCGCCACATGTTCATATGCAATACATCGATCTGACAACTGAGCTACAGACGTTGATCTATTTTGATGAAAATTATTCGCAAGTCTTTCCTTCCAAGTAAAAACTAAGTGGGAAGATCGCACAAAAAGGGAGTCTTCATGTGAATCGAACAGCGATTCGTTATGAGCTTTTATTGACTTTGGCTACTAACCATTGTAAAATGAGTCAAGATGTTGATCAAGAGGAGTAACTAGTCCGACGTTTAGAGAGAGAGAACGAATGGTGGAACGTTCTTAACGAAAGCTAGTGAAGGTAGCTTGGGAGTTTTTGTCTTGAATCGAGTAGAGATGAACGAGTAGTGATCGTTAACTCACTTTGAGAGGTAATAGGCAACTATTACAAATTAGGTGGTACCGCGTAATTTATACGTCCTAAATACGAAAGTATTTAGGGCGTTTTTTTTATTTTAAAGGAGGAAAACAGTATGACGGAAGAAAAGAATCTATCCACAAAGTACAATCCGCAAGAAGTAGAAGCGGGTCGTTATCAAAGCTGGTTAGACGAAGATTTGTTCAAACCAAGTGGTGACAAGAAAGCAAAACCTTATTCAATCGTTATCCCACCTCCCAACGTGACAGGCAAACTCCATTTAGGTCATGCTTGGGATACAACATTGCAAGACATGTTGATTCGCCAAAAAAGAATGCAAGGCTATGATACGTTATGGTTACCAGGGATGGACCATGCAGGGATCGCAACACAAGCAAAAGTAGAAGAAAAACTACGTGAGCAAGGTGTTTCTCGTTATGATCTAGGCCGTGAAAAATTTATTGATCAAGTGTGGGAATGGAAAGAAGAATATGCCGGTCATATCCGCGAACAGTGGGCAAAAATGGGCTTGTCTTTGGATTATAGCCGTGAACGATTCACCTTAGATGATGGCTTGTCTGAAGCTGTTCGCAAAGTATTCGTCAGCCTATACGAAAAAGAGTTGATCTATCGCGGTGAATACATCATCAATTGGGACCCACAAGCACGTACAGCTCTTTCAGATATCGAAGTGATCCACAAAGAAATCGAAGGTGCCTTTTATCATATGAGCTATGAATTGGCTGACGGTTCAGGTGTGGTGGAAATCGCAACGACTCGTCCAGAAACGATGCTTGGTGATACGGCGATTGCTGTTCATCCAGAAGATGAGCGTTACCAAGCATTGATTGGTAAAAAAGTCATTTTACCACTAGTGAATAAAGAAATCCCGATCATAGCAGATGAATATGTCGATATGGAATTTGGAACAGGGGTTGTAAAAATCACGCCTGCGCATGACCCAAATGACTTTGAAGTCGGTAACCGTCATGACCTACCACGAGTGAATGTCATGAATGAAGATGGCACGATGAATGAATTGGCAGGTAAATATCAAGGGATGGACCGTTTTGCAGCACGTAAAGCGATCGTTGCGGATCTAAAAGAACTTGGTCGTCTGATCAAGATCGAAACGATGATCCACAATGTTGGCCATTCTGAGCGTACGGGAGTAGTTGTTGAACCTCGTTTATCAACACAATGGTTTGTGAAAATGGCACCTTTAGCTGAAAAGGCGATCCAAAATCAAGAAACAGAGGATGCGGTTGAGTTCTTCCCACCACGTTTCAACCAAACGTTCTTACGCTGGATGGAGAATGTTCATGACTGGGTAATCTCACGTCAATTATGGTGGGGACATCAGATCCCTGCGTGGTATCATAAGGAAACTGGTGAAATGTACGTGGGCATGGAAGCACCAGCAGACAGTGAAAACTGGTTACAAGATCCCGATGTATTGGATACTTGGTTCAGTTCAGCACTATGGCCTTTTTCAACAATGGGCTGGCCTGACGAAAACAATGAAGATTACCAACGTTACTTCCCAACAAGTACATTAGTAACGGGCTACGATATTATCTTTTTCTGGGTAAGCCGAATGATTTTCCAAAGCTTGGAATTTACAGAGCGTCGTCCATTTGAGAATGTACTGATCCATGGATTGATTCGTGATGAACAAGGACGCAAGATGAGTAAATCTCTTGGAAATGGGATCGACCCAATGGAAGTCATTGAAAAATACGGTGCTGATGCGTTACGCTGGTTCTTATCCAATGGTTCAGCCCCAGGACAAGACGTACGTTTTAGTTACGAAAAAATGGATGCTTCTTGGAACTTCATCAATAAAATCTGGAACGCTTCTCGTTTCGTTATCATGAATGTTGAAGGGATGACCGTAGAAGATATTGATCTTTCAGGTGAAAAAACTGTAGCCGATCGTTGGATCTTGACACGTTTGAATGAAACGATTGCTAAAGTGACTGACTTATTCGAACAATTTGAGTTTGGTGAAGCAGGTCGCCAATTGTATAACTTTATCTGGGATGATTTCTGTGACTGGTACATCGAGATGAGTAAAGAAACACTTTACGGTGAGGACGAAGTAGCGAAACAAACGAACCGTAGTATTCTTGTCCATACGTTGGATCAGATCTTACGCTTATTGCATCCGATCATGCCATTCGTTACGGAAGAAATCTGGCAACACATCCCTCATAAAGGTACTTCTTTAGTAGTGGCGGACTATCCAGTTGTGCAACCGGAATACGATGATGAAGCAGCTTCAAAAGGGATGGAAGTACTGAAAGAATTGATTCGTTCTGTACGTAATATCCGTTCTGAAGTGAATACACCATTATCAAAACCAATCACGTTATTGATCAAAACAAATGATCCGAAGATCGATCAATTCTTAAATGAAAACACTAGCTATATCGAGCGCTTCTGTAATCCAGAAGAGTTGACGATCTCAAGTGACGTAACTGCACCGGATCTAGCAATGTCAGCGGTCTTGACTGGCGCGGAAATCTTCTTGCCTTTAGCAGGGTTGATCAACATTGAAGAAGAAATCCAACGTCTAGAAAAAGAACTAGCAAAATGGACAGGCGAAGTGAAACGTGTACAAGGAAAACTAAGTAATGAGCGTTTTGTATCGAATGCACCAGATGATGTAGTTGAAGCAGAGCGTGCAAAAGAAAAAGATTATTTAGAAAAACAAGCAGCTGTCAATGAACGTATTGCACAATTAAAATCAATCAATTAAGAAAAAAGAGAGAGAGGTGACGGAAGTTGCCTCTCTTTTTTTTGCAAAAAAGAACTCTTCTGGATTTCATTGTTTCCTATGTAAGCTTTTTTGTTATAATGAAGAGGAATGGGGGGATAACAACGTGAAAATCGAAGAAGCAATCAATTGGATCCATAGCCGATTACCATTTGGCTCACGTCCTGGATTAGACAGAGTAGAGGCCTTATTAGAGGTAGTCGGACACCCAGAAGAAAAAGTCAAAACGATCCATATTGCAGGGACGAATGGCAAAGGTTCTACAGTGACTTATTTAAGATATTTATTAGAAGAAGCCGGCTTGACAGTCGGGACATTTACATCCCCATATATCGAATCCTTCAATGAGCGCATATCGATCAATGGCCAAGGGATTCCTGATGAATCATTGATTCGATTCGTAAAGAAATATCAACCGCTAGTCGAGCAGATGGATCAATTTGAAGCAGTAGCTGGCATTACCGAATTTGAAACGTTGACTGCTATGGCATTTGATTATTTCTTGGAAGAACAAGTGGACGTCGCGATCATTGAAGTGGGATTGGGTGGTTTACTCGACTCAACAAACGTAGCGAAACCTTTGTTGACGGGCATCACAACGATCGGTATGGATCATACAGATATCTTAGGCAACACGATCGAAGAAATCGCTGCGCAAAAAGCAGGGATCATCAAGCAAAATGTGCCACTGGTCACTGGAAATATCGTACCTGAAGCCTTGGCAGTGATCGAAAAACAAGCAAAATTAAAAAATGCTACACAACACGTATGGGGAGAGGCTTATACAGTCAGTTACAAACATCCGGCAGAAGAGTGGGGCGAAATTTTTTCATTCCAAAATGAGTTTGGCAAAATCCCTAAGTTGACCATCCATATGATCGGGAGACATCAAGTCGAAAATGCTGGTATGGCGATTGAAATGTATCAAATCTATTGTGGACTGATGAATCTTCCATTCCGTGAAAAAGACGTGATCAATGGGTTGAAAAAGGCGCAATGGCCCGGACGTATGGAACGATTAAGTGAAGAACCCTTAGTGATTTTAGATGGGGCGCATAATACCCATGCGATGGCACGTTTAGTCCAAAATCTTAAACAAGAATTTAAAGGCTATCATATCCATCTTTTGTTCTCTGCTTTACGAACAAAAGAGGTTGATAAAATGTTACACCAATTACAAGAAGTACCAGATGCAACAATCTACGTCACTACTTTTGATTATCCTAAAGCAATCGAGCTGTCGGATATCCAGGCAACGACTGATGAGAAAGTTACGATTGTTTCAATGTGGCAATTTGGGCTTGCAGAGATCTTGGAGAAGATGACGGCTGAGGATGTTCTTGTAGTGACAGGTTCACTCTATTTTATTTCGGAAGTGCGACGTTTGCTTGTACAGTTGGGAGGAAAAAATGAAAGTTAATGCAGTGATTTTTGATATGGATGGCTTATTATTTGATACAGAGATCGTTTATTATGAGGCATCACAAACAGTAGCCGATCGGATGGGGTTTCCCTATGACAAAGATCTTTACTTGCGATTTTTAGGCGTTTCTGATGAAGAAGTTTGGGCGAACTACCATACTATTTTTGCAAGCTTTGGTCGAGAAACTGTCCAAAAATTTATCGACGATTCCTATCAAGAAACGCTTGATCGTTTTGCTTTAGGTCAAGTTGAATTAAAACCAGGTGTTTTAGAATTCTTGAACTTTTTGGAAGAAAAAGATATCCCAAAAGTAGTCGCATCAAGTAATCAGCGACATGTCATTGAACTGTTGCTAGAAAAAAATAATCTACGTCATCGTTTTGATACGATCGTTTCAGCTGAAAATGTCAAACGTGCAAAACCAGATCCAGAAATCTTTTTACATGCCCATGCGTTTTTAGGTACTGAAAAAGCGGAGACATTGATATTAGAAGATTCACAAAATGGTGTACTAGCAGCTTATGGTGCAGGAATCCCAGTAATCATGGTGCCAGATTTATTAGCGCCTTCTGATGAGTTAGCCGCTAAAACAACAGCGATTGTTTCTTCACTTCACGAAGTTCCGGCATTGATCAAATAAAAATAAAATAAATATCCTCCTTTTCCGTATCTTATTTTGAGCGCACGGGAAAGGAGGTTTTTTATGGAAAAAAATTTGCTTCAAACAGTACCCGCCACGTCTCTACCGAGGGAGAGAATGGAGACTTATGGAGAAGATGCATTATCAGACCAAGAGCTTTTAGCGATTTTGCTTCGGACTGGTCAGCATCCGTATAATGTATTAGAAGTTGCGGGTACGTTATTGAAGAAATTTGGTGGGTTAGCGCTCTTGAGACAAGCAACACTGGCAGAATTAGAAGCGGTTCGTGGGATTGGTCGGGTCAAAGCCTTAGAGATCAAAGCATTGATCGAGCTTGGTCGACGGATACAAGTCGATCAGTTGCGTCAAACAACGACTGTCCATGCGAGTTATGAATTGGCAAAAGAATTGATCCTAGAACTAAAAGATCAAAAACAAGAACATTTAGTTTGCATCTATCTTGATACAAAAAATCAAATCTTACTAAAGAAAACCTTGTTCATCGGGTCATTGGATCAGACGATCGCGCATCCTCGTGAAGTGTTCCATTACGCAGTCCGCTATTCGGCAGCACGGCTGGTACTTGCTCACAATCATCCCAGCGGCAACGTTCTTCCATCCAAGCAAGACATGCGATTGACACGACGCATCCAGGAATGTGGAGAGATGATGGGGATCGAGGTACTTGATCATCTGATCATTGGCAGCAAACAATACTTTAGTTTACGTGAAGAAGGATTAATGGAAAAAGAATGATGTAGCTTTCTTGCAAAAAAAAACAACCAAGTGTACAATTATAATGTAATTTTGTTTGGGAATAGAAGTTGAAACATCTGTTGCACCTCTATCGTACACGAGCAATGTTACAATCAAATAAGTGCTTTGGCACGAGGAGGGTATTATTAATGGAAAACGGAACAGTTAAATGGTTCAACGCTGAAAAAGGATTTGGTTTTATCTCACGTGAAGATGGAAGCGACGTATTCGTACATTTTTCAGCAATCCAAGGTGACGGATTCAAAACATTAGAAGAAGGTCAAGCAGTTACTTTTGACGTAGAAGATTCAGATCGTGGCCCACAAGCTACAAACGTTGAAAAAGCGTAATCTATACGAAAATATACTGTTATGAGGCTTGCTTCGTCATGGAGCGAACCAAATAATTGATGACAGAGGTTGAAACCAACGTGTTTCCCTCGAAAAATAAGATGAGACCCACAAAAATTGTTCTTTCACATTTTTGTAGGTCTCGCTTTTTTTTATTAAAAACTGGGAGTAGGCCATTAGTTCTCACCACCTAAAACCGAATAAACGGCGGGAACAGAAGAACCTCTTCGAAAAATAAGGCGCCAGCTACAAAAATTTGAAGAACAATTTTCGTGGCTGGCGCCTTATTTCTAGAGGTTGAACACTTCTGTCCCGACCTCGGTTTTAAGTTAGTTTTGATCCGGTGTCATCACCATAGGAATGATCATTGGATGTCTTTCTGTGCGATCGAACAAGTAAGGTTGTAAGGCGCCGACCATTGCTTCTTTTAATTTATGTTCCGAACAGTCGGGGGCATTTAGCACCTCACGTAATGCGTGGAACAAAATACGTTGCGCTTCATTGATCATATCACCTGATTCACGCATGTAGACAAAGCCACGAGAAAGGATATCTGGTCCGGCTAGAATCTCTTTTTTCTTGATATCGACAGTTGTCACTGCAAGAACGAGTCCTTCTTCTGAAAGTAAATGACGATCTCGTAAAACAACATTACCGATATCACCGATTCCACTGCCGTCGATATATACATCGCCAGCGACGAATTTTCCAGCTATACGAGCAGAATCACTTGTCAATGCTAATACATCACCATTTTCCATAATGAAACAATTCTCGGCTGGTACGCCTGTATCTTGTGCAAGAGAGGCATGGATCTTCAACATCCGAAACTCACCGTGGACCGGTACAAAATATTTTGGCTTCATCAAGCGAAGCATCAATTTTTGTTCTTCTTGGCCACCATGACCAGATGTGTGGATATTGTTGATTTTTCCATGGATCACTTCAGCACCAGCTTCGGACAACAAGTTGATCAAATGGTTCACGCTTGTTGTGTTACCTGGAATCGGTGAACTAGAAAAAATCACTGTATCATCTGGTTGGATTTGGATTTGACGGTGGGTACCGTTCGCAATGCGACTCAAGGCAGCCATTGGTTCACCTTGAGAACCAGTACATAAAATCATGGTTTCATTCGCAGGCAAGCGATTGATTTCATGCGCATCAACAAATGTACCATCTGGCACTTTGATATAGCCAAGACGTTGTCCGTTGACGATTGCATTTTCCATGCTACGCCCGAAAACAGCGATTTTTCTACCTGTTGCTACAGCGGCTTCCGCTGCTTGTTGTAGTCGGAAGATATTGGAAGCAAAGCTGGCAAAAATGATTCGGCCTTCAATTTTTTCGAAGATTTTCAAAATAGAAAGACCAATCGTTTTTTCTGATTTCGTAAACGTTGGAATCTCTGCATTGGTACTATCTGAAAGGAGGCAAAGAACGCCTTCTTCTCCAATACGTGCCATTTTATGCAAATTAGCTGGTTCTCCTACAGGTGTAAAATCGAATTTGAAATCCCCAGTAGCCACGATGTTACCAGAAGGTGTTTTGACAACCACACCTAAAGCATCAGGAATACTATGGGTCGTTCGGAAAAAGCTGACTGATGTTTTTCTGAAACGGATCACAGTGTCTTCGTTGATCTCATTGAGTACAGCATCACGAAGCAAGCCATGTTCGTCCAGTTTATTTGTGATCAAAGCTAAAGCTAAAGGACCAGCGTAGATTGGGATATTTGCTTGTTTCAATAAGTAAGGTATCCCACCAATATGGTCTTCGTGTCCGTGAGTGATCACTAATGCTTTTACTTTGTGTATGTTTTGTACGATATAGTTGTAATCAGGAATGACGTAGTCAATGCCAAGCAGTTCATCTTCTGGAAACTTGATTCCAGCATCGATGATAATGATCTCATCTTGGAATTGTACCCCATACGTATTTTTCCCGATTTCACCTAATCCACCAATCGCAAAGACGCCTGTCTCATTATTTTTGATGGAAAGTTTCATCTTAAAACTCCACTAATGTGAATGCTGGGTTTTCTTTTTCGTATTCTAGATGGTTGCCTTCTAGAAGTTGTACGAATTCGATATTGTATGGGGTATTTTCTTCCACTCGTTGGCGTGCTTCAACATCGCTGTTTGCTTCGATGTATAGCGATTGTGTTTCTTCACGTTTTGGGTTACGGATTTTTGACTCTTGATAATAAACTTTGTAAATCATGATTTATGTCTCCTTTATCTGCTTAAAGCAGTAATTTAGCGTATTTTTTGGACAACACAAAACGAGGGGACAAGCCACCTGTGTTTTTTTATACTTTAAGAAAAATACTTGATTCTCCTCAAAGAGACAAGCCTCGCATTTGCTTATCCAATTGGAATATTTTTTACTCGGATCCTCTGTATGAAACATACAATAGTTAATTGCTATTCTAGCATAAATCAAGAGATAAGTATAGAAAACGGTCACCGTAAAATGAAAAAACGTGCGAAGAGAAAATATTTTTCTGAAAAATTTCTTTTTAAAAAAGTAGTGTTCTATAAAGTAGTAGAGTGTGCTACTATTGAAAGTAATGGCAATATAATTAGAAGATTTAAAGGAGATGATAAAGTGAAGTTAATGTGGCAGTACACCAAGCGCTACAAAAAATACTTGGTGTTGAATTTTATTTGTGTGTTCGGTTTTATTCTGATCGAACTAGGTTTACCAACTATTTTAGCACGCATGATCGATGTTGGGATCCTCAACGATGATTTTGACTACGTGAAACAACAAGGGTTATTAATGATTGTGATCACTGTGATCGGGATCATTATGAATATATTTTTAGGTTATTTTGGATCAAGGATCACGACGAATATCGTCGCAGACATTCGTGATGATCTTTTCAAACATATCCAAACCTATTCTCATCAAGAGTATGAAACACTAGGCGTATCATCATTGATCACTCGTACGACCAATGATGCGTATCAGATCATGTTGTTTCTACAAAATATTTTAAGAATCGGTTTTATGGCACCGATGATGTTTGTTGTTAGTTTGTATATGGTTATGCGAACAAGTCCGTCTCTTGGTTTATACGTGATCGGTGCATTACCATTCCTATTATTGGCTGTTGTTGGGATTGCTAAGTTCTCTGAACCTTTATCAAAAATCCAGCAAAAGAATTTAGATAGGATCAATAGTATCTTACGTGAAAATCTGTCAGGTCTACGCGTTATCCGTGCGTTTGTAAATGAAAAATTTGAAGAAAAAAGATTTGAAAACGTCAATGAGAATTATGCTTCAAGTTCTAAAAGTCTCTTTCGTTTAATGGCGGTTGCACAACCAGGCTTTTTCTTCTTGTTCAATATCGTGATGATTTTGATTATATGGAGCGGTACATTACAAATTGCAGATGGTCAATTGCAAGTAGGGAATCTAATTGCTTTTATTGAATATATTTTCCACGCGTTGTTTTCATTTATGTTGTTTGCGAGTGTGTTTATGATGTATCCGCGAGCAGCAGTCTCTGCTAGTCGTATCCAAGAAGCTTTAGATGCTGCTCCTGCTATTGTGGAAGATCCGAATGGCGTAGCCGAAACCAAAACGAAAGGCTACATTGAATTTAAAAATGTGACCTTCGCCTACCCAGGACATTCACAAGAACCAGTGATCCGCAATGTCAGCTTTACTGCTTCACCTGGGGAAACTGTTGCCTTTATTGGTAGTACAGGTAGTGGGAAATCTACATTGATCCAATTGATTCCGCGCTTTTATGATGTTACTCATGGTGAGATCCTGATTGACGGTGTAGATGTGCGTGAGTATCAGTTGAGTAAACTGAGACAAAAAATCGGGTTTATTCCACAGAAAGCATTATTGTTTACCGGTACGATTGCTGAAAACTTGAGATACGGAAAAGAAGATGCAACGCAAGAGGAAATGGAGCGTGCGGCTGATATTGCACAAGCCACTGATTTTATTTCTAAAAAATCGGAGGGGTATGATGAACATCTTTCTGAAGGTGGCGCAAACTTCTCAGGTGGGCAGAAGCAACGGTTAGCCATTGCTCGAGCAATCATCCGTCGACCAGAAATCTATATTTTCGATGATAGTTTTTCAGCACTTGATTATCAAACGGATGCAAAACTTCGTGCAAGATTGAAAAAAGAAACAACTGAATCAACCGTATTGATCGTGGCACAGCGCGTGGGTACGATCATGCATGCCGATAAGATCATCGTATTGAATGAAGGAGAAGTAGTGGGCATGGGCACGCATCGTGAACTATTGGAGAATTGTCCGATTTATTACGACATTGCCGCTTCTCAATTATCGAAGGAGGAATTAGCATGAAAAAAACCTTCGCTTCTTTTAAACGTTTAGCTCGCTATATTCGTCCTTATCGTTTGACGTTTACCTTAGTACTGCTATTTACAGTGTTAACAGTGGCTTTCAATGCAGCATTGCCATATGTCGTAGGGCTTCCAACGACAGAAATCAGTAAGAACCTAGTAAATAATGAGGCAATCAATTTCTCTTATATCATCAACTGTTTGATTTGGATCGCGGTGGTGGGTACAGGTTATTGTATTTCTCAATTACTTTCTGGTGTATTGATGACAAATGTTGTTCAAAGCGCCATGAAAGACTTGCGTAGAGATATTGAAGAAAAAATCAATCGTTTGCCGGTTTCTTATTTCGATAAAAATCAACAAGGGAATATTTTATCTCGTGTGACGAATGACGTAGATGCAGTTAGTGGCGCCTTGCAACAAGCCTTTATCGGTATCGTCAATGCGATCTTAGGGATCACGATGGCAGCAGCGATGATGTTTTATATCCAACCGGTCATGGCGTTGATCTCAATGATCATGATCCCAGCGTCGATTTGGATCTCTAAACGAGTGATCAATGCTTCTCAAAAATATTTCCAAGAAATGCAAAATTCTTTAGGTGAATTAAATGGTTATGTTCAGGAAAATATGACTGGATTCAGTGTGCTAAAAGTATACGGTCGTGAGAAAGAAACATTTGAAGGATTCCATAAGGTCAACCATACATTGAAACATTTTGGCTTTAGAGCAGCCTTCATTTCTGGATTGATGATGCCGTTAGTGCAATTAACTGCCTATGCTACGTATATCGGGATGGCAGTTCTGGGAAGTTTTTATGTGATTTCTGGAGTGATTGTGGTCGGGCAGTTACAAGCCTTTATCCAATATATTTGGCAAATCAGCCAACCCATGGGTAATGTGACGCAATTATCTTCTGTGTTGCAAAGTGCATCAGCAGCTACGAAACGGGTGTTTGAGATTTTAGACGAACCTGAGGAAAAAGAAAACAAGACCGATGTTCCTTTGCCAGAAACGATCCATGGAAATGTCTCGTTTGAACATGTCGATTTTGCTTATGATCCGAAGAAACCATTGATCCAAGACTTGAACTTTGAGGTGAAAGCTGGACAAATGGTAGCTGTTGTCGGACCAACGGGTGCTGGGAAAACAACATTGATCAACTTATTGATGCGTTTTTATGATGTGACGCATGGCGCCATCAAGATTGATGGTATTGATACGAAAGCGATGAGTCGAAGTGATGTTCGTTCCATGTTTGGGATGGTATTGCAAGATGCCTGGTTATACGAGGGAACGATTGCTGACAATATTCGTTTTGGTAAATTAGATGCAACGGATTATGAGATCGTTGATGCAGCGAAAACAGCCAATGTCGATCATTTTATCCGGACGATGCCTGATGGGTACGAAATGGAAATCAACTCAGAAGGAGATAATGTCTCGTTGGGACAAAAACAATTGCTGACGATTGCTCGTGCGGTTGTTTCCGATCCAAAGATATTGATTCTGGATGAGGCGACTAGTTCCGTCGATACGAGGCTTGAAGCGTTGATCCAAAAAGCGATGGATAAAGTGATGGAAGGGCGAACGAGTTTTGTGATTGCTCACCGTCTATCAACGATCCGTGAAGCTGACCTGATCTTAGTGATGGATCAAGGACAAATCATTGAAAAAGGAACACATGAAAGCTTATTAGCAAAAGGCGGTTTCTATGAGAAACTTTATAACAGCCAATTTGCTGAAGCTGCGGAATAATGAAAAGAGGTTTCTAGGGGCGAACAGCCTTCTAGAACCTTTTTTCTTCAATAAAATGAAAAGAGGGAAAAAGATGGCGAGGTTTATAGCAAAGAATGCAACGGTTATCGGTGATGTAGAATTAGGAGAAGATGTCACGGTTTGGTATCAAGCAGTGGTTCGTGGCGACAGCAATTGGATCAAGATCGGCAAAGGAACCAATATTCAAGATGGGACGATCATCCATGTCGATCATGATGCCCCAGTTGAGATTGCTGAAAATGTAACAGTCGGACATCAATGTATGCTTCATGGCTGTAAAATCGAAAAAGGTGCGTTGATAGGTATGGGAGCAACTGTTTTAAACCATGCAGTCATCGGCGAGAATAGTTTGATCGGAGCTGGTTCTTTAGTGACGGAAGGAAAAGTGATCCCTCCCAATGTCCTAGCATTTGGACGACCAGCAAAAGTGATTCGTCCGTTAACAGAAGAAGAAATCCAAAAAAACAAACAAAATATTGCACATTATATCGAGATGGGACAAAAACATGCAGATGGATTCTTCAAAGAATGGCAAAAATAGGCTGATCACTTATTTTACAGCAGAAAAAGAAGGTTCGTCATCTTTGGATGACGGACCTTCTTTTATACTAGTGCGAATCAATTAGCTCAATGAAGCACTGTTTTCCATGACTTCATCGATCAAGCCATATGCTTTGGCTTGTTCAGCAGTCATATAGTTATCACGATCTGTGTCTTTTTCAATCACTTCGATTGGTTGACCAGTACGTTCCGCTAGGATTTTATTCAAACGTTCGCGAGTTTGTAAGATATGACGTGCAGCGATCTCGATTTCTGTTGCTTGTCCTTGTGCGCCACCAAGTGGTTGGTGGATCATGATTTCAGCATTTGGTAAAGCAAATCGTTTGCCTTTTGTTCCGGCAGTCAATAAGAAACTTCCCATTGAAGCAGCCATCCCCATAACGATTGTTTGGACATCTGCTTTTACAAAATTCATTGTGTCATAAATGGCCATTCCAGCAGTCACAGAACCACCAGGTGAGTTGATATAGATGTAGATGTCTTTTTCAGAATCTTGTGCATCTAGAAATAGCAATTGTGCGATGATCGAGTTTGCTAGATCATCTGTTACTTGTCCGCTCAACATGATGATGCGGTCTTTCAATAAACGTGAGTAAATATCGTAGGCTCTTTCCCCACGTGAGGATTGTTCAATAACTGTAGGAATTAAATTCATAATAAGGTTCCTCCTTGATTTGTTTAGAAATAGTGTAACACAGATTGATTTTGATTACCTACAAAGTAGTATACATTTTTGGTCAATAAAGGTCAAATGAAAAAACTTTCTGATAGCTAGTCTCATAAAGTCAGTTTATGTTATGATAAAAAAGAAATCAATAAGAAGGAGGAACCTTAATTGGTAATTGCTATCACAGGTTTTATCGGTGTCTTAGTAGGAGCGATCTTGGTCTACTTAGGGATGGCGATCCAGATGCGTCATCTTGAGAACAAAGAGCAACGTAGACGCGAATTGGAACTAAAAGTCAAAGAAATCGAAACATTGAATCAACTAAATAAAAAAATCAATGAGATTCTCCAAAAGCGTGCGAGCTTGTTGGAAGAATATGTCAGCTTTGATGCTTTTGACGATTGTTATATCACGATCGATGACTTTGCATATCTGCAATCATTTTCTGCACAAAATAATTTTTATTTACCAAATTATATCTTAGATGAATTATTCCAAAATATCGCTCATCGCAAAGTGATTCTTTCACCGGACGAAACGATGAAGATCGGCGGCTATGCTTACAAAGGTGGGCGTGTCATTTTAGAAAACTTTACAGACAACTTGACCGCAATGATCAATGAGAAAAAATCTCAGTTAAAAAATACGACGAAACAACCGATCGGTTTTTTCTCAAAAGATGATGTGTGGAGCTAAGTAAATTAGTAAACAAGGCATGTTCCAATACCTGATAGGTAGATACTAACTACAAAAGAAAAAGTTTGGTCTTTCATAATGAGTCCAAGCTTTTTCTTTTTTGTTCCTGTGGTAAAATAGGGATGATCGGAGTGAGGACTATGGTACAGATTTATGCGCATCGAGGAAGCAAAGGAACCCATCCGGAAAATACATTGCCCGCCTTTTCTGAAGCAGTCAGAGTGGGGGCGGACGGGATCGAGCTAGATGTCCATCTAAGTAAAGACGGTCAATTGATCGTCATCCATGATGAAACAGTCGACCGAACGACTAATGGCAAAGGACTTGTTCGAGAAAAGACCCTCGAAGAGCTGAAAAAATTGAATGCAGGTAGTTGGTTTAGTAAAGATTTTCCAGCAGCGAAAATCCCTACGCTAAAAGAAGTACTCTCGCTGCTTCTCCAAAAAAATTATCGAGGAACATTGATGATCGAAATCAAAACGGACAAGTATGAATATCCAGGGATCGAAGCGCAAGTGTCTGAAGTGATGACAAAAAACGAGTGGCCATTTCGCCACGCCTATTGTAGTTTCAATCTTCATTCGTTAGAGCGTCTGTCCGTCATCGAACCAGAGGCACAATTGGATCTTTTAATGAGTGATTCAATGAAGAAATTAGATTTAGCTAAAACCTTACCTTTTATTGAAGGTCTTCACCCTAAAGCAACTTGGGCATTTACCCATTCTCAGGAAATACAAGAGTTTCCAAAACGTATTCGCCTTTGGACAGTCAATACCACAGAAGATCTTGAAAGAGGATTGAAGGAACCTGTTGATGCACTCATCACAGATTTTCCTGAACGTGCTTGGTATGTTAAACAATTAATGAAAAAGTAGGAGCCATATGGAAAAAGTATTAGTGATCGTAGGACCCACAGCAGTTGGCAAAACAGCGCTAAGTGTGACACTTGCCCAGAAATTCAACGGTGAGATCATCAGTGGGGATTCCTTACAAATTTATAAACAGCTGGATATCGGAACGGCAAAGATCAAGCCGAGTGAAATGATGGGGATCCCTCATCATTTGATTGATGTGATCGAGCCAGACCAACAATATTCGGCAGCGAATTTTCAACAGGCAGGTCGTAAGTTGATCACGGAGATCACTGAAAGAGGTCGTTTGCCGATCATCGTTGGTGGCACCGGTTTGTATATCCAATCGTTATTGTACGATTTTCAATTGGGAGCAAATGAAGAAACAGATCCGGCTGTGCGAATGAAATATGAAAAAATGGCAGAACAACTAGGGAAAGAAAAATTGTGGACTTATTTGAACGAACGCGATCCACTTGCAGCGGGGAAAATCCATTGGAACAATCAGCGAAAAGTGATTCGCGCATTAGAAGTATTCGAGACAACTGGCTATAGTATCATGGCGCCAAAAGAAACACCTGCATGCTTATATGATTATTATATGATCGGTCTGGATACGGAGCGCGAGTTTCTTTATAGTAGGATCAACCAACGAGTGGATCAAATGCTCGCAGAGGGATTGATCGCAGAAGCAAGAAAGGTCTATGAATTAGGAGCGGTTCAAGCTAGTCAAGGGATCGGCTATAAAGAATTCTTTCCTTATTTTGAAGAAAACATCACTATAGATGAGGCAGTCGAACAAATCAAGTTGAATTCTCGGCGCTATGCAAAACGACAACTGACTTGGTTTCGTAATCGCTTGACGGCGCATTGGTTCGATCTCTTGAAAAAACCGACAGATCTAGCAGAGATCGAAAATGCCATCGAAGGTTGGATGAAAGAGGTGGGAACATGAGAGAAGCAAAAGAAAAAGTGATCATCGTTGGTGTAGAAACAGAAGAAAATCAACGATATTTTGCTGAATCAATGAAAGAATTGGAACAATTGATCGATACAGCAGCTGGTGAGGTCGTGTATAGACTCACACAAAAACGGCCACAGGTGGATCGTCAAACGTTGATTGGTAAAGGGAAGCTTCAAGAACTGACCCAATTAGCAGATGCTTATGAGGCAGATCTTGTCATATTCAACCACGAATTGACTCCGCGACAAAGTCAGTTGATTACCGATGCTGTAGGGGCGCCGGTCATTGATCGAGTCCAATTGATCTTGGATATCTTTGCGATGCGTGCGCGCTCTAAAGAAGGAAAACTGCAAGTCGAATTGGCGCAATTGCAATACTTGCTACCTCGTCTTGCTGGACAAGGAGAGTCGCTTTCTCGTCTTGGTGGTGGGATCGGTACAAGAGGCCCCGGGGAAACGAAACTGGAAACGGATCGTCGACATATCCGTAACAAGATCTTAGGCGTAAAAAGAGAACTTAAAGCAGTGGAGGCGCATCGAGAACGTAATCGACAAAAAAGACAAAGTAGTGAAGTGTTTCAAATCGGTTTGATCGGTTACACGAATGCTGGTAAATCGACGATCCTTAATTTATTGACACAAGCTGAATCGTATGCGAAAGATCAGTTATTTGCCACCCTTGATCCGTTGACGAAAAAATGGCGTTTTGCAGAAGGCTTCGAATTGACTGTAACGGATACAGTGGGTTTTATCCAGGATTTGCCCACTCAGTTGATTGATGCGTTCCATTCGACGCTTGAAGAAAGTCAAGGGATGGATCTACTACTCCATGTTGTCGATGCAAGTTCTTCTGATCGAATCTTACAAGAACAAACGGTTTTAAAGTTGATGGACGAGTTAGATATGAAAGAAATGCCTGTATTGACTGTCTATAATAAATCTGACCAGATCGATACAGCAGGCTTTACACCGACTTTATTTCCAAATGTCTTGATTTCTGCTCAGACACAAGAGGGGAAAGAACGCTTGATCGAGGCCATCAAACGTCAGCTGATGGAGTTGATGCTTCCTTATACAAAACTTGTGCCAAGTGATCAAGGACAAACATTAAGTGAGTTGAGACGGCAGACACTTGTATTAGATGAACGCTTCATTGAAGAGCAAAATAGCTATGAAGTACGTGGATTTGCAAATAAAAACTCAAAATGGATAAAAAAAGATGAGTTATTTTAAAAATATAAATGACTACAATATAAGCTTGACTAACTTCAAAAAGAAGTTGGTCAAGTTTTTTTATAAAAAAAATCGGTTCTCATGTCAGGAAATGTGACATGGACGGTTGACAGGTATTTTCGTGATTGGTATACTTTAGTCAATTGATAGGACGAAAGGAGACGTCAGATGGGAGAAAAGGAATTACGTCGTTCAATGTCAGTATTTCCAATTGGTACAGTTATGAAACTAACGGACTTGACTGCTCGACAAATCAGGTATTATGAAGAACAGGAATTTGTTCACCCTGAGAGAAGTGAAGGAAATCGACGCATGTATTCACTGAATGATATCGACATTTTATTAGAGATCAAAGACTATCTTTCAGAAGGATTGAATATGGCTGGGATCAAAAGGGTCTATGAAATGGCACAGGCGAAAAAACAAGAAGAAAAAAGTAAAAAACCGCTGACCGATCACGACGTTCGTCAAATTTTCCGTGATGAGATATTAGCTCAAGGCGGGTTAGCCAAAACAGGACATTATCAGTCACAAGGCTTGCAACAACGTCAATACTTTGACTGAATGAAATTAAAAAAAGAAAGAGGGATACCATGGTAAAGAAACAAATCACAGGCGAAGAAATTAAACGAATCATTGAGGATGAGAACGTACGCTTTTTACGTTTGATGTTTACAGATATATTAGGAACGATCAAAAATGTTGAAGTTCCAGTGAGTCAAATCGACAAAGTACTTGAGAATAAAATGATGTTTGATGGTTCTTCGATCGAGGGATTTGTCAGAATCGAAGAAAGTGATATGTACCTGTATCCTGATCTTTCTACTTGGATGATCTTCCCATGGGAAAGCGATCACGGCAAAGTGGCACGCCTGATTTGTGACATTTATAACCCAGATGGTACTCCGTTTGCTGGTGACCCTCGTGGTAATCTGAAACGTTCATTAAATGATATGAAGAAACTTGGTTTTACCTCATTCAATTTAGGGCCTGAACCAGAATTTTTCTTGTTCAAATTAGATGAAGATGGTGGCATCACAACGACATTGAATGACAAAGGTGGCTACTTCGATTTTGCGCCGACGGATCTAGGCGAAAATTGCCGTCGAGATATCGTATTGGAATTAGAAAGCTTAGGCTTTGAAGTGGAAGCTTCTCACCATGAAGTGGCTCCTGGACAACATGAAATCGACTTTAAATATGCAGATGTCGTTGATGCTTGTGACAATATCCAAACGTTTAAATTAGTCGTGAAAACTATCGCTCGTAAACATGGCTTACATGCGACTTTCATGCCGAAACCATTATTCGGGATCAATGGTTCTGGAATGCACTGCAACATGTCTTTATTCAATGAAGATGGAAATGCCTTTTACGATAAAGACGGTGATTTAGAATTAAGCCAAACTGCGTATCATTTCTTAGGTGGCTTATTGAAACATGCGCGTGCGTATACCGCAGTCTGCAATCCAACGGTCAACTCTTATAAACGCTTAGTTCCAGGCTACGAAGCACCTGTTTATGTGGCATGGAGTGGACGCAATCGTTCACCATTAGTACGTGTACCAGAATCGCGTGGTTTATCTACTCGTTTAGAATTACGTTCTGTCGATCCAGCAGCGAACCCATATCTGGCAATGGCTGTTCTATTACAAGCAGGTTTAGATGGTATCCGTAATGAATTGACACCACCGCCGGCTGTTGATCGCAATATCTACGTGATGAATGAAGAAGAACGTGAAGAAGCGCAAATCCAAGATCTTCCATCAACGATCCACAATGCCATCAAAGAATTGCGCAAAGACAAAGTGATGATCGATGCGTTAGGCAATCATATCTTTGCAAACTTTGTGGAGGCAAAACGTCTGGAATGGGCTGCCTTTAGACAAACCGTTTCTGAATGGGAAAGAGAACAATATTTGGAGCTTTACTAATAAAATCCTGTTAAATCAAAGAAAAGTATAGAAGAGGTCGGGACAGAAGTGTTCAGCCTCGAGAAATAAGGCGCCATCCACGAAAATTGTTCTTCAAATTTTTGTGGATGGCGCCTTATTTCCGAAGAGGTTACTTTTGTTCCCGCCGTTTATTCGGTTTTAGGTGGTACCAGAAGACTAATGTCCCACTTCCATTTTTTTAGGTGAAGG
>NZ_PUAP01000056.1 GCF_002947535.1 Enterococcus mundtii
AGAGGTTACTTCTGTTCCCATCGTTTATTCGGTTTTTGGTGGTGCATGAGAACCAATGCCCAGACACGTTTTAAAGCTGATACATTTGTTTTACATGTAGTGGAAAAGACTTTTAAAAGTTTTCAGCAGATGATAATAAAAAAAGAGACAAAAGAACCCATCTACGTATTGGTTTAGATGGGTTCTTTTTCTCTGTTATGAACGAAACTAGTTAGAACGAGTAAATTGGATCGAGTGATAATTATTTCTCAGAGTGTTGTACTCATGGGATATCTTGACTGGTCAGCTACTGTCAGCTGGCAATGACTTTTTATGATCTCTAGCACGTTTTATTGCTGCTTTTCAAAGGCTACTGTAATTTGAAAAAAATCCTATTTGTAAAATCATTAAATTCGATAAGCGTATCGTCACCAATCGGAACGAGCAATGCGACTTTACCTTTGTCTGTTCCACCTTCGTACAAATCTTTGTTTCCAAATTCTTCGTTGCCTAAGTAGCTATAACTTTCCTGGTTGACTTCTTCTCCAGTTGAACTAACTGGTACGAATCTAGAAAAAGCACGATACGGATCATTTTGGCTCCCTTTATTGACAGTTAGCTCTGCATCAAAAACTACCCATTCTTTTCCTTCTGGTGCGGGTTCGTTGTACTCATCCATGCTGATCATATAATTATACGCTTCTTCACCACGGACAACGTTACTGATCGATAGGGAAAGATTTGTGTCGATTTCTTCGTATTCGTCATCATAATAAACAGTATCGAACGTGATCGGGTTGTCGAGGGGCACAGGGTTTGAACGTTTGCCAAAAGCAGAATCACCTGATGCGTCCTCCGATCCGCTTAATTCAGTTGAGTTATCTGTGATATCTACCAGAGACGAACCATCTGTTTCTTCTGAATCAGTTGTGGAGCTGTCTGAAGAAGTGGAAGATGTTGCTGTTTTACTTTTATCATATGGCTTCAGAACAAGTTTTTTATCTTCCTCGTTATCTTTGGTAGGTGTGAGAATAATATTTTTATCTTCTTTTGTTACTGTATACTTGCCTGTTTCCCCGTCGTTTTCCCAGGTCATGGTATTTCCTTCTAACGTGTATTCAAACTTATATTGAAATTCTTCAAGCATGCTTTTCGCAAATTCTTCACCCAAAGCTTCCCATTCATTGGTAGCGGTCGATTGGTAAGAAGAAGGATCAATGCGAAACGATACGACATGATTTGAGAAAGAGGCAATCATGTCTACTTCCTCTAATTCTTCAATCAACCAATCATTGGCTTTCAGGTCATCAACACTGACTTGCTTTCCGCAGGCAGCTAGAAATAGTAGAACGAACAATAACATGGAACGACTAACGATTTTTTTCATTTTTTTCCCCCAAAAAAATTATTTTGACTACTATGTAAATGTAGTAGTTACCAAAAAAAGTAGACTAATAACCAAGTGCGAAAGCCTATTCATTTTTTTAAAAACTTATTTGAATTTGGACTTTTTTTATTCTTCATCGAAAACACATTAATATTATATCTTTATCTAATGAATAATACAAGTTGTGTTAAGAGTACGTTTGTTTTTTAATATAGAACTAAAATAAAGGTGATTTTAAAATGGTATAAATATAGCTATTTATCAAAATTTCTTAGTGAAAAAATACTGAACAAAGGAATATAAGTGAATGATTTTAGATTAAAAAATAACGATAAAATATAATATATAAAAATAGTTTATGATATAATCAGTATCTGAACACTTGATATTAAAGATTATTATCATGTAGGAGAATTATAATGAGAGAAACGGACAAAAGAAGTGAATTGTTGACCATCGGAGAATTAGCGAAAATAACTGGGGTCAATATTAAATCATTAAGATACTATGAACAAGTCGGAGTGCTGTTGCCGGTATACATCAATCCAGATTCTGGCTATCGCTACTATTCCTTAGCCCAAGTGAGCGCGGTCGAGCTGATTCAAGCGTGTGTAGAGATTGGTTTACCATTGAAAGAACTGCATCGCTTTAGTGATCCAAATAATTCCATCGATTATCTATCTTTTTTATCATATAGTGAAGAATTGATGAAGCAAAAAATCGAATTACTTCAACAAAATTTAAAAGGGATGCAAGAGGTCAAAGAGGAAATCAAATTATTAAAAAAATACAGAAATTCTAAAAAGCAACATCTCCGCCAATTATCAGAAAAATATTTATATGTTTTTCCTTACCAATCGACTGATAACAAAAAGACACTTTATACAGAAGCAGCCAATTTGTTTGATCGCTCGATGGAAGAGGGGTATGAGCCTTTATATGATTTTGGTATTCTTTATGAATTTATTGATAAAAACATGCAACAGTATATGTATATAGAAATCAAGCCTACAAAAAATATCGGTAAAAATATTAAGGTTTTACCTAGTGGAGAATATGCATGTCGGTTTAGTCCTAAAAGTTACGGCGAGCGCCTTCCAGAGTTGTTTCCAGCAATATTTGAAAAAAAGTCGACTATTCTTGCGGTTGAAGCAGAAGCTTCCACTGGAACATTAGAAGAAATCGTTTATGAGATCCGTGTTTTCAACGATGGAATGAATGATTGAGAATCCGTCAGCACTGAACAATGACGAAAAGTCAAAATGTTGAGGGAAATTTCTCCATGAATAAAGGAAATTACGTTGAAGGAACTAATCACGCAGACCAACAATTCAAGTTTTATTAGATTTGATTGGTCTCATGAGAGTTACAAATAAAATCAATCGTAAAGCAGCATAATAGCGGATCAACAATACAAAAACTGATTTTGATAGGTGGTCAAAATCAGTTTTTTTGTTCAAGTTACCTATAATTTGTTGTGAAAGTTCTATGCTTTGTTCATATACCCGCAATCAAGAAAACGTTATCATTTTTGTGAATCAATTAAATTTAGGAGGAGCGGAGATGAAGGATAAGAAAAAATGGTAGTCGGACTTTTTTGTGCAGTAGTAATAGCAAGTGCAATTGGTAGTGGGACAACGTATCACGCAGAGTCTAAAACGTTTGATTATAAAGAAACAGAAGCAGCAACTTATCAACGAGGGATGGATAATCAGCCGGAATCGTCTTACTGGTTTCCTGAAGAATTGTTAGAATGGAAATTTTCTAAAGATCCGGATGCACCTTATAATGTCAGCAAAGTGCCCTTGGCAAATCGGATCGATAAAAAGGCACTGGCAACTTCAAATGACACGCAAAAACCAGAAATGAAAGTGGTCGCTTTATCGATCATGAATAGCAGTACAAGTGGGAATGCGCCAAGGGGTATCAATACTTTTGATGCCAATGTGTTTTCCAATTGGCAGTATATCGATCAACTTGTGTATTGGGGTGGTTCGTCTGGTGAAGGGATCATTGTGCCACCAAGTCCTGATGTTATTGATGCGGCCCATAAAAATGGTGTGCCGGTATCAGGCACGGTCTTTTTTCCTCAAAGCACTCATGGAGGGAAAATCGAATGGTTGGATACATTCTTGCAAAAAGATGAGGATGGTACCTTTCCTTTAGTCGATCAATTGATCGAAGTAGCTAACCAATATGGGTTTGATGGCTGGTTTATCAATCAAGAAACAGACACCGTAGTCACAAGCTTTGATGATGCGAATGGTCAGAAAAAGGTAGAAGGGGCAAATGCGGCAGGAGGATTGAGTAAAGAACATGCGGATTTGATGCAAGAATTCATCAAACAATTCAAACAAAAAGCAGCAACTTTAGATATCATGTGGTATGATTCGATGACTTCGGAAGGGAAGATGGATTGGCAAAATGCATTGACGGATAAAAACCAAGCCTTTTTAGTCGACGCGGAAATGAATCCTGTAGCAGATAGCATGTTTTTGAATTTTTGGTGGAATACCGATCGTTTAGCGAGCCAAGAATTATTGAAAGCTTCAAAGAAGAAAGCCAATGAATTAGGGATCGATCCTTATCAATTATATGCGGGAATCGATGTCCAACAAAATGGGTATGATACTCCAGTGAACTGGCGGCTCTTCGCAGATGAAACTGGCACTCCATATACTTCGTTAGGTCTGTATGTGCCAAGTTGGACGTACACATCAGCAAGTGATTCTGCTGATTTTCAACGTCGTGAAATGCGTTTTTGGGTCAATGAACAAGGTGATCCGACGAAAGGGAAGACGCCGGTAGAAAAAGAATGGCCTGGGATCTCTACGTATGCAGTAGAACAGAGTGCTATCACCAGCGTTCCTTTTGTAACGAATTTTAGTATGGGGAATGGGTATGGATACTTCATCAATGGAAAAAAAGTATCGGATCTAGCGTGGAATAATCGCAGTATGCAGGACGTGTTGCCAACGTATCGTTGGATCTTTGAACATCAAGGTGAAAATCAATTAGCAGTTGAGATGGATTACGATGAGGCGTTTCGTGGCGGAAATTCTTTGCTTCTTAAAGGGAGTATGGAGAACGAGGCAATAAGTACAATCAAACTTTACCGAATGGATGGAATCATTTCCGATAAAACTTCTATCACAACAACGGCAAAAGCAACGAGCATCAGTCAGCTTGACTTAGTTCTGGAAATGGCTGACGGGCGAAAAGAAATCATCTCAGCAAGTGAACCAATCGGTCGGGATTGGACAACTGTCAGCTATGATGTCAGTCAGTTGGCAGGAGAAAAAATCAACACCCTTTCTTATCAGCTTGCTTCTTCAGAAACTCAGTCGGATTACGCGTTACACTTAGGTCAATTAGCTCTGACAGATGGAAAGGAACCTCAAACCACAAAAGTGTCAGGACTGACGCTTGAAGATGTTGTGTTTGATGAAGAGGAAGGGCGATACGCTGGCATACGACTTGCTTGGGATGAGACGGAGAGTCAAGCGAGTTATTATGAAATCTACCGAGTGAATCCTGACAACTCAACATCTTTCTTAGGAGCAACACCAGCTACGAATCATTATATCAATGCTCTTGAAAGAACCTTAGACACTACGCAAACAAAATTGATTGTCGTGCCTGTAGATGTGTTGGGTAATCAAGGTGAACCATCAGAGGTCGTTTCCTTTGATTGGCCGGACAATAAAGTGCCAAGAGCTGATTTTACTGCTTCGAGAACCCTAGCCGCTCCAGGGTCAGCGATTACTTTTACAAACACATCTTCCTTAAATACCGAAACGGTTACTTGGGAATTTGAAGGTGGGGATATCACGACAAGTCATGAAAATTCACCAGTTGTCACATATGACAAAGAAGGTGTTTATAAAGTAAAATTAACGGCAAGCAATCAAGCAGGGGAGACACCTGTCGAAAAAATCGGTTTGATCACAATTTCTAATAAAGTACCAACGGAGTTACCGCTGTTATCACGAAACGCGAAAGCGATCGCTTCCTCTTACACGAATGAAGCGGAAGCACCTCATTTTGCAATAGATGGCGACTTGACGACTAAGTGGTGTGCAACGGGAACGCCACCACATGAATTGACACTTGATTTAGGGCATGTTCAAACCATTAGTGAAGTTCGTATAGACCATGCGCAAGCAGGTGGAGAAAGTCCGGATATGAATACAAAATCATATGCGATCGAAATAAGTGAAGATGGAGAAGTATATACAGAAGTTGCCAAGACAACGAATAATACAACAAGTCACTCCCTTGAGACTTTTGCGGTACGATCTGCACGATATGTCCGATTACGTATTGAGAAACCAACACAAGGATCAGACACCGCAGCAAGAATCTATGGGTTTGGAGTATTTGGTTTGCCAGAATTATTACACTAACTTATGGGTTAAAAAAGCGTATTTGTCATTGTATGACTTCTATAAATTGATCTATCTGATGTCAAAAACAATTTCTCCATAAAATAAGCGTCATCCTTTACGAAAACATAGAAATGATGTTCGTAAAGGTGACGCTTATTTTTTTAAACTATATATTTCTAGTACAGTTTCTATCATTTTTCCTTAATCGCAAGAGCTTTATTTCTTTAGGTTTGAACGACGTTTTTTTTCAAAAAAAGTCAATCCAGCAACGATTAATAGCACAACAAAATAGGTTGTCCAACTAATCACATTAAAAAGTAATAAAGCCAATCCAATAATCAAACATAATAATAATGTGCACGCAGTTAGATTCTTTTCCATATCATACTGAAAACATCTAAGCGTCAATTTCTTGTGTCACATGAAGAATGAGCTATCGCTGTTTTCACTTCCAGACCTCCTTGTAAACGGCTTCTACAGATAAAATACATTTTATCTTAAAAAAGAAATTTTAGCATAAAGCAAAAAAGATTGTAAGGATTAGTTAAAGATTGTTGCGCTAAGGAACTTATTCAAGCAACTAAGGATATGATCCAACGATTGAAAAAATGGGATAAAAAATCAGATAGAATCATTCGATTTTCGCAATTATATGTAGAAAGAGAGGGGTTCATCACGTATGTAAAATTTAAGACACCTACTTTGACCTTTCAAGTAGGTGTCTTATTGTGAACTAGAGTTGCAATCGTCCATTCGAGGTTTTCACTCCTATGCGGATTTTTTAAGTTCTTGCACTGCTTGTTCGATCGTTACACCAGTCGCTACACGATTGCTATCTTCTTTGTCGAACACGACGAAAAGATTCAAATCGGTATTAAGAGTGACACGATATTGTAATTCTTTGTTATAGAATGTCATAGTCATTCTCCTTTCTTGTTGTTCTGTTGAAAGGCAACGATACGTTGATAACGAAATTCCATAACTATTATAGCACAGATAGTTGAATTGAATCAACTGTATTTTTATTAAATAATAATCATTATTGTTTGAAGGCAATCGTTGATTTGAAAAAATTGGGTAGGAGGATATGAAAGTGAATAGGATTTATATCAGATAGTGAAGTTAACAAAAAACAGTATACGAGATCAGTAGTGATCATTTCATATACTGCTTAAATTATATTAGTAACATTTTTCGCAAGGAGTCAATCCGCGTGCCAATGCTTCACTCATTGTCGCTGGATAATAGTTTCCATTTCCGCATTTATGCGTGTGGTACTTTGCTCCAGTTCTGGTAACTAAAACTTGCGCTTCATTTGCTTGTGCTTGTTGCGCTTGAGCTGCGGCTGCTTGTTCTTGTGCCACGCGTTGGGCTTCTGCTTGTTCAGCGGCTACACGAGCTTCTTCAGCAATACGGGCTTGTTCCGCTGCCTGTGCTTGTGCTGCCTGTTCAGCTTCGAGACGCGCTTGTTCTTCCTGTGCTTTCTTTTCCGCCTCAAGTTTCGCTTGTTCTTC
>NZ_PUAP01000057.1 GCF_002947535.1 Enterococcus mundtii
CGTGGATGGCGCCTTATTTTCCGAAACGGTTCCTTCTATTCTCGCCGTTTATTCGATTTTTGGGTGGTGAGGGTTAATGTCCTACTCTTAGATCGCGTTTGGCTTTTTTCATTTACTAGAAGTAGAAGCTACTTATTTCAACTTAGTTAAAACATCTTCTGGAACTTGGTTTTCATCGATCGCCGTGGGACCAGAGGTCACTCGTTTTTGACTTACCTCTGCTTTGACATAACTATTTGGTTCAAATGGCGTTGGATTTTCTGAGGAAATCGTGTAACCTAACTGGATCGTTTTGCCATCTTTAGTCACAAATGTAAAGTCATAGTCATACGACTTCAACCCCCGAACTTTTTCACCGCTGTCATCCAGTGTATCAGTCAATGGTGGCACTGCTTCTGGTACTTTTGCATAAGCTACTTGGCTATTGTAGGTCTGATCGTAATATTCATACCCTTTGTAGCCGCCAAACAATAACAGTAAGAGAGCGATAGCTCCAATCAATTTTTTCATCTTATCCATCCTTTTTTTGTTTATTTGATTACCTACATTATCGCTGATGGATTCTTCGTTTGAAAATCGAAAAAAGTGACAATTTTGAAATATTGTGTAAAAGAACGCAATCTAGGCTCATTTCGTCTTCATTTGACAATCTGGCAAACGCTTGCTATAGTAAAAAGGAAAAATAAATAAAACCTAGATGAACGAGGTATTTTGATGAGTGTAGTAGGTATTTAATCGAGTAAGTTGAATAACCAATAAAGCAGTAGGCTTATTTGGTGTGCTTATAGATGGTACCTGTCTGAAACAATTTCTTGTAATCAAATCAAGGGGAGGACATGTCTTATTTAAGCTGTGTCCTGCCCTTTTATTCTATTTTAGGTCTTTATTTATTTTGGGGACAGGTATCTCTTCAAGAAAAGGAGAGAATATGAATCATACAATCAAACAATTACAATTTGAGGTAATCAGAAAAGAAGTGATCGCTCGAGCAATCGGAGATCACACGAAAGAACGACTAGCAGAAATGTCGATCCCGACAAATCTTCAGACTGTAGAAACAAGACAAACAGAAACAAAAGAAGCCCGTACGATTTTAGAAAGCAGTCAACACGTGCCCTTTATGGGGCTGACACGAATTGTGGCATTAACTGATCAAGTGAAAAAAGGCTTGATCTTAACCCCCGCTGAATTGATTGAATACGCCGATTTTTTAAGAAGTAGTCGGATGATCACTCGCTTCTTTGAAAAAAATCAGTATCAAACACCCTTACTGTATGCTTACAGTAAAAATCTACCGGATCTGCAAGCGGTGGAAGACTTAGTTTACGAACAAATCAAGAACCAACAAGTCGCAGATGAAGCATCGAAAAATCTACGTAAAGTACGCAAACAGATCCAAACGATAGAAAAAGAAATCCAAGATCGTTTGCTAAAGTTTTTGCGACATCCTGGGAATAAAGAAATGATCCAAGAAGCGATGATCGTCCAAAAAGGTGAACACGCAACGATCCCGATCAAAGCGAGTTATAAAAATAAAGTAGCCGGAACGATCATTGAACAATCGAATAAAGGCACGACGGTATTTATCGAACCAACAGCAGTCGCTAAAGCAAGCGCACAACATCAGTTACTAAAAGCAGAAGAAATTGCTGAAGAATATCAAATTCTAGCTAGCTTGACTGGCGCATTAGCTGAAAATGAACAGGCGATCGATCAAATCATCGATACGGTCACCGTTTTAGATATCATTTTCGCGCGGGGGAAATACAGTAGAGAGATCAATGGCATTACACCAATCGTTAATAAATCAGAGCGTATCCATCTGAAACAAGCGAGACATCCGTTGCTGTCGGAAAAAGCTGTTCCCTTAGATTTTGATTTAGGTGCAGAATATCGGGGATTAGTGATCACAGGTGCAAATGCTGGTGGGAAAACAGTTGTTTTGAAAACAGTCGGATTGCTGACGTTGATGGCGATGTTTGGTCTACAAGTACCAGCAAAAAATGGGACAGAACTTGCCGTATTCGACGAAGTCTTTGTCGATGTCGGGGATCAACAAGATTTAGCGAATGCGTTGAGTACTTTTTCGGGGCATATGCAAAATATCGCACAGATTCTGAATAAAGTTGGTAGAAATACGTTAGTTTTACTTGATGAGATCGGTAGTGGGACAGAACCGACTGAAGGTGCAGCTTTAGCAATTGCCATCATGTCTGCGATGTACGAAAAAGGGGCGCTGATGGTGGCGACGACCCATTACGGCGAAATCAAAGAGTTTGCGGAACGACATGAAGATTTCGTACCAGCGGCGATGGCCTTTGACCGAGAAGCTTTACAACCAAAGTATCAATTACAGGTAGGGAAAACAGGGGAAAGCCAAGCATTGTGGATCGCTAAAAAAATGCAAATGTCAGAGGACTTGATCCAGCAAGCCCAGCAGTATCTTTCCACGAAAGACTATTTAGTCGAAAAACGATTATTTAAACAGAAAAAGGAAAAGCAAGAAGCGCCAAAAACGCAGAAAGTCTTATTCTCAAAGGGTGATCGCGTATACGCCACCCAATACAAAAAAGAAGCATTAGTCTTTGAAGATACTGGCGAAGAGACGATCGTAATTTTTGTTGATAACCAAAAAGAAATCGTCCTTAGACAACGTGTTGTTTTGAAAATGAGAGCAGAAGAGCTGTATCCTGTTGGCTATGAGATCGATCATTTGTTTACAGATTTTAAAACGAGAAAATGGGAGCGAGACATTGAACGAGGCTCAAAAAAAGCCCACAAAAAATTATTGAAAGAAACCCGTCAGCGTCAGGCTGCACGAAATGAAAATTATGAAAAAGAACAATAACAGATTCTCAATGATGTACGAAGTATTGGAAAAGATTGCGCTAAAAAACCGACAATTAATTGGTTCCACGTGGAAAGTACGGTAAAATAGATGAAATGACATTTTGGGAGTTGTTAAGTAATGAATGGAGCATCTGATTGGCGAAAAGAAATTCGTACGATTCCGAATCTACTATCGATTATAAGAATTCTTTTATTGCCTTTTTATTTGTATTTTATGAGCAAACAAGCTTTCTATCTGGCTGGATCGATCATCCTCTTTTCAGGAGTCACAGACTTTTTAGATGGCTTCATTGCCCGAAGATTCAATCAAATCACGGAACTTGGAAAAGTTCTTGATCCAATCGGCGATAAGCTGACACAACTGGTGCTGATCATCTCCATGGCATGGGAACGTCCGTATATCTGGCTCGTTTTAGCTTTATTTATTGTGAAAGAAGCATTTATGCTGATTGCTGGGATCGTTGCTTTGCATAAACAGGTCAAATTAGATGGAGCAAAGTGGTATGGCAAATGGGCGACAGCGGTGATTTATGTGGGGATGATCCTGTTATTGCTTTTCCCAACGATTCCTGAAGGATGGGTCATGGTGATATTTGCAATCATTACCTACAGTCTGATTCAGTCCTTTGTTTTATATGCCTTGGAGTATCGTAAACTATTGAAGCGTTAAGCTAAATCACGAGAGGGCGCCTTTTATTGTAACAATCAATGAAACAACGAGAACAGTTGCAATTCAAGTGAAAGAATTTATCAAAAATCAATCGAAGTCGAAACTGGCTGAGATTGATTTTTTTCTATTTCAAGTTAGAAAAAACGACCTTAACGTCAAAAAATAACTGATGCTACATCAGAGCATAGATGTAGCGATGTTTCAAGAGCGAATATTTCAAGGAGTTAGGCAATATGTGGAGTTGAAATTACACAGAGAAGACTATATGATTTTATTATAATCTATTCGAGAAGCAAGTAGTTCGCAAGAAAGGATCTCAAAACAAATGGTCGTAAGTACATAGTTTTACTATAAAGAAAAAATTTAGAAAGGCAGGTGAGTTATGGACTTATCTACTATTCAATCTAGTGAAGAATATTTAAAACATTATAGAGAATTTACGGAAAACTGTTTTTCAAATGAGTATCCGCTATTAGACTCCTTTTATAAAGAACTTCATCACCGTTTTTTAAAAGTTGCGTCACAAAAAGAGGGACAAGTATTTGCACAATTGCGGGAACTTTTAGCAATCGATGCTCAATTACAGATCCTTTATGAAATGGCGGAATATATCGAATCGTTGAAATTGGAAATGAATGAAGAAAAAATCGTTGAAATGATCAAAAGAGATAGCGAATCATTTTATAGAGAACGGATGGGATTAACGAAAAAAGATCCTATTCCTCGTGGATTGATTTATCTGAGTGAAAAATAGCAGATCGTTATTTACTGATATTTATTTACTCAATCAAAGGAATCACCTATTCAACCTAGTATTCCAATACGTCTGATCATTGACCGTTTGTATGTTGCAAAGTTTCTTTCGTTCTATTCTTGTGATAACTATTATGTATTCTGGAATAGATTCGATTTTAGATAGAGAGGTCGGGACAGAAGTGTTCAGCCTCGAGAAATAAGGCGCCATCCACGAAAATTGTTCTTCAAATTTTTGTGGATGGCGCCTTATTTCCGAAGAGGTTACTTCTGTTCCCGCCGTTTATTCGGTTTTAGGTGGTACAAGAGGACTAATGTCACAGACACTCTATTTTTATGGTATAAATTGTTTATTGTTTTTTCGGTCAAGTAAGATATCACCTACTGCTACCGCCAAATAATCATCGGATCTTCTGGCTGAACGATGCTATCCCTCGTAGATAAAAGGAAATCTACTGCGGAGGCACCGATTTTTTTAGGGGAGAAATCAATGGTCGAAAAGTCTAATATCTCGCTATATGGTAGATTTCCTTCACCTATGACAGTGAAATCTTTTTTATGAATGAATCCCGCCTGTTTCATTCCCGAAATCACACCGGCTGCTGTGTCATCGCCATTGACATAGATTACCTCTGGAATAGAGGAGTGAGCTGCTATTTCTGTTGCGAACGCATACCCATCTGCATAGTTTTCGATATCAGTGAAATAGTTTTGTCCTTCGACCGCTTTTCCAAAATACGTTTCATAAGCAGTCAATTTATTTTTTGTAGTCTGGCTTTGTGAGGCGTTGCGTTTAGTAGTAAAGATGATCCTAGAAATACCACGTGTATGCAAGGTAAGAAACAATTGATCATACGCTTTTTTTCGATCTGGATAAATCATGGCAAGGTCGTCATTATCTATTTTTTCAGTTGAGACGATTTTTCCTTTGAAGCGAAGAGATTCGAATCGTTCATCATTTTTTGTTCGTGACGTCAAAATAAGACCATCGATCATCTTTTGCTCTAGTAATGTGTAATAGTGACTCTCTGTTTCCTTTTCATAGTAAGTAGGGAGTAATAATACTTGATACCCTTTGCTTTTTGCCTGATATAAGATACTGTCCACCAATTGGTTATAACAAGAACTGTTGTAAGGCAAGGTAACACCTAAAGTATAGGTTTCTCCTTTACTCAATTTTACAGCATTGCCGTTCACCACATAGTTCGTCTCTTCGATAACGGATTGGACTTTTTTTCGTAAATCATCGGACACGTAACGGTCGTTATTTATCACTCTGGAAACGGTAGATTTGGATACTCCTGACATTTTTGCGATTTCTCGAATCGTGACGATGGGATTTTCCTCCTTTTCTCTTGACTTGGGACGCGTCCCAGTAGGTATACTTTCTTTTGAAAGGTGGTAATGGAATGACAATCAAAATGATCGCTGTAGATATGGATGGTACATTTTTGAATGACCAAAAGAAATACAATGAAGAACGCTTCAAGAAACTCTTTGACTTACTACAGGAAAAGGGAATAAAGTTTGTTGTAGCAAGTGGGAATCAATATTTCCAGTTGCGCTCGTTCTTTCCTGAGCTTTATAAAAGTATAGCATTCGTAGCGGAAAATGGGGCAAATATTTTAATTGGAGAAGAGCATGTGTACAATGCAGAATTGCGTCACGACAAAATCGTTCAGACATTAGATGTATTGGAAAAGCTAGCACCAATGAACTTGATTTTATGTGGGAAACAGAGTGCCTATCTCTCTAATAAAGTTTCTAAGGAGTTATTTGAACGTGCAAGTTTTTACTACCCGAAGCTTGAGAAGGTAGATGACCTATATGCGTTAACTAAGGAGAAAGACACGATTTTCAAGTTTGCATTATCATTCAATGAGCAAGAAGCGGCAGAAAAACTAACTGCCTTAAAGCACTCTTTAGGGGAGGGATTGATACCGGTCTCTAGTGGTCATGGAGATATCGACTTGATCATCCCTGGTGTCCACAAACTAAATGGGTTACGCTTGTTAGGCAAAAAATGGGGGATCAGCGATGACGAGATTGCTACGTTTGGCGATAGCGGGAATGACTTTGAAATGATCCAACAGATCAAGCACAGTTTTGCTATGGAAAACGGGCAACCAAGGATAAAAGAAGCAGCTTCGACCATCATTGGATCAAACAATACAGAAGCTGTACTCGATACGATCCAAGCAATCATAGAAGGAAACTATAAATAACTCAGTAGTTGTGACTCGCATAAATGTTTAACTATAAAAATAAGCACCACAAGTCAAAAAGAACTTCCTATTTTGGCTTGTGGTGCTTATTTATTAAGGTTTGGATTTATTTTTTGATGATCATATTGATTGCTTGTTCCATTTTTTTGGCTTGTTCATCGGCACTATGTTCTGGATGCTCCAAACAATTTTTTAAATTTTCGGCAACGATCATCCCCATCACGCGGTCGATACTCGAGCGAACGGCGCTTAATTGGGTAATGATATCAATGCATTCTTTTTCCTCGTCAATCATTTTTTGGATACCACGGATTTGTCCTTCCGTACGTTTCAAACGATTTAGGATTGTCTTATTGTCAATAGTCATCATAGACCTCCATCTTAGTTTTTTTAAATAATACCCTATGTAGGTATGAATTGCAAATTTAGCTTATTTTAATTCTTTATAAAAATTAAATAGTTGACATCAATGGATTTTTGGTGTTGAATATACCCCGTGAGGTATTTTTAGATAAAAAAGGAGTTTTTGAGAATGATATTATTTCAATTAGGGCAATCAACGACAGTAAAGGAATTACAAGAAAAATTAAACGAAAATATACAATTAATTGATGTTAGATCTCCAGAGGAATACCGGGGAGGGCATATCAAACAAGCGAAAAATGTCCCTTTATATCGTATTAGTAGCTATAATGGGGATAAACAAGTACCTGTGTATGTGATTTGTCAGTCAGGGATCCGTAGTAAACAAGCAACGAAAGAATTGAAGGATCTTGGTTATCAAGCCATCAATGTTCGGGGTGGCATGAATCAATGGCATGGAGAAAAGACTGGAGGAAGATAAAAATGAAATTTGTGATAGTTGGCGGTGTTGCTGGAGGGATGTCTGCGGCTACTCGTTTAAGACGACTGCAAGAAGATGCAGAAATCGTTGTTTTTGAAAAAGGTCCCAATGTTTCTTTTGCTAATTGTGGCCTTCCTTACTATCTTTCTGGTGAAATCGATGAAAGAGAAAAGTTACTGATCCAAACACCTGAAAGTTTAGCTGCACGTTTTCGCTTAGATGTTCGAGTGGAACATGAAGTAACAGCGATTTTTCCAGAAACAAAAGAAGTGGAAGTTTCTCATGGAGGGAAATCCCACAAAGAAACGTATGACGCCCTTTTGCTTTCTCCAGGAGCTAAACCTTTTATACCTGAGATCACAGGCTTGTCTGAAACCAAAAATGTATTTACCGTGCGAAACGTTCCAGATGTTGATGCCATCATGGAAAAATTAGAGGAACAACCTCGTAAAGCAGTGGTTATCGGTGCAGGCTTTATTGGTATTGAAGTAGCAGAGAATCTAAAAAAACGTGGACTGGATGTAACGATTGTCGAACGGACTCCTCAAGTTGTACCGACGTTGGATGAAGAGATGGCTTCTTTTGTACAAAAAGAATTAGAAAGTAATGATGTTCGAGTTTTAACAAATTGTGCCGTGACTAGTTTTGAAGAACAAGGAAACGTGCTTCGTCTAGAAAATGGCGAAATGTTAGAGTCAGATTTGACGATTCTTTCGGTCGGAGTCCAACCAGATAGTCGCTTGGCTGAGATGGCTGGCTTAACGTTAGGGTTACGTGGTGGCATCGTTGTCGATGAACATTATCAAACGAGTGACCCGGCAATCTTTGCAGTAGGAGATGCGATCATCGTGAAACATCAAGTCACGAAGGAACCTGCGTTGATCTCTTTAGCTTCGCCTGCGAATCGACAAGGACGACAAGCTGCTGATAACATGGCTGGGCGGCCACGCCTGAATCAAGGTAGCCTTGGAACGGCGATTGTTCGAGCATTCGGTCAGACAGCTGCCTCCACAGGTATCACTGAACGACAAGCAAAAAAAGCAGGTTTATCTTTTCAAGTCCTCCATGCTTCGGGTAAAGATCATGCTGGCTATTACCCTGGTGCAACGGAATTATTGTTGAAATTGATTTTCCATCCGGAAACTGGGGAAATCTATGGAGCTCAAGGAATCGGTCAAAAAGGGATAGATAAACGAATCGATATTCTTGCGACAGCCATTAAAGGGCATTTGACAGTCTTCGACCTTCCAGAGTTAGAACTGACTTATGCACCACCTTTTGGTTCAGCCAAAGATCCAGTAAATATGCTAGGTTATATAGCGATGAATGTCATCGAAGGATTGAGTGAGATGGTGCAATGGCATGAATTGCCAAAAGAACTAGCACAAGGAAAACAGTTGCTTGACGTTCGGAATAAAGAAGAATGGCAAAAAGGCTATTTCCCAAATGCCAACCATATTCCTTTATCTGAATTACGCCAACGATTGGACGAATTGGATAAAGACCAAGAATACATTGTAAGTTGTCATAGTGGTCTACGTAGCTATTTAGCAGAAAGAATCTTGAAACAAGCGGGATTCACTGTGAAAAATTTAGATGGTGCTTTTTCTCTGTACCAAGCCGTCAGACCAGATGAATTATGCTATCCTCAAGGGTAGGAACTGTTGATGTAATCGGTTGGGATTTTAAAGGAAAGACGGTTAAATAGGAAAATTGTCTCCTCTATTTTTGGGACTTGTTGCTTTGTTTTGAGATTAGTTTTTGTCACTGTTTATTCGTAAAAAGCGAAAGATGACGCATGATAAAGCCCCGACCTTTCAGCGATACAACTAGACAGAATGCGTCAATTGTTTATAGGCGATTCCTTTGTTTTTTTCTATAATGAACAATTAGTGAAAATGAAAGGGGATGGCAGAGATGCACAAAATGAAAAAAGTGCTTTTTGCTGTACTGATCGCCAGCAGTTTCTTTCTTTGTCAGACAGTCCGGGCAGATTCAAGTCAGCCAACATCAGAAACAAATGAGCCACAGATCGAGGAGAGTCAGGAGCCAGTTGCGTCGTCAAATGATCCTTTTAACGAAAACGATCCATCAGATCCGAGTCGTTGGGAGAAGTTGGAGCAGCAACGTAAAGAAGTTGAACAAACGTTAGAACAAACGAAACAACAACTGATCGAAAAGCAAGGAGAAATCGATCAAGCAGTGAACGATTTAGCGAATCAAGCAGCGAGTGATCGCGATGATTTAGCTCAGAAAATAGCTGAAGAGCGAGAAAAAGCCGAAGCAGTGAAACAAAAAATAGCATCTGCAACCCAACGTGCAACCGAAGTGCAAACGGAATTGCAAGATTTAGCAACGTCTACTGTTGCGTCAGTGGATCAAACGCAGGCGAATATTCAAGCAGCTCGTTCGGAGATCCATGAAAAAGCAACAGAAGCTCAAGCGGCAATAGCCGATTTCGAAGCTAGAAAAGCAGATTTGTCTGCTAGTATCCAACGAATCAAGGCGACCTTGCGTTCTGCTGGGAAACAGCCGGTAGAAGCGAAGACAGTTACTGAAACAGAAACAACAGAAGTGGAAAAACAACCCACGAAGACATTACCTAAAACGGACGAACGCCGGTCAATTTATTTGTCAGTGATCGGTAGCTTGTGTTTGCTGGTTGCTTTTGTCGGTGCTGTGTATCAAAAAAGAGTTTGAGAGGGAAATCTCAAACTCTTTTTTGATGTTTTAATATAATGGTTTGTTTATTGGTCTATATTTATTTTTTTAAAAAAATAGTCATATCATTGATTTTCCCGTTCATTTCCGTTGTCTTAATTGGTTTTTTAGATATGTTCAATCAATGCTTCCTATTTTTTCTTGTAAATGGTATACTCGTTTTATTGTTTTTAGATATTTTCTAGAAAATTTACAAAAAATAACGATGACGCTCTTTCTTGAGCGGAGAGAAAATAGGAGTGGAAAGAATGAAAGCATATATGCAACGAATGGGTCGCTCATTGATGTTGCCAGTAGCAGTTTTACCAGCGGCTTCTTTACTGGTTGGTCTTGCGAATTGGCTCGTAGGAGTAGGAATCAGCAATGCGGGGACGACCTTCTTGATGAATGCGGGGCTAGCGATTCTTAACCACCTTGCCTTATTATTTGCGGTGGGTTTAGCTTTAGGGATGTCAAAAGACAAAGACGGATCAGCTGCTTTGGCAGGGTTGGTCGCTTACTTGATCCCACAAACCGTTTTATCTGCTGATTCAGTACAAGGATTATTGCAGTTGGGAGATATCACTGAAGTCAATCCGGCTTTCAATACAATGGATAACAATGTATTTGTGGGAATCGTGGCTGGATTAGTCGCTGCTGCGATGTATAATCGGTTTAGCCAAGTGAAATTACCTATGGCCTTATCATTTTTTAGTGGGAAACGCTTAGTTCCGATCATGTCTGCCTTAGGTATGTTAGTCATTTCTGCGATATTATTATTTATTTGGCCAACTGTTTATGATGTACTTGTTTCTTTTGGAAAGGGGATTTCTCAATTAGGGTTTGTTGGTGCAGGACTATACGGTTTCTTCAATCGTTTATTGATTCCAACAGGCTTACATCATGCATTGAATTCTGTTTTTTGGTTCGATGTGGCAGGCATCAATGATATTGGGAACTTTTTAGCTGGACAACAAGCATTAGATAGTGGAAAAGCAATAATTGGACAAACGGGTATGTATCAAGCTGGGTTTTTCCCAGTGATGATGTTTGGTTTACCGGCTGGTGCTTTTGCTATTTATCAAAGTGCACGTCCAGAAAAGAAAAAACAAGTCGCTTCCTTGATGCTAGCAGCTGGTTTTGCTGCGTTCTTTACAGGTGTGACTGAACCATTAGAATTTTCATTTATGTTTGTAGCGTGGCCGTTGTATGTTATCCATGCCATTTTTACAGGAATTTCATTAGCAATCAGTGCCTTTTTCCATTGGACAGCTGGTTTTGCTTTTAGCGCTGGTTTTGTGGATTACTTTTTGTCCTTACAGAATCCAGTCGCCAATCGACCATTGATGTTGCTCGTTCAAGGAGTATTTTTTGCAGCTATCTATTATTTTGGCTTTCGCTTTGCCATCAACAAGTTCAATTTGATGACACCAGGAAGAGAAACAGAAATTGGCGAAGAGACACCTGATATTGCTACGGGAACTAATGAATTTAGCCAACTAGCTGCGGTGATCTATGACGCACTGGGTGGAAAAGAAAATGTAAAAGCAATCGATAATTGTACGACACGTTTGCGTCTACAAGTAAAGGACACAGCAAAAGTAAATCAAGAAGCGATTAAACAAACTGGCGTCCCAGGGGTAAAAGTAATTGATCAAACAAATATCCAAGTCATTGTAGGTACACAGGTCCAATTTGTAGCAGACGAAATGGCGAAACTCCAACAAGGTAGTAAGGTAGAGCAAGAGACCTCTCAAGCAATTCCTTACCAAGATGTGCCGGTTTCTGCTTCAAAGACAAGTAAGGAAACATTTGAACTCTATGCACCGGCGCTCGGTAAAATCATTCCGATCACTGAAGTCGGCGATCCTGTTTTTGCAGAAAAAATGATGGGTGATGGCTATGCAGTCTTGCCGGAAGCAAAAGAAATATTTGCACCGATCAGTGGAACGATCACTAGTATATTTCCAACGAAACATGCACTGGGGATCGAAACAGACAATGGGCTTGAAGTGTTGGTGCATATGGGAATCAACACCGTTGATTTACAAGGAGAACCCTTCACCCTTTATGTCAAACAAGCACAACGAGTCGAAAGAGGACAATTATTGGCAGTTGTTGACTTAGCGATGTTGGAAAAAGCAGGCAAACAAACAGATATGATCGTTGTGTTTACAAATAGTGAGAAAGTTGAAAGTCTTACCATAGAAAAAAGAGCGATGGTTGAGGCAAATGAGGTGATTGGACAAGTCCAGTCATTGTGAAGCATGTGTGAGTGAAAAAACGAGTGGAGACCCTAGAAATTTGGCGGGTCTTCACTCGTTTATTTGTTTCGTTTTTGTTAAATCAATCGAACAGCCGTCCCGCTACAAGTGACCATTAACATCCCATTATCTGAACCTAAGACTTCATAATCCATCTTCATCCCGATGATCGCATTTGCGCCAAGTGCTTCTGCGCGTTGTGCCATTTCAGCTAGTGCTTCTTCTCTTGCTGTTAATAATTCCCCTTCGTAACTTTTTGAGCGTCCGCCAAAAACGTTACGAATCCCTGCACCCAAATCTTTTAGGACGTTGATCCCTGTGATGACTTCACCAAAAACAATTCCCTCATAAGACTCAATGACTTGATGTTCTACGCTATTTGTTGTTGTAATGATCATTTTGATCACTCCTTTCTTTAAGGAAAGTATAGCAAATTTTTCTTTTTAGTCCTATTTTTATCTTTACGTGAATAAAAAAACTATCGTTCGGTATATCGCATTATTTCCATTACTCATAGGAGTTGATATATACTTAATACAGTACAAGGAAAACCCTTACAAAATAGGGAACTAAACTGAAGGAGGGGAATTCGTTGAAGAAAAGTATCTTATTGCTTTCCCATAGTAAGAAGGTCACGGATGGTATCAAAGAAATGATTGAACAAATGCAACAGACGGATGAGGTAGAAGTATTATCACTTGGCGGAATCGAAGAGGGAGAACTCGGTTCTGATCCGATGAAGATCGTTGATGCCGTCAATCAATCAGCTGATTCATCTGCATATTTTGTTTTTGCTGATCTTGGTAGTGCAGTGATGAATTCAGAGTTGGCAAAAGATTTGTTAGATGAAGCCCAACAAAAAAACTACTACTTGGTGGATGCCCCTTTAGTAGAAGGCGCCTTTGCGGCAGCTATTACAGCAGGAACAACCGACAGTATCGAACAAATCATAGAAGAAGCGCAACAAGCAGGGAAGAAAGGGTGGATGTAAATTGAAAAAAATCATGAATGAACCAGGGAATATCGTAGAAGAAATGCTAGAAGGAATCGTTAAGAGCTACCCAGAGCTAGTGCATCGTGTAGCAGATTCCCGCGTAATTGCGAAAAATCAGTTGAATAAACAAGTTGGGTTGGTTTCTGGAGGTGGGAGTGGCCATGAACCAGCTCACGCAGGGTTTGTCGGAGACGGTATGTTAAGTGCGGCTGTTTTGGGGGATGTTTTTACCTCACCAACACCTGATCAAATCCAAACAGCGATCAAAGAAGCAGATCAAGGACAAGGTGTGTTATTGATCATCAAAAACTATACTGGAGATATATTGAATTTTGAAATGGCAAAAGAGTTAGCTGCTATGGATGAAATTGATGTCGAAGAAGTAGTGGTCGATGATGATATTGCGGTTGAAAATAGTACGTATACAGCAGGAAAACGTGGCGTAGCGGGGACTATTCTTGTTCATAAGATTTTAGGAGATGCTGCCAAAAATGGCGCGAGCTTGACTCAACTGAAGGAACTAGGAGAGCGAGTGGTTGCTGCGACCAAAACAATTGGTGTCGCATTACGGGCTGCGACTGTCCCAGAAGTAGGGAAGCCGGGCTTTGACCTAAATGAAGACGAAATCGAATACGGTGTAGGGATTCATGGCGAACCAGGTTATCGTCGAGAAAAAATGCAACCCTCTAAATTGTTAGCGAAAGAGTTAGTCACGAAAATTTTGAGTGAGTACACTGAAAAACCAAAAGAAGTCGGTGTCTTAGTGAATGGGATGGGTGGCACACCGTTGATGGAACAATTTGTATTCATGAATGATGTGTTGACGTTGTTGAGTGAAGAACAGGTGGATGTTACTTTCCATAAAGTCGGTGATTTGATGACTTCGTTGGATATGCAAGGACTATCATTAACAATGGTTGACTTAACAGAAACCACTTGGAAAGAAGCTTTAACAAGTCACGTAGAAACGATTGCATGGTAAAGGATGATGAAAAAATGATGTTGACGGTAAAAGAGATCCAAGCATGGCTTAATCGCTTTGCTGAAGAGATCAAAGAGAAAAAAGCGTACCTAAGTGATTTAGATACCCCCATTGGCGATGGGGATCATGGGAATAATATGGGAAGAGGCGTGACAGCCTATGAAGCATCTTTTCAACAGGGGACACCTGACACTATCAGTGATACCTTCAAGATGTTCTCTATGGCGATGATTTCCAAAGTAGGTGGCGCTTCGGGTCCTCTTTACGGTTCTGCGTTTATGAACTTGATGAAAGCGACAAAAGGAGTAGAGCAGATCGATTCACAAGAACAATTAGGTGAGATCATCCGTGAAGGAGCGAACGGCATCCAAGCAAGAGGAAAAGCGGAACAAGAAGATAAAACCATGTTAGATGTTTGGTTCCCTGTAGCTGAAGCACTAACGGCAGGGAATCTTACGAAAGAAGTAATTGAGCAGGCAAAAGAACACACAGCAGGATTAGTCGCGAAAAAAGGACGTGCTTCTTATTTAGGTGAACGTTCAGTCGGACATATTGACCCTGGTGCAGCATCTAGTGCCATCTTGTTTACTACGTTATTAGAAATAATCGACGAAATATAAAAAAGTTTGGATAGAAGGATCTAGCCTCGACAAATAAAGCGTCATCCACAGTGTTAACTTATGTGGATGACGCCTTTTTTTGTTCTGTCGTTTATCCCAATTAAGGAAAGATAAGTGGTTACTTGCTAGATATTCCCAATACCCCCGCCCAATTCTGGACGATTGATTTCATCAACAACTGAGACTGTGACTGTTTTTTCGATTCTTGGATCTTCTGTTACGGCGAATGTCACGGCAAAGTTGCCCGTTTTGTTTGCTTCAATCGTTGAATGTTTCACATATACATCTGCCTTTTGACCAAGAAGGGTCACTGCATTTGCACCGGTTGCTTGGATCAGCGAGAGGTCATCAGTTTGACCTAACTGGACAGTTGCATCAAATGCTTGTAAAAAGAATCTGGAAGGAACGTAGTTATCCGAAGTGACTGTGAGATTGACAGTTTTAGTAAATAAACTTGATTCTCCTTTGAGACCGAAAGTAACAGTGTAATTTCCTGGCTCAAACTTGATCGAGGAGTGTTTGATTTCTACAGGCAAAGGGTTTCCTAAAATATCAGTTACCTTGGCATTAGTCATGATGATCAAGGTCTGTTCGTCCAATTGGTCGATCGAGACAGTAGCATCAGATGCGTCAACAAAGTAAAGACTTTCTTGCTCGTTCCCTGCGTCATTAGTAACTGTGACTTGGATTGTCTTACGGACCTTTGGTTCTTCTTTGATCCCTAAAACGATTTGATACGTACCAGGGGTATCATTCACTACATTTGATTTCTTGATCACAACATCTACTGGAGAGCCGCCAGAAGTCAGCGCTTGCGCATTTGTTGCTTGAAGGATAGCTGCTTCATCTGCTTGGCCCACCTGAACCGTTGCATCGTCAGCGGTTAACTGATAGATGCCATAAGTTGGACAGTCTTCCAGTTGATCGACGACAGTGACTGTGATCTCTTTTTCTACTGAAGACAGGATGGTCGTGCCGATCGTTGCTTGATAGATGCCTGGAGTGTCTTGTACATTGGATGACTTGATGACCGGAGAGACTCCTACGCCGATTGAATTTGTGATGCGGGCATGAGAGGCTGTTAAAATATTCTCGTTAGACGTTTCGCCAACTTCCAATACAACATCTGTCCCACTAATGGCAAAAGCACCAATGAAATCAGTTTCGCCAGCTGTTGGATGTATTTCCTCAGCGCCGACAGGTTGAGAGACATTCAAGCATGATACTGCACATAAAATCGCACTAGCAGATAAAGCAATCTTCAAAAACATTGACTTCATTTTTATTCCTTCTTTCTAAAAATAATTTTAATACCTATAACAATATAACAGCTGTTTGAGTTATTAACGTAACGACAATTATGTAATTTAAGAAAAAATGGCGCGTGTATTAAGAACAACATTTATCAACGAATCGAGCAGTAGACGATCCTATGTTCTAGCAGTGCGAGCTACAAGAGTCCATTTGTTCAGAAAGTTTGCGTCTAGCGCATGATTTGAAAAAAGAAGGATATTTCTTATCAGTGGAAAGACCAAGAAAAAATTTTTTTGTTGACAAAAAAAACAGTGCGTTCTAAGATAAGAGATAGATAAATAAGAATTAGACGATGAATAAAACGAAGTAGTGGATAAAGCCAATGTTTCAGAAAGCTAGTGGTTGCTGTGAACTAGTACATGCTTTAGCGCGAATTACATTTTAGGAGTCTATGGCATGATGCCACGCGACAGCGTTAAATGTTAGAGAGATATGTTTAAAAACAGACATATAACTTGGGTGGTACCGCGAATTTTCGTCCCTTGACTGATCAGTCAAGGGATTTTTTATTTGATCAAAAAATGAGCAGATACTCTGCTTTGAAAAAATACGGAGGGGATTTTATGAATATCATTGATGAATTAACATGGCGCGATGCCATTAACCAACAAACGAACGAGGAAAGACTTCGTGAACTGGTTGAAGAAAAGAGTATTTCCCTTTATTGTGGGGTCGATCCAACAGGAGATTCAATGCATATTGGGCATTTGATCCCGTTTATGATGATGAAAAGATTCCAATTAGCAGGGCATCATCCATACATCTTGATTGGTGGAGGAACTGGAACGATCGGTGACCCAAGTGGACGGACGAGCGAACGTGTTTTACAAACGATGGAACAAGTCCAACATAATGTGGATGCACTATCGAACCAAATGCGTAAACTGTTTGGGAAAGATGCCAACATCACATTCGTGAACAACTATGACTGGTTATCAAATATTTCTTTATTAGAATTTTTAAGAGACTACGGAAAGAACTTCAACATCAATACGATGTTAGCAAAAGATATCGTGGCAAGTCGTTTGGAAGTCGGTATTTCATTCACTGAATTTACTTACCAAATCTTGCAATCGATCGACTTCTTGCACTTGCACAGAACGTACGATGTCCAATTACAGATCGGTGGAGCTGACCAATGGGGAAACATCACTGCTGGTTTAGACCTGATCCGTAAATTGGAAGGTCCGGAAGCGGAAGCCTTTGGGTTGACGATCCCATTGATGCTAAAAGCCGACGGAACAAAATTCGGAAAAACTGCTGGTGGTGCGATCTGGCTAGATCCTGAAAAAACATCACCTTACGAATTCTACCAATTCTGGTTGAATCAAGATGATCGGGATGTTGTAAAATACTTGAAATTCTTCACTTTCTTATCGCAAGAAGAAATCAATGAATTAGCGAAAAAAGTGGAGACAGAACCTGAAAAACGTGAAGCGCAACGTCGTTTAGCAGAAGAAGTGACACGTTTTGTCCACAGCGAAGAAGACTTACAAGAAGCGCAAAAAATCACAGCTGCATTGTTCTCTGGAAATATCAAAGAATTAAATGCTTCAGAAATCGAACAAGGCTTTGGAAACATGCCGAATGTAGAGATTTCAAGTACCCCTGAAAATATCGTGGAACTACTGGTTTCCACAAAAATCGAACCATCAAAACGTCAAGCACGTGAAGATGTGTCGAACGGAGCTATAAGTATTAACGGTGATCGCGTAACCGATTTAAATTTTGTCATTGATCCAGCTACAGAATTTGATGGTAAATTCGTAGTGATCAGAAAAGGGAAAAAACGCTACTTTTTGGCCAAAGTAGTTGATTAGAATTTAGTAATTTTTTACCTTGTAAAAGGTCTATTCCATTACAAAATTCCAATTTTTGAAACTTATCCTAATAGTTACGCCGATTGTCGTTAATACAATCACGAGGAGAGAATTTACATTTGTAAATTCCCTCCTTTTTTTATTTTTTATCAATTGTACCAACAATTCAAACAATTAAAAACATTAAAATGAAATGAGGAAAATAGAAAAAGTGATATTTACAGAAATAAAAAACAGGTGTAATCTAAGCCTCGACAAAATTTAAAAAATTATTTTAGGAGGGTTTCTAAATGGAATCAAATGTAAATGATTTAAATTTGAATGCACTATTCATTGGAGACAAAGCAGAGAATGGCCAAATCTATAAAGCTTTGTTAAATGAATTAGTGGACGAACACTTAGGATGGCGTCAAAATTATATGCCACAAGATATGCCGATCATTACGCCGGAAGAAAAAAGCAGTGAAAGCTTCGCGCACACGATCAATAAAACAAAAGACGTGTTAGCTGAAATCTCTACGCGGATGCGTACACACTCTGTCCCATGGCATAATGCAGGTCGTTATTGGGGTCATATGAACTCTGAAACATTGATGCCATCATTATTAGCCTATAATTTTGCGATGCTCTGGAATGGAAATAACGTCGCATATGAATCTTCTCCAGCAACAAGTCAAATGGAAGAAGAAGTCGGAATGGAATTTGCTACATTGATGGGGTACAAAAATGGCTGGGGCCATATCGTTGCAGATGGCTCATTAGCAAACTTAGAAGGTCTTTGGTATGCGCGCAACATCAAATCATTGCCACTTGCGATGAAAGAAGTGGCACCTGAATTGGTTTCAGGCAAATCAGATTGGGAATTGATGAATCTTTCAACTCGTGAAATCATCGATCTGTTAGATCAAGTGCCAGAAAAAATTGATGAGATCAAAGCACATTCTGCACGCAGTGGGAAACATCTTCAACAATTAGGTAAATGGTTAGTGCCACAAACAAAACACTATTCATGGTTGAAAGCAGCAGACATTATCGGTGTCGGTCTAGATCAAGTCATTCCAGTACCTGTCGACCATAACTATCGCATGGACATCAATGAGCTTGAAACGATCATCCGTGATTTAGTAGCAGAACACACACCAGTTTTAGGTGTCGTTGGTGTCGTTGGTTCTACCGAAGAAGGAGCAATCGATGAAATCGACAAGATCGTAGAATTACGTCGCGACCTAGAAAAAGAAGGAATTTATTTCTACCTACACGTAGATGCTGCTTATGGTGGTTACGGACGTGCGATCTTCCTTGATGAAAACAATCAATTCATCCCATTTGATCAATTAAAAGAAGTACACGCAAAACATCATGTCTTCACAGAAAATAAAGATTATCTTTTAGAAGAAGTACACCGCGCGTATCAAGCAATTGAAGAAGCAGAATCAGTGACGATCGATCCACATAAAATGGGATATGTCCCTTACTCTGCTGGAGGTATCGTGATCAAAGACATTCGTATGCGTGATGTGATCTCTTACTTTGCAACCTATGTATTTGAAAAAGGAGCGGATATCCCAGCGTTGCTTGGTGCCTATATTTTAGAAGGTTCAAAAGCCGGAGCAACTGCTGCAAGTGTTTGGGCAGCGCATCATGTACTACCACTGAATGTGACTGGTTATGGTAAATTGATGGGTGCATCGATTGAAGGCGCACATCGTTTCTTCCACTTCTTGAACAATTTAACCTTCAAAGTAGGAGATAAAGAAATCGAAGTGCATCCATTGACTTATCCAGATTTCAATATGGTTGATTATGTATTCAAAGAAAAAGGAAATGATGATCTGGTAGCAATGAATCAATTGAACCATGATGTGTATGATTATTCTTCTTATGTCAAAGGAAGCATCTATGGCAATGAATTCCTGACATCTCACACAGACTTTGCAATTCCAGATTATGGCAATAGCCCACTTCAATTTGTAAAACAATTAGGATTTACAGAAGAAGAATGGGAACGTGCTGGAAAAGTCACAGTTTTACGTGCCAGTGTCATGACGCCTTATATGAATAAAGCAGAACATTTTGAAGAATATGCAGAAAAAATCAAAGCAGCGCTTCAAAGCAAACTAGAAAAAATCTATGCAGATCAGTTAGTGGCAAACGAAACAAAATAAATGTAAATCTTTTGATGAACGAAGAGAGAGTAAGTAGAATGAGCGCTCATTTCTCGTTCCAAACGAACAAAGGATGAGCCTCCTTTCTCTTATCAAATATTTCACGTTGACGTGCCTTTGAAGCTTGATGATCCAAGCAAAGAATACTCAAAGCACAAGTTGGCCATACGTTTGCTTTTAGTTGCTGTTAATGAAAAGTTTCAAAGACACGCCTATTTATTTATGAATAAGGAGAGTGTCAAAATTGAGTAAAGCTCAAGTAAGTAAAATGGGGCTAGGAACATTCATTGGTTTGACCATGGCGCTATGTGCCACTGTTCGTAGTATCCCAACATTGTCAGCTGTTGGTTGGACATTGATTTTTTACACGATTTTTGCCGTCTTGTTTTTTGCTGGACCCATTTCAATGATTTCAGGTGAGTTATCAACGATGCTGCCACAAGAAGGAGGCCCGCAACTTTGGGTCAAAACAGCACTAGGTAGTAAATGGGGATTTGTCGTTGCGTGGTTACTTTGGGTGCAAATGTTCCCAGGAATGGTCATGGTCGCTTCGACATTAGGCCCATTGTTAGGGAATACGTTTGGGAACGCCGCTCTTGGCAACAATCACTACTTCGTTTTAGGATGTATCTTGGTCATCTACTGGATCATCACCTTGCTCAATTTGAAGTTTGACATGGCGAAAGTTGGCGGGAATATTGGTGTTTGGTTGGGCGTTTATATTCCTGTAGTGATCATGTTTGTTTTGGGGATTTTAGCGTTTTTCAAAGTGGGACTTGTTTCAAATGGTTATTTAGGGGATTTTTCATGGTCGAAAGCATTACCTGATCTACAACATAGTGATTCGTTGAAATATTTGGCAGGGATCACATTTATCTTTGTGGGAATCGAAATGAGCTCAGTGTATATGCCTCGTTTGAAAGATGCAACGAAGAACTATACGAAAGGGGTCTTTATTGCATTGATCGGACTTGTCTTGTTGAATGTCATCAACGCCTTATTTGTCGCAAATGTCGTACCAGAAGGAACGATGGAATTGGCAAACATCACGCAACCAGTATTGATCTATTGTGATATTTTAGGCTTACCAACGATCATCGGTAATATCTTCAGCTTTATGGTCTTTATTGGTGTGTTATTACAATTGTCCGCTTGGGTAACTGGACCTTCTAAAACAATCATCCAAGTAGCGCGTGAAGGATTCTTGCCACCAAAATTTGGCTTCCATAAAGAAAATGAATATGGTGTTTCAAGAAATGTGGTATTGACGCAATCAGTAGTTATTTCCCTCTTTGCGTTACTTTATGGCGTCATGGATGATGTAAGTGCGGTCTTTCTTACATTGACGAATGCAACAACAGTGATTTATTGCATCGTATATCTCTTGATTGCCATATCTTTAGTGAAAATGAGAACTAGCCATCCAGAATTGCCTCGTCCTTATCGAATTGGTAAAAAAGGAAATGGCTTTGCGTGGCTGGTTAGCTGTATGCTGATGTTGGCAATTATCGCCGTGGTTGTTTCAACGTTAGGAACTTCAACATTAGCGGATGCATTGCTTGTTGCGGTCATCGCAATCGTGATGTTCGTTATTCCGCTGATCATCAATCGCGTGAAGAAAGCAACCTGGTTGACTGAAGTTGAAGCAGACTTAAAAGAATAACAGGAAAAATGATCTCTTAGAGAATATAAAACAACACTTATGAAGAACTGTTTTCTTCGTAGGTGTTGTTTTTCTTAAAAAATCAAGAGCAAAAAAAATAGAGCCGTCTCAACTTTTGGCGAAGTAGACGTGCTCTAATGTTCTATTGATGCCATCCGCTTTGAACGGACTACATGGGGCATGTTAATGCATGCCTCTTTAACCACATTTTAAGAGATTTTTAGAAAGAAATAGAAGAGATTTCTTTTTTTGATTATTTCTAGTTAAATACAAATGTGGACTTATCGTTAGTGGATCAGTTGATTACTAGTAAAATAAATAGCAAAGTATCTTGTGTCCGAAGACAAGATGCTTTGCTATTTTTGTTTGATCTGCCTAGGAATGGATGATCTATTTTTCTTTCAATGGAACGACCGTTTCTCGTTTGATCAAACGATGGGGGATCACTAAGCGTACACCATTGCTCACTTCTTCATGGATCAGTTCTTGCAATTTTTGCATCGCGACTCGACCTAACTCAGAGATATCGATGTCGATACTTGTTAAGTAAGGATGCATCAATGTAGAGAAAATCGAGTTATTGAAGCTGATCATCGAAAGAGTTTCCGGGATGATATAGCCATACATTTGGGCGAGTTGCATCGTGCGTAAAGCAAAAATATCATCGATAACAACTAGCGCTGTCGCTTCTGTCTTTTTTAAGATCGTGTCAAAATCCAAGTAATCTTCAGCTTGTTCCAAGGTCACACTTGGTTGGGCGTTCAGCCCTGCTAACATCATCGCTTTTTGATAACCGAAATAGCGTTCGAAGTATAAACTTTCGTGTGTGGTATTGGTCACGAAAAGAATATTTTTATGGCCGTTATCGATCAAAAATTCGGTGGCTTGCTTTCCTAACAGTTGATTGTCGTTATCAATGTAGATGATTTCGTTCTCATGATGGTACGGTTGTCCGATCAGTGTGAAGGGAATCTGTTGTTCATAAAGATAATCAATGACTGGATCGTCACTGTCGGAGTAGACTAGGATAAAGCCATCGACTTGTTTTTGCAAATGCATCCGCTGAACGTTCTCTAATAAGACGTCGAAGCTTTTCGCAGTAGCAACAGCTGTTGTTACACCATGATGTCGTGCTTCTTCATTGATTGCTTCCATGATTTCTAAATAAAACGGGTTGCCAAGACGCTCTTTTGAATCGAGTGGTGGAAGAATGACACCTACAGCGCTTGATACGCGTTTACCAAGATTTCTCGCCGTGATATTAGGGACATATCCTAGTTCATCCATGATTTTTCGTACTTTCTTTTTCGTTGTTTCGGAAATACTTGGATGGTCATTGATCACGCGAGAAACAGTAGATGTCGCTACGCCTGCTTTTTTTGCAACATCTTTCACTGTGATTGCCATAAGTTAAATCACCTTTCTTTTTCATCGTCCATCGTCTTGTTAAAACCAAGTTGAAATAAACTGGTTACGTGAATGTACTAAATTCATAAGTTGTTTGGCTGACACGTTCTTGTCCAGGGCGCAATGTGATCGAGCCAAACTCCGGGAAATGAACGATATCTGGTATTTCTTGGGGTTCGATCGCTAAGCCAAAATGAGAATGCATGTGTTGACCGTTGATCTGTAAATCTGCATCGAACCCAGTTGTAGAAAATAATACCATACTTTTGTTCGTAGTTGCTATATTCATTTGGCGACCGGAAGCTTCTTCTGATAAAGTTAAGCTATTTTTGGTGAGTTTAGGCGTATTTAATAAAAAAACATCATCAAGTCCCGAAGGATACTTGGCTAAAATCTCTGTCAGTGTATTCGGTTCTTGAAAGTTGATCGGTAAGTCCGCTTTGTCTAGTGTTTCCCCTGTAGGTAATTTGTCATGATCCAAAAGTAACAAGCTATCTAATTGGATCTGGAGTTGATGGGAATCAATATCGCGTTTTCCATCTCCAGATAGATTGAAATATGCGTGATTTGTCGGGTTGCAAATCGTTTCTACTACACTGTTGGCTTTAGTGATCATGACTAATTTATTACCTTCTAATTGATAGGTCACAGTTGCGGTGATTGGTCCAGGATAACCTGAAAATGTATCGTTTAAATAAAAGACGACACCCACTGCTTGTGGCGATTTGAATACTTCTACTTCCCAAAACTGAAAGGACCAGCCGTTTGTTCCGCCATGGATATGATGGTTGCCATTATTTTTTTCTAGTTGGTGAGGTCCCCATTCGCCGTTTCTGATCCTACCTGCCACTGGACCAACAGTTGCACCGAAAAAACTTTGATCAGATAAAACATCTTGGAGATTGTCGTAAGAGAGTAAGATATTTTCCATATGCCCAGATCTATCCGCTGTGAATATTTGATGCAAGCGAGCGCCATAATTGAGAAGAACGACTTCTAGTTCGTCGTTCTTCAATGTGATTTTTTTGAGATTGGTTTGTTTGATAGGGAGGACAGAGATGCTTGGTTCAGACATCTTTGCGCCAAACGTGTTGTAGATAGTCGAGTGTTAACGAAGACGTATCAGCGACGATCGGAATGTCCTCCCCAAGATCTTCCTTGCGTCCAACTCCAACAGGATAGGCACCGCTTGCGATGATCGCTTGGATGCCAGCTTTTGCATCTTCAATACCTAAACAATCAGTTGCCTCTAATCCGATTTCTTTGGCTGCTAATAAAAAGATATCAGGGGCGGGTTTCCCGCTTGCTACTTTGCTAGGATCAGCAATTGCATCAAAGTAATCCGTCAATTGCATTTTATCTAGTAACAATGGTCCGTTTTTACTAGCAGAAGCTAAGGCGATCTTGATACCAGCTTCCTTTAATTCTGTTAATAAGGGAACGATACCCGAGAATACGTCTGCTGGCGTGATTTCTTGGATCATTTCTAGATAATACTCATTTTTACGTTTAGCTAAAGCAGCAAATTCTTCGTTTGAGAAGTCATTTTCTTTCTTGCCATAAGCAAGAAGCAGGGTTAATGAATCTTCTCGGCTGACACCTTTTAATTGTTCGTTGAAGTTTCGGTCGATTGAAATCCCGATTTCTTCACCAAGTTTTTTCCAGGCGCGATAATGGAATTCTGCTGTGTCGGTGATGACACCGTCTAAATCGAATAGAACACCTTTAAACATGTGCATCGTCCTTTCTTAATGGAATCGTCAGTTGATCTGTCAGTTCGTGTGTTTGTCCATACACCGTCAATTCTAGTGCCTCGCCATTCAGTAATGTAAAGGTGACTTGTTCATCAGAAACAGCGATGAAAATCAAGCGACCGCGGTAATTGATATGGAAAGAATAGGCATTCCATGTGTTTGGTAAAAATGGTGCGAAAGATAATTCGCCATGAGCAGTTTTCATTTGTGCAAAACCTTGGACGATCGCTAACCAACTACCTGTCATTGACGTGATATGCAATCCATCTTCTGTATCGTTGTTGTAGTTATCTAAATCTAAACGAGCGGTACGTTGATACATTTCGACTGCTTTTTCTTCCAAGCCAAGTTCAGCAGCTAAAATCGCATGGATACTTGGAGAAAGAGAAGATTCGTGAACGGTCATCGGCTCATAGAAATCAAAGTTCCGTTGTTTTTCTTCTTTTGTAAATTCTTCATTGAAGAAATAGATGCCTTGTAACACATCCGCTTGTTTAATGAAGCAAGAACGCAAGATCTTATCCCAAGACCATTTTTGGTTCAATGGCAATTCGCTAAGTGGTAGATCAGAAACCGGCATCAAATCTTTGTCGAGGAATGTATCATGTTGGACAAAAATTCCTTGTTCCTCATTGATCGGGTAGTACATGTTTTCAACAATATCTGCCCATTTTGCTAATTCTTCTTCGCTGATTTCAATTGTCGCTTCTTCTTTGAACGCTAAATAGTTTTCGCGAGTATAGCGAAGGACCCATGCAGCGATCGTGTTGGTATACCAGTTGTTATTGATATTGTTTTCGTATTCGTTCGGACCAGTCACGCCGTGGATCATATACTTATTTTGACGTTTGGAGTAATGGACACGATCCGCCCAGAAACGAGCGATTTCCGCCAATACTTCAAGTCCTTCCTTTTTCAGATAAGACGTATCGCCAGTATAATTTGTATAATTGTAGATCGCGTAAGCAATCGCGCCGTTACGATGGATTTCTTCAAAGGTGATTTCCCACTCATTGTGGCACTCGACACCTGTAAAGGTCACCATTGGATAAAGTGCGCCTTTCAATCCTTGTTGTTGGGCATTGTGGATTGCTTGTGGTAACTGATTATGACGGTATTTCAATAAATTTTTTGTGACTTCTGGGTCAGCTAATGCTAGATATAATGGCACAGCGTAAGCTTCTGTATCCCAGTACGTCGCACCGCCGTATTTTTCACCAGTAAATCCTTTTGGTCCGATGTTCAAGCGTTCGTCTTCTCCATAATAAGTAGAGAACAATTGGAAAAGATTGAAACGGATCCCTTGTTGCGCTTCGTCGTCACCTTCGATAACTACATCAGCCAATTCCCAACGTTTTGCCCAAGCGGTTGTTTGTTCTTCTTTGGCTTCATCATAATGGGTAGTTAACTGATTGAATTCATCCATAAGTGTTGCGACTTGTTGTGCTTCGGGGATATCACGACTTGTCAAAATCAAGACTTCTTTATCTACGACCACAGGTTCGTTTTGTGTTAGATCATAAGAGAATACACCCTGTAACGCTAATGTTTGCTCTTCAAATAGAGGTGTCGTTTCTTTGCCATTGATAAAATGGCGCATCCCAGCAGTGACAGTGAATTGTTCAATGTCAAATGCATTAGGGATGGTCTTCGTTGTCAAATAACCGATCGAGTCTTTTGTGCCACGGTCGATCTGATTCCAGAAATGCTCATCGTAGTTACTATCTTCATTTTGGACATTTCCATCGAGTTTCGAAACAAATTTTACAGTGGCAGAACCGGCAATCAACTCAACCTTTACACGGATATAGGCCGCTTCGCTTTTAACGATACTCAAGAAACGTTCAAATGAGAAACGGACTTTGTTTGTGGCTGTTGTAATCGTAAACTGACGAGATAAGACCCCGTTTTTCATATCTAATTCCCAAGAGAAATCTTCTGGGTCTAGTGAAGCTAAGTCAATCAGTTGGTCGTTGATGTAAATATCCATTGCAATAAAGTTGACTGCATTGATGACTTTTCCAAAGTATTCAGGATACCCGTTTTTCCACCAACCTACACGAGTTTTGTCAGGGTACCAGATACCGGCTAAATAAGTGCCTTGATGATGATCGCCAGAGTAAGTTTCTTCGAAGTTGCCACGCATTCCCATGTAGCCGTTTCCAATACTTGTCAATGACTCTTGTAAACGCAAGTTTTCTTTATCTAATGTTGTCGTGCTGATTTTCCAAGGGTCGATTTGGAATAAGCGTTTGATTTGTTTCATGATTCTCCTCCTAATGTTTCATTTCTTAGGTTTATAATAAACGCAACCGGTTGCGTCAGTCAATAGCAAACTGCTAAATACTCAATCTTTTTTATTGGCGAACACTGCGTAAGAGAATAGAAAGCGTAATCCTCCTAGTATTTGTATGAAGCTCTTATTGTATTAGATGCGTCATGCTTTTCGATAAAAAAATAAATAAAATAAAAATAAAGCATTTACAAAAAAAGAAATTACCTCTATAATACGGATTAACGAAACCGATTGCGTAAAGGAGAGATAGAAATTGAAAAAAATATTTAGTTTTGATTTTTGGCAGAAATTTGGAAAGGCTTTAATGGTCGTTGTAGCAGTTATGCCAGCTGCTGGTTTAATGATCAGTATCGGGAAATCGATTCCTTTGATCAACCCAGATATGGCTGCCCTTGTCACTACTGGTGGCGTTCTTGAAAGTATTGGTTGGGCAATTATTGGAAACTTGCATTTATTATTTGCGTTAGCAATAGGTGGTAGTTGGGCAAAAGAACGGGCAGGCGGTGCATTCGCTGCCGGAATCTCGTTTGTTTTGATCAATCGGATCACAGGAGCGATTTTCGGGGTCACAACAGAGATGTTAGCAAACGAAGATGCCTTCACACATACGTTGTTCGGCACACGGATCATGGTCAAAGGATTCTTTACGAGTGTTTTAGAAGCTCCTGCATTGAACATGGGAGTATTCGTAGGGATCATCGCTGGGTTCGTCGGAGCGATGGCTTATAACAAATACTATAACTACCGTAAATTACCAGATGCACTTTCTTTCTTTAACGGTAAACGATTTGTTCCTTTTGTAGTGATCCTTTGGTCAACGATCGTAGCTCTTATTTTGGCAGCAGTCTGGCCAGCCATTCAAGCAGGAATCAACAACTTTGGATTATGGATTGCACAATCGCAAGATAGCGCACCAATTTTAGCACCATTTTTATATGGAACGTTAGAACGTTTATTACTACCTTTTGGGTTGCACCACATGTTGACGATTCCAATCAACTATACGCAATTAGGTGGAACATATGAGATTTTATCTGGCGCACAAGCCGGTACACAAGTATTTGGTCAAGATCCATTATGGTTAGCTTGGGCGACTGACTTAGTGAACTTACGAGGTGCAGGAGACATGGCGCAATATGAATTCGTCTTGAACAATTGGACACCTGCGCGTTTCAAAGTCGGTCAAATGATTGGTTCTTCTGGTATTTTGATGGGGATTGCACTTGCAATGTATCGCAATGTCGACCCAGACAAAAAAGCAAAATACAAATCCATGTATTTCTCAGCTGCTTTAGCTGTCTTTTTAACAGGGGTAACGGAACCACTAGAGTTTATGTTTATGTTTGCGGCAGTTCCACTGTATGCGATCTATGCAGTCATTCAAGGAGCAGCTTTTGCGATGGCGGATATCTTACCGTTGCGTGTCCACTCTTTCGGGAATATCGAATTATTGACGCGAACACCATTAGGGATCAAAGCAGGGCTTGGTGGCGATTTGATCAACTTCGTCATCTGTGTCATTCTCTTTGGCGTAGTGACTTATTTCTTAGCGAATTTCTTGATCAAGAAATTCAACTTTGCGACACCAGGACGTAACGGGAACTATGACAATGATAGTGAAGAAACAACCACTGGCACGACAGCAGGAGCTGCGGATCAACAAGTTATCCAAATCATCCATTTATTAGGTGGAAAAGAAAATATCAAAGACGTAGATGCTTGTATGACACGGTTACGTATAACAGTGGCGGATCGAGGTAGAGTTGGTTCAGAAGATGCGTGGAAACGTGCTGGCGCGATGGGCTTGATCGTCAAAGACAATGGTGTCCAAGCAGTCTATGGACCAAAAGCAGATGTGTTAAAATCAGATATTGAAGATTTATTGCAATCAGGCGCAGACATCCCTGAACCGCAAGTCAAAGAAGTCGTGATGGAAAAAGAAACGACGACAGCAGCATTAGGAATCGAAAAAGAATTGTACGCAGTAGCCAAAGGAGAAGTGATTGCTTTAGCAGCGGTCAATGATCCAGTATTCTCACAAAAAATGATGGGCGATGGTTTTGCTGTCATTCCTGAAACAGATACGATCACTGCTCCAGTAGCTGGTAGAATCGTCAGCGTATTCCCAACGAAACACGCCATCGGCATGGAAACAGCAGAAGGTGCGGAAGTGTTGATCCATATGGGAATCGATACTGTCCAAATGGCAGAACCCGCATTTGAAGTTTCTGTCAAAGAAGGACAAGAAGTCACACCGGGTATGCCGATTGCACGCATGGATCTTGCAAAAGTCAAAGAACAAGGAAAAGATACAACGATCATGGTTGTTTTCACTGATGATAAAGTGAAAGAAATTGCGATCACCACCCTTGGTTCTGTTGAAATGGGTACAGAAATCGGTAAAATCAAGTTATAATAGATAAAAGAAGTGATCAGAGATTGTGACGAAAAAGCGAGACGATTGAGGAAAAGATTTCTTCAAAGATCAGCGCTGACGTAGCGGTCTCTGATTTTTATGTAAAATGGAAGAGAGGTTCCAAAATTGAAAGTAATGACGTTGAATACCCATAGTTGGTTGGAAGCAGAACCAATAACTAAACTTCAGGACCTTGCAGACAAGATTTTAGCTGAGCGCTATGATGTGATTGCTTTGCAAGAGGTCAATCAACTACTTGAAACGGATATCGTAAATGAACAAGAGCTAGGCGGTTTTTGTCCAGTAACGAATCAGACCCCGATCCACAAAGATAATTTCGCTTATTGCTTGATCCAACGACTAGCAGAAGCAGGCGAACCTTATTTTTGGAGTTGGGAAATGAGTCATATTGGTTATGACAAGTATGAAGAAGGGAATGCCATTTTATCAAAGGCTCCTCTGACTAGTCGGGCATACTTAGTGTCTGAAACCAAAGAAAAAGAAAACTACCGTACCCGCATGATCCTTGTTGCAGAAACAGTCCTTGATAATCAACCACTCGTTGTCGCAAGCTGTCATTTCTCTTGGTGGTCAGATACAGAAACTGGCTTTGCCTACGAGTGGCAATTCTTACAGAAAGAACTCTTAACTTATCAAATACCTTGCTTGTTGATGGGTGATTTTAATAATCCAGTAGGTGAGGAAGGGTATCACTTAGTGGCAGACAACCAATTGAACATCAAAGATTCATATGTTTTAGCCGAACAAAAATCTGAAGAAGCCACGATCGAGAAAAAAATCGATGGCTGGGAAGACAATACAGAAGCACTGCGGATCGATTATATTTTCGTTCCGACGGAGAGTAAAGTCAGTACGTATACGCGCGTCTTTGATGGGACGAATGGTCCGATTGTTAGTGATCATTTTGGAGTGTCTGTGGAAATGGAGCTATAAGATAGGTGCTTTTTGCCGTAGTTGGATTCACTCAAATAAGTTTGATGAGGAGAAAGATTGGATTGATCAAGATAAAGCGAACGAATAAGAGCTGACAAGTCTTAGGATTTTTCATACCCACTTACTTACGTTTCATATAACGATTAACCAAGAGAATGTCTGCTGAGAATGGATAAATTATCTACTCTCAAATTTTAAAAATAAGCGAGGCTATGACAGTCAATCTGTCATAGCCTCGCTTATTCTTATACATATATGATAGATGTTACGTATAATCTAAAAAAATGATAGTCTAGCTGATTTTCACATTTTTTTCTTTCCTAAAATTAAACTTTTGTGAAAGATAGATGCCTAAAAAGGATAGCCAACCGGCAATAGTCGCAGCAACAACGAAGTAGAAATAGACTGGAAGGTCATAATAGAGAATGATTTCGTTGATGCCATTATGCTGCTTGACGATCGGTGTACCGATATCGGTCAATTCAAAATCCGTCAATTTCTGTCCATTTTGCATCAAGACGGTGCGATCATAAACAATGACTGGTACATGAACAGTTGGTTCACCAGTGTTTTTCCATTTGATGCTCAACCGACCATCAGGATGGGATTTGATAAACGTTGTTTCATTTTCCAGGATTTCTTCATTGTAGCGATCGTATTTATTCGCTGTCGTTTGTTTATAGATCGGCAAATAGTCTGGTGTTGTCTTTTGGAAAACGAATAAACTTTTGGACATATCACGACTATAGAAAGTTTTTCTTGCTTCATCAGGTGTATCGAACAAATACGTATGACGACTGACGAAGGTTTCATCTTCCCATTTATCGAGGTGACGGTATAAGTTTTGGATGGTTTGAACAGAACTGATCAAGATCAGTAAGGTCGCAGCTATCCGTAACCATGTTTTGTTTTCCCAACGATTGGCGACGATCGCAAAGTAAAGTAAGAAAAGCAAGGTAAATGGAACAAAGAAACGAAACGGAAACTGGATCAAGCTAATAAATGGCACTTCGTTTTCAACTAATGTATTCCAAGGGATCAGGCTGGTTGAAAGTAAGAAGAACACAACGCTTGTGCGCAACAAAAGCTTTGGAAACAGTTCTTCTCTTTTTCGGAACAATAAGAAAAATAAAAATCCAGCAAATAAAACGACAGGTAGGATTTTCGGATAATTCAACCAGTAACTTCCCTCAAGATTGATTGATTTCTCTGTCATTCGTCGATTGACGAATGGTGGAAGAATCTCATTTCCACTGTAAACCAAAGCCATACCTACCCAGATGTTTGCCGTTAGGATAAAGTAAAGCAAAATTGATTTCCCTAACTGTAAAAGAGCTTTTCCCTTGTTGGTTTGTGTGAAGAAATAATACCCATAAAAAGGAATATACATCAGCACTAACATCACAGAAGATAGCAGATGGATCTGTGTCATCAATGCAATCGCCGCAGTTACTTTGAGGACAGGGAATTTTTTATGCACGATGAAATCAACGAGCGGGATCATACATAAAGGATAAAATACTGTTCCCCAGCTCGTAAAACCTTGATTAACAGCCCAATATTGGATCGAATAGGTCGTCATGAACAAGACTGAAACCGGTACACTTACCCATTCACGTACTTTTACATAACGCAGCAAAGTCAACATGGACCAACCTGCGATAAGGAAGAGGATAAAATTCGATAAGATCTGGTAATGATACCAACTTCTAGCAACGAGTACGATCAACCCTTGAAAATATGAGAATAAGGGACCGTAGATCGCATTGACGATCCGACCGCTTTGTTGAAAGCCATACATCGATGGGAAGTAGTGTAAGTCTCCGTGAATAATTTGTTGGGCTGCATCATAAAAACGATTGTAATGAAATGGCGCATCAGCCCCGATGATCAATTTGTGTGATAAGATATTCGGCAATACGAAAATAATTGCGAAAATAAAAATCAAAAAATATGGTCTATATTTTTTCAACTGTTTGGCTCCTTTTCATATAATAACTAAACTTATCATAAAGGTTAATGAAAAGAGAGGCAAGGAATTAGAAAAAATTTGAAAATAACATGAAATTATTTATGTAAATCATAAAGAAATCAATTGGAAAAGTTAAATGACCACATTTATTTACAATAAAATAAAAGGTAGAAACAAAAGCCTCCGTTTATAATGATCAAAAAGCCACTGGTCTTCATCAATTGAAGGAGTGGCTTTCGATTCTATACGAGTGAGATAGAGTGATTATTTATTGATGCGACGGTAGTTTTCGTCGAAGTAACGACCTTCACGAATGTCTTTTGGCATTCCTTCATAAGGTTCTTCGCTGATGACATCTTCATTATCAACACCCGCATCACCCATATAAGTAATTGTCGCAAATTCTGGTACGACTAGTTTTGGATATGTTTCATATTTTTCACGAGCAGCTTCCATTTCAGGAATATGTTCGTTTTGGAAAGTGACTGTGATCTCTGGATGTTCTTCGACCCATTTAGGGAAGAAAATCGTACCATGGAGTTTTTTCTCATTTGGCATAAAGTCTAAAGCAACGTCTGTACCAGTTGGTTCAGTCCAAGTGATTTTAAAAACACCATCTGTTAATTTTACGATATCTGCTTCTTGATCTTTGACCCAACGTCCTTTGACCATTCCGCCATGAATGCGATAGTCAACGGTGTGGTCATTTTTTGCATACCATTCATATTCCCAACCATTGTCATACGTATAGATAAAGTGAGTTCCGATAAAATCTTCTAAGTTTTTGAATTGTTTCATGTAAAGCATCTCCCTTTAAATTAAAACATGTAATAATTTACATGTTTTTGATTACGTGATTATGATAGAATGAATTTGAGAGAATGTCAAGGAGGAAATTTTGATGGCTAGAAAAAATACATTACGCTATATATTATTGTATTATTTGTCAAATTAAG
>NZ_PUAP01000058.1 GCF_002947535.1 Enterococcus mundtii
GTGATTTCTTTTGACACTAACCCATCCCTTGTTTCAAATTGGATGCGTAGATCTTTCTTACCAGCAGTAGATGTATCAAATTCTTCTAATTGAGTCACCGTGTAGAGACTCGGTGCCAATTCGATCCCGTTGATGGTGATATGATCGATCAGATTTGCTCCATTGATACCTGCTGTACTATCGCCTAAAGTAAATTCTTGTGGTGAAGACTCTGCAGCTACGGTAATAATTGGTTCTAACCCATTGTCTGTCACTTCGTAATAAGCATAATTTGAACCAATCGTGTAATCACGAACTAATTCGTCTTGCATGAGTAAGTTTCGCCCTTGCGAAGCACCTTGAGGATCTACATGGTAGACTTTGATCACATTGCCTTTTTCAACTGGTAAAGGCTGTCCATTATTGAAGCCATTGATCGCATCTCTGATCGAGGAGTTACCCGCTACTTCATAGGTAAAATTCGAGCTAGTTCCTCCCATGATCTCGATTGAATAATAGGTATCACGACCAAAGTGGTTATTGACTGGATTGGCAAGGTTTGTACCACTAACGCCTTGAGATGCATGGAGTGCCAATTGTCCGTCTTCTTTAAGTAAACTAAACGCACCAACCGTTGCTTCATTCAATCCCCTTAAAACAAAAGTTTGACCCCAATTCACACCGTATTCTACTTCCATTTCATTTGAGGCAAGACCATCATTCATATTTAGTCTTAGACGCATATTACGTGTACCGATCGTACTCGTGTCAAAATCAATCAGTGATTCTACTGTGTACTGACTGCTATCGATTCTTCGACCATTGATCGTCACATT
>NZ_PUAP01000059.1 GCF_002947535.1 Enterococcus mundtii
CGACCATTGATCGTCACATTATCGATCAATGAGCTAGGATCAATGTTTGAGGTATTTTCACCTAATGCAAAGTTTTTTTGTGAGGCTTGCGCTTCCATGACCGGAGCAGGTCTAAAACCAGAAGAGGTGACTTCGTAGTATGCATATTCTGTATCATAGGTAAAATCATGCTCTTCTTCATTCATCATTAAAACTGAACTATTGGCTGATCGTTCCGGATGATGGATTCGGATCACATCCCCCAATTGAACATTGAAAATATTGTCTGTGTTGCCAAATTGATCGATGATTTGTTGTAATGTGGTTCGATTAGATACTTCTTGATTATAGATCACATTATTATTCCGTAAGATTTGGAAGGAATAATAAGTAGAAAAAGGAGAAGTCTGTGGTCCTACAGGTGCATTCATATTTGTAGATAAACCACTAGTAATCCTTAATGGGATACTATTTGAATTCGTATTACTCAATAATAACGAGAACGCGCCTGCTGATTGACCAGTGGCAGACTTCATCAAAATTGTATCTTCCCAACGAACATTGATTGTTCCTTCAATTGTTCCTCGAGTTGTTGCATTCACATCTGGACGCCTTGCTTGAACAGTTAATCTGAAGGGTTGTTCTCCCACTAAATTGAAGTTTGGCTCGATCGAATCATCCATAATCAACTGCAAACTATTTCGATCGACTGGCATCCCTCGGAATGTCACATCCTTGATCAAGTCTCTATATAAATTACCGGAAAATATGGACTCTGTACTTTCAAGTCTTTGAACACCCGCAGGATTCAATTCTAACTGTAAGCCTTCATCTGGAACAATCGTCACATTCACACTTTCTGTGGCTTCTCTGCCATCTTGGGTACGCACTCTTGCATGCCAGATGAAATTCCCTAAGTTAGCGGTACTGATAGTATTTACCCAAGTGAGTTGATAACTGCCATCATGAGCGATCGTAAACAGCTCTTGTGGCATAGGATTCGGATCATTTTGACGAATCGTCACTTGAGGATTAGTCGCGGAAATCAATGGTTTTATTTCGATTTCAATGGGAAGTGTCACTGCAGGTCTACCCGTTTGATCAGTAACACTGACTTCTATGCGTTGCTTACCTAATTGGCTTGTATCAGGCTGTGTTACCCATTCATACCGTACCGTTCCCCTCGTATTGTGAGCATCAACAAAATGTTCTGGATCAGGAATGCTCTGTTGGTGTTCCAGAATCAAAGACCCAGATTTTGGATTAAGACGAATACTACCAATATCAGTTCCAGAAAAATCGATTGTGAAACTAGTTGAGCTACTCTCCAATCTCCAACGTCCATTGTTTACTCCTTGGGATTGTCCCCAATAAGAAAATGGAAATCTGCGAATTTCAAATTCTTCTTCTTGAGGCGGCGCTATTCTTAAACGTGTAAAGACAACATTCATTTCGCCATCGGTTAGATTATTATGTACTGCACTTAATGAAGGTGTCACTTGCATTCGCCAGTTTCCGCTTTTTGAATCAGCAACCACTGTGTACACTGCTCGTTCATTATGATCATTCCTACGCAAAGGACTTAAATCTTCAACAATATATCGAATAAAATCATCATAGGCAAAACCAGGAGTTCGGTAGTACATCGGGGTAACATTTCTTAAAATAACT
>NZ_PUAP01000006.1 GCF_002947535.1 Enterococcus mundtii
ACAATTATATGGACTTTATCAATTTGATAATCTCTTATATCTCATTTTCAGTATTCAAATGAATGCTAATATCATTTTTGAACTTGAAAGTGTGCGCGAGTACGGGAAGAGCATGCTAGGTAACCGCATAAAAAAAGGAGCTAGTGACGAAGAATTACCCATAGAGCTTAGTTATAAAGGACAGATCATTATGGGGATCACGATTCAATCCGTCTTTTGGTATAAGGAGAAAAGAAATCAAATTAGTCGTGAAGAAATTATTGAACTATATACACAGACTTTAGAAAAATTTAGCTAATCGAAGAATTGAAATGGATTCTATGTCAAGGACATTTAAAAAAAAGAAACCTTATGAAACTAAAATGGATTGAAAAGGACCCTATAAAGGCACTTTTTTTAGTGTCTATTCTATAGGATCCACTTTGATTTATGTTTGCTGCTTTTTTCCATGCATTAACCTATTCAATTGCAGGTTCTGTTGCAAAGTTTTAAATAAAGAATAAAAACGACCATAATATGTCGGTATTTCCGAATCTTGTATTAAGAGCTAGTGGATAAAGTTACATGACCTTCCTCCCTATGAGCAAAAAAAACTATAGAGGACACTTTTTTTAGTGTCCTCTATAGGGGTCCATTTTAAATAACCCACATGAATGATTTGAAATCGTCTTAAAATGCTTTATTTTATAACCCAAAATAGAATAATTACTTCAAAATGACGTCGCATATCACTATTAATGATTAATCGATGACTTCCATAATCATTTTAAGTTCCCCGGATGTTAAATCCTCGCTAAAAATGCCAGTAACTTTTTGTCCAGGTCCAATTTCCTTTGATGATAGGTTTAACAAAGAGATAGGGATATAGATTAATCCGTTTTGTTTCAAAGACAGAGCCAATATTTTTTTCCTTGTTCGAATAGCTGCATCATAGCGAAGAGAAGAGTAAACACCTCTGCCAACAATAGAAATATGCTTCCCCAATAATAAATCAAGGCTACCTATTACTTGTAATTTCTGAAAGGTCGTCCCATCCGTTTTGATTTGAATATCCTGTAAATTTATTTTCCTGTCTAAGGCATCTTGAAAAAACAAGTGTGTGCCTCTGCGATAATCAATGCCACAGAGGTGCATAAAATTAGTTGTCGAAAAAATAATCGCTACCGTTGAGACTTCTCCGACAAAGGATACTTTTTTATCTACAAAATGTTCTTTTAAGAGATGGGCAGCCTTATAAATCGCGTTTAACTGTCTGGTAATTTGGGTTGTCTCCTTTATAGACATGCGTTTGTATTCTTTTTTTGCCACGTGCGAAGAATGCTCCTTTTTCCCAATAAAAAAAGCTGCTCAAAAGAGCAGCCTTTTGTACAGGTTTAGTTTTGGTGCTTGCCACCCGCCGGACCCTTACGTTCCGGATTTGTATCGAGTTTAGTTTTGGTGCTCGCCACCCGCCGGACCCTTATGTTCCGGATTTATATCAAGTTGACTATGAGCCTGCTCTCATTTATATATATAATATACCAAAAAAAGGTTGATTTGTCCAATACTGTGGGTGATTATAACCGTCTTACTGTGCTTATCTATTATATAATACAATCAAAAACCTAACCGAAAATTTAATAACGTTTCACTGATTTCATCTTCATTAATTCCGATGTAGCGTTTGGTAATCTTCTCGCTGCTGTGACCAAAGATTTCCATTAAGGTGGCCACGTCTTTGGTTTTCTTGTAATAGTGGTAACCAAAGGTTTTTCGTAGGGTGTGGGTGCCGATATCGTCCCTTCCTAATAGCTTCGCGACCTTTTGAAACATCTGGTAGACCGTATTGACTTCTACGTGGCCGCCCTTAGTACTGGGAAACAAGTAAGCCTCCGGATCTAAGGGTGCGGTATAGCCGTGAATCAAGTCCTGTAAGCTGCTTAAGTATAAAATGCGTGTTTTCCCTGTCTTTTGCTCCACGATGCGCGGGTTTTTTGAGGTAATCACGTCTTTTTTCTTGAGTTTGACGATGTCGGACATGCGCAGACCGCTGTTAATTCCAATTAGAAACAAGAAAACGTCACGTTCCGCATTTTTATTCCGTCGCAGGCAAAATAAAAAATCATTAATCTCCTGTTGCGACCGTAGTGGCTGAACATTATAGCCCATGACAATCCCTCCTTTTTAATCTGTTCGAATACATGATTATAGTTATTATAACAAGAAATCGTGTGTTTAGGGGGAGTAAAAAAAAGAACCCTATAGGTATAGGATTCTTGATACATGATTTTATACAATTTCATGTGTCTTGTATTCAAGTCACGCCACAAGAGTATGGTTGACATATCATTTTGACTTTGAACATCTAGATAAATATAAATAAATAATAGAGATAAAAAATGTAGTGTAATCCTTAATTATCTCTATTACTCGATTAATTTGAAGGTGTGCAATCATTCTTTAGACTGCCCTTAGCAATCGAAGTCCATTCAAAATAACAACCAAAGTACTTCCTTCATGAATAATGACACTGATTGCAATATCCGTTAAGCCTAAGAAACTAACGACAATTAAAAAAGCAACAACGGCCATTGAAAAAATAATATTCTGCCAAATAACACGGTTCATTTTCGAAGAAATATTATGAGATTGTACCAATTTAGATAAATTGTTTTGCATTAAAACTAAATCAGATACCTCTACTGCCACATCAGTCCCATCTCCCATAGCGATTCCCACATCTGCATTAACAAGAGCAGGAGCATCATTTACACCGTCTCCAACCATGGCGGTCACGCCGTATTTTTCTTTTTGTTCGTCTATAATTCTGGATTTGTCTTCCGGCATGACATTCGCAATCACTTCATCTATTCCTAATTGTTTAGCAACCGCTTTTCCCGTCATTTCTGAGTCACCAGTAATTAATGTGGTGTGTATACCTTGTTTCCTAAAATATTCAATGGTTTCTTTAGCATATTCACTCGGAACGTCCATAAGGGCAATAAGGCCTATAACCTCTTCATCTACTGCTACGTATACGACTGTCTTACCTTCTGACGCCCATTCATTATTTAAACGACTATATTCATCTGAAACATCATCAAACGAAGTCGGTTTTCCTATACGATAATTTCTCCCTTTGTAATCTCCCGTCAATCCTTTACCAATTTGGTTTTCTACTTCAATAGTTAGTTTGTTTTTTTGCTCAAACTTTCTTAGAATAGCATCTGCTAAGGGGTGATTGGATTCTTTTTCAAGAGCTACTACGATATCAATCATGTTTTCTTCGTTCACGGAATCAGCAAAATAATAATTGGTTACTTCAGGTTTTCCTTTGGTCAAGGTGCCCGTCTTATCAAATGCAATTGCTTTAATATCGGCTAATTGAGACAGGTAAGAACTACCTTTTGAAAGGACTCCTTTTTTGGCTAAATTAGAAGTCGTCGATAGCGTTGCCGAGACAGTAGCTGCTGCTAAAGCACACGGTGAAGCTGCAACTAAAAGGACCAATCCTCTATAGACACTTTGTGACCATGTCCAATCAAGTAGAAAAGGAGCCAATAACATGAATAGAGGAATGGCAATTAAAACAACTGTGACATATTTCGGTTCAAATTTTTGGATAATACTCGCAGCTTTTGTTTGGTTATCTTGGTTCTGATTCACTAATTGTAAAATTTTTGAAAATACTGTATCTTTGTTTTCTTTGGTGACTTTCATCGTGAAGGTACCTGTTCCATTGATTGTACTCCCGAAGACGCCATCTCCTTTGGATTTCTCTTTCGGGATACTTTCTCCATTAATAGACGACTCATCAATGGATGTAGATCCAGACAAAATGACGCCATCAATAGGTACTTGATCGCCATTCAACACTTGAAGTTGATCTCCCACTTTTAATTCACTGACATCCACATTTTTTGTACTACCATCAGGCAGGATTAACCGGGCAGTCGTTGGATTCATTTCGAGTAATTTCGTTATTTCTCGTTTGCTTCTTCCTTCTGCATAATCTTCCAAAAAATGTGCGCCAGAAAAAATAAGAATCAATAATGTTCCTTCCCAAAAATTCCCCATCAAAGAAGCTCCAATTGCCGCTAATCCCATTAAAATATGAGAATTAGGTATGAACTTTTTTTGTGCTTTTGAATTCTCAATTGTTTCTCCAAGGCCTTCAAGAAGAATAACGTGATACCCGGCACTGATTGTAGCGATTGAGAACAAAACATTTTGTACCAACTGATAATCTTCATTCAAAAATAGAGCAATCACTGCTAATGCTAAACCAACAAAGTACAAAACGACTGGCATTTTCCCATGATCATGGTCGTGATCGTGGTTGTGATTATGATTATGCTTTTCTTGAGACTGTTGTTCTTGGATAGTTTCCACTTCTATTGCCTCCCTATATAATTTATAATTCCTTTGTTTTCCATCATTTACTTCTTGAATCACATAAATTTCTGCTATTTCTGACTCCTTTCGTTTATTCCAAAAGTAAATCATAATGAATCCACTTTACATATGACTAATTAATCATATGTTTGTATACTCATTTTATATCGCTATATACATTTTGTCAAGATAAAGAGAACGCCACTTCTCTTTTATAAACAAAAGATTAGCATTGTTTCGCTCATATGGTAATATAGATATGAACGAAAGGTCATATGAAAGGAATAAAAACACTATGGATATAAAAACAACTTCTCCAATCGATAAAGGATCTATTCTGTCAATAAGCAAACTATTTAAGGTGATTAGTGATCCTACACGATTGTCGGTTCTCTTTCTTTTACAGAAAAAAGAGTGTAGTGTTGGAAATATCGCTATTTCTCTGGACATGGAACAGTCCGCTATTTCTCATCAATTAAAAACGTTGAAAGACGCACGCTTAGTGAAATCAAGAAGAGAAGGAAAAAGTATGCTTTACAGTTTAGATGACCTTCATGTTTTTAGTATTCTCGAACAAGTCTTAACTCATGTTAATGAATTAGAAAAATAAAACCAATTAGTATGTAGCATACAAACTTAGGAGGCTTTTAAATGTCAAAATCAGATAAAGACCATAATCACTCGAATCAGAATCAACCGAAAAAGAATATTAAAATTGCTTTCTTCATAAATCTTATTTTCTCTATAAGCGAATTTTTCTTTGGCTTTCTTTTCAATAGTGTGTCCATTATGTCCGACGCAGTTCATGATTTAGGGGACTCTATTTCAATTGGATTCGCTTGGTTTTTTCAAGGTTATTCAGAGAAAAAACAAGATGAACGGTTCACTTTTGGCTATAACCGCTTTTCTTTACTGGGCGCGCTGATAACTGGCGTTGTGCTAATTAGTGGCTCGTTTTTTATGATCTATCGTAGTGTGCCACGTTTGATTGACCCACAACCCGTAAATTATAGTGGCATGTTCTGGCTTTCTCTCGTAGCTATTGCATTGAATGGATATGCTGCGTGGATTTTAAGCAAAGGCACATCCAAAAACGAGAGCATGTTGAACCTCCATATGCTGGAAGACGTATTAGGGTGGATTGGAGTCTTGATTGTGAGTATTCTAATGAACTTTACCGAGGCATATCGTCTGGATCCTATCTTATCGATTTTGATTGCACTTTATATCCTCTACAAAACCGTTCCTGAATTTTTCACCACAATGAAAATTTTATTGAATGGTTCGCCTGAAAATGTAAACGTAAAGAGCTTGGCGGACTCCATTAAAAATGTTCCTGCTGTAAAAGACCTCTCACATTTTCACATTTGGTCACTGGACGGGGAAGAAAACGCCCTTATCGTCACGGTTCTTATAGACCCTTCAGACATAGACAAGGCTAGGGAAATAAAAGAAGAAATTGCAGAAATCGCACATGAATCCAGTGTGAAAAATCATATCACAATAGAAATAACAACAAGTAAAGAAGAACTTGAGAAAGGATACTCCCACAACACTTAGGATAGTCCTACACTAAAAATACCTCATTATTTGAAAAGCAAAAAAGGCAGCGACTAAACAAATCGCTGCCTCTCTTTTTATCTTTCGTGATTATGATTTTTAAAAACCTAGTAGCGTTTGTATCGTCCCGTTCTCTACCAAGATAAAGATTCCTAATCCAATAAACACGATTGGAATAATGATTCGTTCATACTTTTCTAACGTTTCGGAAACAAAGGAAATTTTTGCCAACTTATAACTGATAAAGCAAAGAATCGCAATCGAGATAACGAATACTACTAAGGCAATTAAAATTTCTGAAAAAGCTAACGAAGTAAAGTAGGGAATATAAATCCCTAAATTGTCTCCACCTGACGCAATGGTTATTAAGGCGACAGTCCAGAATAACCGACTGGTTCCTCTAGATTCTAGTTTTTCAACGACTTCCTCTTCTTCTTCCTCCTCTTCGCCTATCACAGCGACACGGATACCTAAATAAATTGGAATTAATCCAAGAAGTCCAATGATCCAATCTTGCGGAATAAAATTCAGCACATAAGCAGCAAACAAACTTACAGCTACCAAAATGCCTGTTCCAAGATATTGACCCCAAAAAATGTGTCGAATACCTTTTTGTGTGTGACTTTGAGAAAAGATAATGAGCAAGATAAACAAATAATCAATGCTCGTAGAAATGTAAACAGCGATAGCTGAAAAAATACTTTGTAACAAAATAACTTCCTCCAAACTAAGATTTCATAGATAGATTTTCTGATAACTTTAAAAAAACACGAATAGCGGAAAGGATGTCTTCATTCGCTAAAGAGTAATAAACTACTTTTCCATCTTGACGTGATTTTGCCATTCCATGTTTTTTTAAAAAACGTAAATGGTGTGACGTTGTATCGACACTAGCAGTAAGTATTTCTGCTAAATCACAGACACACATTTCCTTATAGGTTTCTAAAGCATAGAAAATTTTAATTCTAGAAAAATCGCTGAAACATTTCCCTAACACAAGTAAGTTTGAAAAATCTTTTTGATCCAATTTATTTTTTATTCCATTTACTTTTTCTTTATGTACGACAGTCACTTGGCAAACTTTTTTCATTCATCTCACCTCACATTCAAACGATTGTTTGAATGAAGTATATCTATTTGATCACTCGTTAGTCAATCTACCTTAATTCCAATACACTGTTATAAGCAATTTCATGTATTTTTTATAAAATAAATTAGTTCATCGATTATTCAAATTCTTAATAGGAGTGAAGACAGTGAAAAATAGTTTAAAAAATAGCTTTGTTACCTGGATACTTATACTGACAACCTTATTTACACCTATACTCGTAAATGATAATAATGAGAATATAAAAAAAATATTTATAATTTTTTATATATTGACCATGGTTGCATTCCTTTCGCTTTATTTTGAGGTTCGTAAGGAAAAACATAAATAAAACATTTTATTAAGTCGAGGTTCTAGATACATGACTTTATCTAATTTCGTGTATCAGAATAATGGAATAACTTGCAACTGGCAAGGTGAGTTTGTCACAATAAGAACTAAATAAAACTCAACATTATTAGTGTAAGGATAATAAATAGTAAAATGTTAATTTGCGTTGCTTATAGCAACAAGTAATTAATTATATAATAGCAGTAGAAAAGAGGTTATCACTAATGCTAGGGGAAAATATTAAAGCAATTCGAAAATCGATAGGGCTTTCGCAAGAAGAACTTGCGATCAAACTAAATGTAGTGCGACAAACAATATCTAAATGGGAAAAAGGTTTGTCGGTTCCTGATTCTGATATGCTTATTTCTATATCGGAAGTGTTTGAAACATCCGTAAGCAATTTGCTTGGAGAAACTATAATTGAGTCGAAGGTTGATGACGTAAAAGTGATTTCTGAAAAACTTGAGGTCATCAACTTGCAACTCGCACAAAGGAAAGCAACAAGGAGCAAAACGTTTCACTGGCTTCTTATTTTACTGTTTGTGGTTATAGCTGCTATTTTCACCGTTTTAATAGTGTCAAATAGTCCTTACTTGGGTTGGGATTATAGTGACCCTGAAATCGCAGTTGTCGGAGTGGTTTTACACGGATTTGAGTGGTTGTTCATGAGAATAGCTCCAATTGCCCTTATTGGAGTTATCTTTGGGATTTTTTTGACACGGAAGAAAGTATAAAACTGCTCTACTTTTTTTTAAAGGCCTAATTTAAGGAATTAATCACATAATTGAAAAAATTAAAAAGGAGTGTTTCATATGGGTTTTTGGTACTTTCTAACATTATTTATAGGTATTTATCTTTTAATCCGATCGATATCTGCTTATAGAAACAATCAAGACAGCAAAGTAACCATTTTTATAAGTATTTTGCTTATTTTATTCTCCTTATTTATGTTTACTCCTTGGAGTGTTCAACTAATTGACTTAATTTTTTCATGAATGAGTTTGTCTTAAAGGTAATTAAGACAAACTCAGAAAAAGTGCTAGAAGGACTGACAAGATTAAGATAGAGTAGATTTTATGCTCTATCTTTTTTCTTTTTAAGATGAAAAATAACCTTGATTACACAAGGTTTGGAACACATGATTTTATGTAATTTCATGTATCGAATTATATTACTTAGATAATGCGCCAATCTGTTAGTACAAAAAAAAGACAACGAGTTTTAATCGCTGTCTTTTTTTGTACTAACAATCAAACTATTTATTAATTAAATAAACTCAATACAGTTTGAATCGTACCATTTTCGATCAATATATAAATTCCTAAGCCAATAAACACTATAGGAACAAGGATTCGTTCATATTTTTCTAAGGTTTCGGAAACAAAAGAAATCTTGGCTAATTTGTAACTGATATAGCAAAGAACCGCAACAGAAATAGCAAATACGATTAGAGCGGTGACAATCTCTGAAAAAGATAACGAGGCAAAGTAAGGAATATAAATCCCTAAGTTATCGCCACCAGAAGCAATTGTTATTAAGGCAACGGTCCAAAAGAAGCGGTTTGTTCCTCTTGATTCAAGCTTTTCAACGACTTCCTCTTCTTCTTCCTCCTCTTCGCCAACCAATGCCACTCTGATTCCTAAGAAAATCGGAATTAGACCGAGAAGCCCAATGATCCAATCTTGCGGAATGAAATTCAGCACATATGCTGCAAATAAACTTACGGCTACTAAGATACCTGTTCCTAGATATTGACCCCAAAAAATCTGACGGAGCCCTTTTTTTGTATGACTTTGAGAAAAAATAATCAGCAAGATAAACAAATAATCAATGCTGGTAGAAATATAAACAGCGATAGCTGAAAAAATACTTTGTAACAAAATAACTTCCTCCAAACTAAGATTTCATAGATAGATTTTCTGATAACTTTAAAAAAACATGAATAGCGGAAAGGATGTCTTCATTCGCTAAAGAGTAATAAACTACTTTTCCATCTTGACGTGATTTTGCCATTCCATGTTTTTTTAAAAAACGTAAATGGTGTGACGTTGTAGCGACACTAGCATTAAGTATTTCTGCTAAATCACAGACACACATTTCCTTATAGGTTTCTAAAGCATAAAAAATTTTAATTCTAGAAGAATCGCTGAAACATTTCCCTAACACAAGTAAGTTTGAAAAATCTTTTTGATCCAATTTTTTTTTTATTACATTTACTTTTTCTTTATGTACGATAGTCACTTGGCAAACTTTTTCCATTCATCTCACCTCACATTCAAACGGTCGTTTGAAGGTAGTATATCTATTTGATCACTCGTTTGTCAATCTACCTTAATTTCAATACACTATTATAAGCAATTTCATGTGTTACAACTTGTTCGCTAGAGTCTTTAGAATTTCTGTAGTAAAATCGTTCATAGGGAAGTCCTCTCTTCTGTGAATGTGTTGTGGTAACTCTATTCTACAGAAGGGACTTCCTTTTTTCTATTTACACAAAATATTTTACACTCTCTTCCGAAATAATATGCTATTTTTATTACCTTTCTTTTATTACCTTTTCTTTATTACTTTTATATTAATCTCTTATTGATGATGATGAATGCAATAAAAAAAAGCCTCTAGTGAGGGGAAGTGCAACTACTTTTTGATAAAAAATAAAAAGAGCAACTCAATTTAATCTTGCTAGCGATGATTTTTTCGTATTTTCTATTAAAAAACATTTCATCCCGTTCAATTGAAGTCCTTGATGAACTAGACAACAGATTTATCTCATATTCAGACATTCTTGAGAATAAAAAAGTAGATAAAATAGTAGATACACGGACTCAGTCATCGAAAAAGAATTTTCCAAGCCCAGATTAACAATCTCTCGTCTTAATTCAAATAGAATTTCAAAATCTGAAATTGTCTCTTCGGGTTGTCTCTTAAAAAAAGGTTAATATCATCAAATCTTTTCGTTAAAGTATCCAAGGATAGAAAAAACACGTTCAAACCCTCGAATGATTGGTTTGAACGTGTTTTAAAATTAACATATTCCTTTAAAAACTAATAATTTTCTTATACTTAATTATCGTCCTATTACTGTAAAGAACGATAATTTTTATTTAAATACGCCCAAATTGAAAACGACCTGATCATTATTAGCGAGTTTCGTTTCATTTGCGCCTTTTTCACCCATTTTTCCATTGATCGTGAATGTCCAATATTTTTTTTGGGTCTCATCCTGAGCATGACCGTCAATTGAAGTAATAAAACCATCTTTTTCTTTTACTTCAAAGTTCGCTTTTAAAATTTCCAATAATGAGTCTCCTGATTGATAAGTGACTTTTTTTGATGTTATTTCTTTATCGCTATCAGTTAATTTTATCGACGCACTTGATTTGGCAACCTCGCTGGTTGCTTGAGTGGATGCTTTTGATGAAGTTTGATCATTTTGATTTGATTGGCACCCTGTCATAATGAATAACCCAATAAAAACTGTTAGTAATGTTACGAATTTTTTCAAATTTAAAACCCTCTCTTAATGAAATACCTTACCTGCTCGTTCATAAAATGGCTCTGTTACAGAATAAACAGTATTTACATAGCGCGCAAGTACAAAAAACAAATCCGATAAGCGATTTATAATTTTGTATGCATGTAAATTGATAGGTTCATCTGAAACAATCAATCGTGTGATTTCACGTTCTGCCCGACGAATAACTGTTCGTGTAATTTGCATATCGCATGCCACCGGGTGTCCTCCAGGTAAGATAAATTTTTCAATGACTGGAACTTTTGCTTGATAAAAATCAATCAGCGTTTCAATCTTAGTTACTTCTTCTTTCCCTACAATCATTTCTTTAATCCCAATGGGTGTAGCCAAGTCTGTTCCAATATCAAAAAGTAAAATTTGTAATGCGACTAGTTCTTTTTTCAACAGCTCAAACTTTTTATCATCCAACTCTGAAATAATTTTACCAACCCAAGAATTTACTTCATCCATGCTACCGTAAGCACAAACGCGAGCGTCAGATTTTTTTATTCTTTTTCCACCAATAATACTAGTGTTTCCTTTATCGCCGCTTTTAGTATAAATTTTCATCGAATAGCTCCTTTTACAAGCCACATTTTAGTTGTACTTTACAGTTAGTACACGTACTGCAACCACCAATTTCTTCAATTCTACCCTCATGGCAAATCGGACATATTTCTTCTGCTTCTGATGATTCTAATGAGTCAAGAGTAATTTGATTATTTACCACCCCTACTACAGGTTCTTCAAATACATTGTCATCTGCTTCAAGTGTCAACACTTGCGAATCTCGGCTACCATCCACATAGACGGTTCCACCTTTAGCCCCACCTTGATACAGATCTTCATAGATCGCGGCTACTTGTTTCACTTGATACCCCTTAGGTGCATTAACTGTTTTTGAGATAGAGCTGTCTACCCAACGTTGGATCGTACATTGAACATTCACATGAGCTTCTGGTGAAAGCTCCATGGCAGAGACAAAGAATGGGGGTAGATTATCCGCAGCTGTTTCTGGATTTTTTTCTAAATATTCGCTAACTATTTCAGCATTAACTTCAATGAATTTTCCTAAACGACCACTTCTGAAATAAGAAAAAGAGAAATATGGTTCTAGTCCAGTTGAAACACCAGCCATAGTACCCGTTGACCCTGTTGGTGCGACTGTTAGTAAATGAGAATTACGAATGCCGTATTTTAGAATCGCTTGTCGGATTGATTCCGGCATCTTCTTCATATAGCCCGATTCAATAAAACGTTGACGAAGTGCTGTTGTTTCCTCGACTGTTTTGCCTACTAAAAATGGGAAGCTTCCTTTTTCTTTTGCTAGTTCGACGGACGTTTGATAAGCCGTAACAGCAATTTTTTCAAATACTTGATCTACTAAACGGTTTCCATCTTCAGATCCATAGACTTTTTCACAATAAATCAATAAATCTGCCAATCCCATGACCCCAAGTCCAACACGTCGTTCACCTTTAGCTTGCTGCTCATTTTTTTCAAAAAAGTAAGGCGTCGCATCAATTACATTGTCCTGAAAACGAACACTAGCTCGTACGACATCAGCTAATTTTTCAAAGTCGACAACTTTCGTTTCTTTATCAACCATATTGGCTAAATTAATTGCTGCTAGATTGCATACCGCATAAGGCGTCAACGGCTGTTCCCCACATGGATTGGTTGCAACTACCTTTTGTCCGTAGGCTTGAGCATTGGTCATCTCATTAGCATTATCGATAAAAAATATTCCCGGTTCTGCTGAATACGTTGCACAATAAGTAATCAAATCCCACAATTCGCGAGCCTTGATCGTTTGATGGATTTTTACTTTACGCCCTGTTTCAGCCCATTCCCTGACATCTCCAATTTCCATCCAATGTTGATCATAATCAGCCATTTCACTAGCGTCATAGTCTTCGATTGCTGGAAAGCGTAACTCATAAGTTTGGTCGGTTTCGACAGCTTCCATAAATTCTTTTGTTAAACAGACGGAGATATTGGCTCCGGTCAAGAAATCAGGGTCTTTCACACTGTACGTACCACCCGCTTTTAATTTCTGTTGAGCCGTTTTTAAAAATTTATCCTCCATATCATTCGTCGGATGATCGACCAAATACTCTAACCATTCCTTTTCATTTGCTATTAGTGGTTCAAAAGTCAGTTTTTCACTAGCTAATTGACGTACTATCGGACTTTGGCTAGTGTGGATCAAATTTTGTAAAATGGCCGGATTCTGAATCTTAGAGATAATGAATTCAAAAATATCTGGATGCCAATCATTCAACATGATCATTTGTGCTCCCCGACGACTCCCGCCTTGTTCAACTAAATTTGTCAAATTAGCTAAATCATTGAGCCACGAAACTGAACCTGATGATTTCCCATTCACCCCATGGACGATCGCTGATTTTGGCCGTAGCGTTGAACCGTTCGTTCCTACACCACCACCACGGCTCATAATCTCCATCACTTCTTGACGATGTTTTGCCAGGCCCCCACGAGAGTCATGGATGAATGGCATAACGTAGCAATTGAAGTATGTTACTTCTGAATTCGTTCCTGCACCATAAAGTACACGTCCAGCAGGAATGAGATTTTGTTCTGTCAAATGCTGATAAAACTCGGTAAAAAACTGAGCTTTTTTTTCTCCTTCAATATCAGAGATTCCTCTAGCAACACGAGCTGCAATTTGTTCAAAATAAAGTTCAAGCGGTTTCTCAACCTCATTTATATTTCGAATCACTCGTCCCGAAGCAATTTCTTCTGGATTAGTTAACGAGCTTTGAAATTCTTCCTCAATTCGAATTATCAACTGTTCCTTATTGATCTCTTCAATTTTTCCGATCCCTCTTGCTGGATATTGTGGATCAGCATGGGTTGTTAAAATAACCAAATCCCCGACTGTCAAAGTTTTTCCGCTCATATCTTTAAATGCATAGCGATCAAGCATGATTAATCTTGAAATCCCATCAAATGTTTGAGTCATTTCTGCAGTTATCTTAGCGACTTCTTTATAAGAAGAGATATCTTGATTTAGTTTTTCTATATATTTTTTAGGATAATTCATTAAATACTACCACCTTTATCATCAACAAACACAACATATTGTGCCCACCAATGATTATCGCACTATATAAAGTGTAATTCAATCTTGTAATTAATTTTTATTCTGATACAATGAGAACTATTATCAATTAAAACAAGGGAGTTTTCCTAGTGTTACCAACCTCTAATTCACGCTTTCCAATCAGAAGGATTACCACCCTCGCTTTATTTAGTGCCGCCTGTATTGTTGGTAGAATCCTTTTTACTTGGATACCGAATGTACAACCAATGACAGCCATTCTACTTTTACTCGCTTTTTATGGAAGTTATACAGATGCTTTAATCGTTACTTTAGTAAGCTTATTAGGCACGAACCTTTATTTAGGAATGGGTAGTTGGACATTCAGCCAACTGATCGCCTTCAGTAGTATCGTTACGGTTTTTCATTTTTTATCTAACTGTGCCCTGATTAAGCATCACATCTCTATCCAAGCAATCATTGCATTTTTATGTGGCCTTCTTTACGGATTGATCGTATCGAGAGTTGAAGTCTTTATATATCAACTACCTTCTTTTTGGGCCTATTATTTTCAAGGATTATTTTTTGATATCCTCCATGGAACGGGTAATTTAATCTTTTATCTTGTATTAGTTCCTGTGTTTAAACGAATTTTATTACCTGCTATTAATAGTTCGAAAAATAAATTAAATAGTTAGATGAGTATCTAAATCACAATATCTCTTATTAAATTAAACCTATAATTCAAATAGGAAGCCTTGCGTATTATTTAAGATGGTTCTGTTGCAAAGTTAAAAAATTAATAAAGAGTTTCCAATTAATTTTTGATTTTATGCTTAGATACTCATTAATGTATTCATCTCATGAATCACTGAAAAGCCAAAGAGACTTTTGTCTCTTTGGCTAATTTTATATAAAGCGTGTATAGTTTCAATTCCTTTAATTGTTGAGGAAGCAGTCCTTATGGACTGATATAATTTGTGCCTTTTCTTGATGGATCGATGATCCTGTTCAATGATATTATTCAAGTATTTATTTGTTCGGTGTTCAGTCTTAGAAAATAATCCTTCAGAATGCAATTGATTAAACGCACTACTTAGTGAAGGGGCTTTATCAGTGACAAGAACTTTAGGTTCTCCAAATTGTTTGATCAATCGTTTAAAGAAAGCATAAGCTGCTTGTTTATCACGCTTTTTTCGTAACCAAATATCTAATGTTATCCCCGAAGAATCAATGGATCGATACAAATAGTGCCACTTTCCTTTTACCTTAATATAAGTTTCATCGGTTCTGTTGCAAAGTTTTAAATAAAGAATAAAATCCCTTACGGTATCTATGATTTAAGCTGGGATTCCCAATAATACCTTGATTTCAGTACAGACCGAAAACCCGAAGAGAGTGCCTTCTTTTCGGGTTTTCTTATATAATCCTCGAATGGCTTCCATGCCTTTAATCGTGGTAGAGGCAGTGCGTAAACTTCGATAGAATTTATTGCGTCTCTTTACTGGACGATGGTCTTGTTCAATCAAATTATTCAGGTATTTAATGGTACGATGTTCTGTCCCTTGATAAAAGCCGTATTCTTTTAGTTTCTTAAAGGCACTTGTAATAGAGGGGGCTTTATCTGTGACTACAACCTTCGGTTCATCAAACTGCTTCACTAACCGCTTAAGAAAAGCATAGGCTGCTTGTGTGTCCCGTTTTTTACGTAACCAAATATCCAAGGTTAAACCATCTGCACCGATGGCTCGATACAAATAATGCCATTTTCCTTTAATTTTGATGTACGTTTCATCCATTTTCCATGAATAAAAGGATTTTTAATTTTTCTTTTTCCAAATTTGATAGAGTAGTTTGCCATATTCTTGCACCCAACGATAAATCGTCGTATGAGAAACGTTAATGCCACGATCATATAAGATTTCTTGAACTTCACGATAGCTAAGGTTATAACGAAGATAGTAGCCCACGGCTACAATAATCACATCCTGCTGAAATTGCTTTCCTTTAAAAGGATTCATCGTCATTCCTCCTGCTATCTTTTTCTATTATTCTACCTTATTTGATAGTAGATTTAAAACTTTGCAACAGAACCGCTATGATCATGCGTATGTTCGTGTGTATGCTCACCAACATAGCTATGTGTATGACTATGTTGTTCGAAATTATTCATTTTAGAATTATCCATCCTAACTTCATCTCCTCAACCATTAAATTCATTCATATGAACCAAGAATCATATGTTAAGACAACCATATATGAACGACCATTCATTTGTCAACCGCTTATGAAACAAATTTTTGTTTATGAATGGTGGACATTTTCGAATAATAGTTAGCAAATTTTACACACTTTGCAAATTCGGTTTTTAGAAAAAAATATCCCCTACTACTTACCGAAAAATTACCGGCAAATAGTAGGGGTTGCTTATTATCTAGTCATTTATTAATTTCTAATCTTCATTCGGATCGTTTCTAGCATCTTCATGAGTAGGGTGAACGGTTCCTTTTACATGATCTGGCCCCGCATAAATAGTATACAGTTTCAAAGGAACGTCTCCCGTATTTTCCACATTATGCCAAGTATCAGCAGGAACAAAAATTGCATCATCATCTTTTACTGGCTTTTCAAATGAAAGATCATCTTCTTTTGGTCCCATCTTGCAAACTCCACTACCTGATTCTATACGCAAAAATTGGTCAATTCCTTCATGAATCTCTAAGCCAATATCATCACCAGGTTCAATTGACATAACCGTCACTTGTAACTTTTCACCAGTCCAAATAGTTGTTCGAAAATTTTCATTTTCGACAGTCATCGCCTCAATATTTTCTACAACAGGTTGTTTCCCTCGATCTGAATAATCTAAACTCATTTCAAAACCCTCCTTTTTTATTGCAGGGTGAAAATTTTTTCTCTTCATCCTATCAATACTATAACATGACACATATTAAATCAATTACCAAACAGGCTTATATGACAATGATAATCAATTCCAAATTCCAATAGCTTATTTAACTTAAATCATATCCCTAATAGCCTCATAGTGATTATTGGCGTTAACAAAAGACGTGAATTTATCATGATCTTGTAGAATCTTATTAATGAACCTATAGAAAAAAGCCAAGAGCATTTTGCTCTTGGCTTCTGAGATAAGCTTGTTACTCCTATTCACTACTCTAACTTACTTCATCTAGTTAGTAATTATGCAAATTCATTTAATGTTTTCACTAAGGTATCTTTATCGTGTACTCCTATTAACTTGTCCATAACACGACCATCTTTTTTAATTAATAGCGTTGGAATACTCATTATGCCCAACTCACCAGCTGTAACTGGATTCTCGTCCACATTCAACTTGAAAATTGATACTTTGTCTCCCATTTCAGCCTCTAATGATTCTAAGATAGGTGCTTGCATTCTGCAGGGACCACACCATGGAGCCCAAAAGTCGATTAATACTAATCCTTGATTCGTTTCTTCTTTAAATTGTTTATCGTTAGTTGTTTTCATTTTTTTCACCTATTCTATGCATTTATTTTCGAATTTTTTTCAATATATTTATATACTTCTTGACCTGCAATACTCCCATCGCCTACAGCTGTTGTAATCTGACGTAATTCCTTTTCCCGAACATCTCCAATGGCAAAAATTCCAGGTATGGTAGTTTGCATTCTCTCGTCTGTTTCTATCCATCCTTTATCATTTACAATTCCTAAACTTACAAATGGTTGCGTAATTGGATCCAAACCAACATAGATAAATACCCCATCCGCAGTAATTTCTTTTAATTCACCATTTTTTGAATTTTTCAAAGAGGCGGAAGTCACTTTCGTTTGATTCCCTTTGATTTCATCGATTACAGCATTCCATTCAAAAGCAATTTTGTCATTATTAAAAGCACGTTCTTGGAGAATTTTTTGTGCTCGTAACGTATCTCTCCGATGAACAATCGTTACCTTAGAGGCAAATTGAGTTAGATACATAGCTTCCTCTACAGCAGAATCTCCACCACCAACTACTAATAGTTCCTTATTTTTAAAGAACGCCCCATCACATACGGCACAATAAGAGACACCCATTCCTGAATAAGAATCTTCGCCTTTTACACCAAGCATTCGATGAACGGCACCAGTAGCAATAATGATCGTCCTAGCATGGTAACTATCATTGATACCCTCAATCATTTTTATACTACCTTGATCCTCAATTTTCTCCACAGTATCATATTTTAATTCTACTCCAAATTTTTCTGTCCCATTAAGCATCTTCATAGATAAATCTGGACCTAAAATAGAGTCAAATCCAGGATAATTTTCTATTTCCGCAGTATTGTTCATTTGACCGCCAGGAAGTCCCTTTTCTAACATTAATACCGAAAGATTAGCACGAGCTGCGTATAAAGCAGCAGTCATCCCTCCAGGCCCTGCTCCAATTATTACTACATCATAAATCATAGGCATCCTCCCCAAATAATTATTGTTACCTTTTCGTTGACAACTTTTTATATTTCGTTCCTAAAATCATAGTATGTCTCACTACATACTATTCAACCGAACAGTTGAATAGTATCATAAATAAATATTCCTGACAAAATATTTGAACCGAGAAGTACTAGCTAAAAATGTTTCTAGCTTCAGCTTCAGCAATTTACTGGAGCATGCTATGTAAATTCCAGTCATTCACACTTTGATTAAATTGAACAGCCTGTCGACCATGCTCTTTTAAGATTGTAATTGCTTCTTTTGACATCAGACAACGAGGTCCACGACAATAAGCAACGATTTCTTTATCTTTAGGTAGTTTTTCAATCATACTTTCCAAGTCTTGAAGTGGAATTGAAATTGCTCCCGGAATATGTGCAGTTAAATATTCCTCTGAAGGACGTACATCAATCAAAACTATATCCTTTGCGGACAGTCTCTTTTCTAAATCCTCGATTGTTAATACATATTCATTAGAGTTACTAAAAACTGTTTCTATCTCGCTTAAATTCTCAAGCTGATTTTGTGCAGTTTCAAAAAAGATCGTCAACATATTCTCAATATCTTTATTGATAACTTCGTAATAGATATAGTTTTTATATTTACGATTTTTAACCAAATGAACTTTCAGAAGCATCTGCAAATGTTTGGAAACATTTGCTACTGATAAGTTTGTGTCTTTTGCAATCCTTTTAACTGTTTTTGGCGATTGCATAAGAAGGCTCATTATTTCCAAACGATTTGAATTAGCTAAGGCTTTTCCAAATAGCGAATACTGTTCAAATATTTTTTTATTTGTACTATACATCTCAATTCTCCTCCTTTAGACTTGTTATTATCAAAAAACAGTTCAACCATATAGTTGAATAGTATAAGTTTTATTGTACATTGTCAACTACTGAATTATGAATACTTGATTTCTTCTAATAATCGTCGAGAGCTTAATTGATTTTTCTTCAATTGACCCGATGTTTACTGCACTATCATTGGAACGTTTGATGCCTAACTTTCTGGCTATATGATATTTACTAACTTAGATTGTTGCTTGACGAATTTCGCAACAATGATCAGCTATCTTGACACACATAATTACTCTGAAAGTTTCTTTTGCGTTAAATTTCCCCAAAAATTCCAGGCTATCGTAGCTTTTCAATAAACTTCATGATAGGCCTCTTCTTTACTTTCATATGTCTAATCCTCCACTACATCTCCATTCTTATTCATACACAAACAAAGAAGCTACTACCAATTAATTGATAGCAGCTTCTTTGTTAATGGGCCTTTCTTCTATAGCCATTTTTCCTGATTCTTTTGAAATTTCATATCTTGGGTTGTCTTCTCTTTTTTTCGATTACTCTGATTTTTGCTGAAAATTTTTAACGTTTACTGTAAGTTTGTTCTTCTTAATCAGATTCTGTATATCGCTTTGATTTTTGCCATGATAACTGTTTAGAAAAGGTATTCTAGTACCAGTTGAATAGCACTGGAAGCGATTCCTTGATACCAATAAGTTTCATTGACTCGATACTCAATCGTAACACTGCTACATTTATTATAATCTGATTTATATAAAAAACGGGAAATAAATAATGCCTGCTGAATAAATCCCTATTTTTAGCTTACGGCTTCATTAGAGGTTCAATTCTAGGGGAGCCCATCCATTGGATGAAAGTCAAAAAAATGCGCAATGAAACCTTGGACAGGTTCATTGTAAGGATGAATAAAGCAATCACACAGAGACTGGTCTCTTCAAGGCGTGTTCGAATAAGCCTGAGCCCGAACTTTCTTTTCGCCAGGCTGAAGCCTCTCTCGACCTCTACTCGATCGCAGTTGTCGCTGTATTCTTGTTTTTTGTCAATCTTCTGATCCTTCTTGGGCCTGCCGAGCGACGGGCCGGATAATCGGATTCCGAGTTCTTTGCAGTAGCTTAAGTTTGTGCGATTTCGGTATATTTTATCCGCCAAAACTCGTTCAGGATACACTCCCATCCGTTCTTTGTAGCGTTCCACCGCAACTATGAGGCATTCGCTCTCGTTGTAGGCATCGAAAGAAATTTTCTCGATTCGGGCGTACCCATTGGTTATGCCCATGTCCAGTTTGGCTCCGAACTCCACCGGGTTCTTGGCTTTTCCGCGGACAATCGGGCGGATAAATGGCTGGCTGATACTGACGATGCGATCCTGCACTTTGTGCGTCCTACTTGTGTGCATGTAGAGCTGCTGTTCATACAATTTCCGCAAAGTTCCCAACAGGTCGACTTGCTTCGCTCTTAGCGTATAACCTTGCTCCATAAATGCGTCGATGTATCCTAAATCCCGCCGGATGTAGTTCAGTTGCTTGCCGATGGCTTTGCGAATTTGTTTGCCACTTTTCTTTTTCTTGCGTGCGATGTTGAGATAATCCCTTCGGGCTATTTTCCGATAGGTACGCGGTTTGGGAAGGTGGTTTGCTTCGCAGATTTCGTCGATGATGCCTTCCAACTTTTCCCGACATTCGTTCAACAGTTCCGTGTCTTGCGGGAACTTGATTTCTGAAGGCGCGAAAGTGGCATCTAGAATGAGCGTCCCTTCATTCTTAGATCACGATGCATCATTGTCATCACTATTGTCATTATCGTCAGCTTGGGAATCATCTGCTCCATCCTCTATAGGTTTGAGGATCAATTCATTGATTTCAATCAGAATTTCGGAGGAGAGACGTTTGCGGAAGTGCACCATCGAAGAAGCATCGAACGGCTTTTCATCCTTATAGGAAGGTAGTCCGACAAAGTACTGCAGATAGGGATTTTCGCGAATCTGATTGACGACTTCGGTATCTGCATACTGAAATTCACTTTGAATAATCAAGGCACCTAGTGCCATCCTTACCGGTTTGGCGATGTTGCCTCTGTCACTGCTGAACAGAGCAGCGTACTTATCTTCAATGACTGACCAGGGAATCGAATCTGCTTTTTTGACCCAACGGTTTTCTGGGTTCATCGTAAGGCCCAAGGGCTGATCGAAGTCATAAATGGTTAATTGCCGATTCGTCTGCTTTTTGTACATTTTCATCGCCTCTTTGTATCATTTTTGAAAAAAGTGCACGGGTTTTTGGTATTTCCCTCTGGAATCCATGCATCTATTATACCAAAAAACAGCTAAAAACGCTGTTGCGATAAGGTTTGTTAATTATTCAGTAGACATTATTTAGAAATAATTCCTCCATTGTTGTTCCTCCTCTAATTGGTTTTGACCATTCCTTCAGCAATTACTCAAACGTTACTTTTGCAATCTCAAAATCAAAATACGTTCCAGATACCCAGTCTACATGACCACTATCTGTAAAAGTTTTGCGGATCACATCCTCTTCATTTTTTAACGCACGTATGGCATCAAGGATTGCCTTTGCTTCGTTTTCCTTAAAGATACCTAACTCTTCTTTTCTTTGCGTAAATTGCAAATTTTCAACCGTCGCAGCGTCACTCAAAAAGCCCATCAGTTCCTTAGAAAAATGGTTGAAAACGATCACTGTCCAAGCCTTTTCTCTTCTATCTTCAAGAGAAATTAGTTTACCACCTACATCATTCTTCATTTGGTTTGACCAGGATAAATTGATCTCTTCCATCGACCTTCTGATACTCCCGTTGACACGCTTTACATAAATAATGACCATTAGGATAAAGAAAGTCCCCTTTTCTTACATAAACTCGTTTTGCTAATTCACCACAATCACATTTGATCCAGCTAGGCGGCCAGTATAAGCGTCGATTGTAGGGCGTTATTGGTACTTTCCATTGCCCACCGTAACATTGTCTTTCTTCAGCCATCTTTATAAGTCCCCTTTCAACATACGATTAAGCACCTAATCGATCCTTATCCTTAAAACGGACACCTTCTGCATAACCGGAGTAAAATGCTTCCCGATCCCTCACGGTGTGAGAGGTATCTTTACCAGGTACCAGTCCAACTTTTTCGACTTCAGCCTGAACCACTTCAGGTACTTGCAAAGCCAATTCATAGCCGTTTGTCAGCACTTGTTTTCGAAATGTTTGCGACAAACCTTTCAAGTATCCTTCCAAATAGTCTTGTTTTAACTGCCATTTCCGTTTGTATTTTCGTCTGATCTCTGGCAACTGAAGAAACTGCCTTGCACAGTAGCTGGCACTACCACGAGCATACTCAAACGTGATTTGAGCAATTTGTACATCGGACATGATCCCAACAAAGTGAAGTTCAATCGGTTTTCCGGACTGATAATAATACCGGACACGAAAATTTTTAGCAATGATCCTCGCTAATCGGTAAAGCCATTTTTGTGGCCGGCCTTCATAAATCACCGTATTGATCACTGCTTCTGACTTTTGTTCTTGCTTATAATGAAAAACGTCTGATTCATCGATATTATGCTGAAGCATCAACTCTTGTGCTTTTGCTAAAGCTGACATCGATTCCTCGTCATTGGCATCATTTGCAAGTGTTAATAATTTTACGATTTTCTTTTTGGCTTTTTCATCCATTGGATCTCACCTTTTGTCTGATTTTAGTTTACCACGTATTGAATAACGGTTTCACTGATAAGTGATAGCACTTCAATGAAATAGAAAATAAAGTGCGGTCACTTTCTGAGCGCAGGAATCTCAAATCCCGCTTTTTCTTGCTCAAGCAACATATCTAAAGCGATACACATTAACTTCGATTCACTTTTCTTGTACTTGGTGTTCAAGTGCTTCAGTCCCTGCTTCCTCTTTTCATTAAGCGTTACAGGAAGACGTGTATTTCCTTTTGCAATGGCCATAACTCGCTCTCCTTCATTGAAACGATCATAGATTGAATCAAAGACGCAGCGAGCGTGAAAACACACTCGCCGTAGCTTTGAACTGACTCTTTTCTACTGATTGTTTTTCATGACTTCCTTTGCTTCTTCTGTAAGAGGAAAGACTTTTGCAACAGCCATGCCACAAGGAATTGCCCCTACAGCTTCCTCACAAATGACACCAGCTTCTATCAGTACCTCTTCAATGCCCGTATTTTCAGACCACCCTTTGATTGCGACGAAATCTTGTCTGATTCCGATACTCGTGTTTACCGTAGCCGTAGCAAGCAGCTCTTCTTCAGACTGACCTCTTCTTTTCTTAACCAGTTGAATCGCTACATTGTTATTATCTTCATAGTGATCAAATGTCACAGTACATTTTTTCTTATTTAAAACGGCGTTCATAGTTTTTCCTCCTAAAGATAAGGAGTTACAAGGCAAAACCCTGATTATTCAGTGATTTCTTCTTTTAATTGATCCGCAAGTTTTGTAAGCTTTGCAGCGTTATCGAATCGCATTCTTTCTATAGAAGATTTCTTGTGCATCAAATCAGAGACAGTCATTGCTTTGACTCCGGATCTATTCTTGATTTCAGTGATCGAGTGACCGCTTTTAAATAGCAGCCATTCAATTTTTTCTTTATCTGCATACATATTTTTTCCTCCTGAAAGGAGTGTGACAATTAAAGCTTGCCACTACTCGCAATTATGGTATATTTTGAGTAGTAGCGTCCCGTGAAAGGATTTGTTACTGTGCATTTATTCTGTTCCCAGCAGAATAAATGCTTTTTTTGTTCAATCTATTTTTAATAAAATCCCTCCTTAACCTAAACGAAATAACGGTATACCGTATATTTATTATATCACGGCATACCGTTCTTTTCAAGAACTATCTATAATTATTTACCTTTCGCTAAAGTGATCAAAAGCCGTCGTATCATTTATTTCGAAGTGTTTTGCTATGAAATAAATGACTGATACAGTAACCGAATTTCCAGCTTGTTTGTACAGCTGGCTGTCCGAAGTTTTTTGATCGTATCTGCAGTTATAGTGATCAAGCCCGTTACTGATTATTTCTTCAGCGATCTGCCTACTACCGAATTTCGCTGATAAAAAGGCCCAATCAGGAAACGACTGCAGTCGCCAACATTCAAGTGGTGTTAGTTTCCGGATCTGAAAATCATCGGTTACTACGGCTTGCTGATCACCTGTAACGACGGTATTTGCTTGCTGATTTCCCACACGTCCCCGACGTTTTGTAGATTTAGGATAAGCGAAATTGATACTATCGCCTGGTAGTGCTGCAGTATAGCCTTTTTTCGTGGCTTCTTTCACCAGTATTTTGGGTTCGTGGCCGCCACCACTCATGGTGGTAAGTGTAGGGCATAACCCTTCTACGGAATGGATCGCTGCAGCTGATCGATAGGAACCATCGATCGACCCTGCCACGATAATTCCGTGACGATCTTGTGTGGTTAAGGTAAACATCGGCGCTTCATTTTCCTTCATTCTACGGCCGTTTTGACGAATAGTAGCTTTATCTGGCGTTAGGATCGGGATCGCAATTTTATTTCCTTCTCCTTTGTTTGTGGTGATCGTAGGACTAAGTCCTGAAGCGTCATACACTTGGCCATTCATTCCTCCACCGCTTGGATTGACGTTGCCAACAACGATTTGTTTCGGTGTTTTGTAGTCCGTTGCGGTCAAAGTCCCCATCAGACCGTCCGTATAGTACGTTCTTTCTCGTGTAAATCGACTTAAATCATTCGCTGCATGTGTCGTTCCAGCTAAATGGATCCTTCCTGATTTTTGATCAGCTGATCCTTCTTCTCTTGTGAGAGGAAAAATCTTTTTGGTACCTGCTCCTCTAAGATGTCCGATAATAAATACACGCTCTCTGTTTTGGGCGACAAACTCTTTGCTGTTAAACAGTTGCCACTCCACGTCATACCCCAATTCATCCAGGGTTCGGAGGATCGTCTCAAACGTAGCCCCTCGTTCATGGTTGAGGAGTCCTTTGACGTTTTCAAGGTATAAAAGCTTAGGTCGCAAGATAGATGCGAAGCGTGCAATCTCAAAAAAGAGAGTTCCTCTAGTATCTGAAAAACCTTTTCTTTTTCCTGCAAGGCTGAAAGCTTGGCACGGAAATCCTCCCGTGACAATGTCCACACGTCCGATTCCTCGAATAAATTCATCTGAAAGTTTTGTGATATCATGCATTTCTACCTCCTGTTTTGTGTCAAAAATTGATTGATAACTTTTTCTGGCATGGCCATCGATCTCACAATACCCAACACATCGGTAGCCAGCTTGTTCCATCCCTAAACGAAATCCTCCGATTCCTGAAAAAAGATCTAAAAAGGTGCCTTTATTTTCTGTTGTCCCATTTTCCATTGTTCACTCAGTTTCTTCATGCGCATGAAAGGTATTTCAAGTACCTGATGGATTAAGAATACCGAGGAAATGGTTTGTTAAATTTCGGAACAATGGTGGTACTTAGGCCTTTTTTTAAGAAAGAAAAGCGATCTTTTTTGCCCTCCACGTTCCAGCCGCCTACACCACTTAGGAGGGCAAAAAAAATAGACGTGCAAGGCACGTCTGTAGAGCAAAAGGTTGATATTTCACTGAAATCTTGCTATACTTACTATGTAAAGAGGAGTTGCGCTAACAACTCCCCTACAGCACCGTTTAAGACGGCGGCGGATCAATTAGTTAAAAATAACCGTAACCCTGCTAAAGTTGACGGTTATTTTTTTGCACTCTTTTTTCGTTTCTTCTTGCTTTTACGCTTAGAAGAACGAGTGTTTATAATCGTATCTGCTAGTTTCACACATGCTTCGATTAAACCAATGAAGGCTAATAAAACAGGCGCTATTGCTAACAAAATGCCGATTATATCCACATCTTGCAAAAGGCTACTCCTTTCTTCAGATTTCGATAGTACATTCATAATGCACCACCTCACTTTCAAAAAAAAGGCCACCGTCACAAACTTTACTGTACTCATATTATACCATAACTCACGCTAAAAACCTATATTTATCAAGGCTTTTAGCGTTTTTTTTATGTCTAAATCCGAGTGAAATTCTTGTTCCTTCAGTCGCTCCAGCCACCACCACCGCTCCTTCAGAAACCGTGTTGCTGACACAACCCGAAGTGATCGGTAGAAAAAAATACCAGGATCAGGCAGAGATCTCTTGTTCTTTTAAAGCCAAAATAGACAAAGCATTCGCAAACTGCAGTAAGCCTGATTGAGAATCATCGACAATCACATTTTTCTGATAATGGATCCGATCGCTCACATGATTGATAATCCGTAGACAAAACGCATCAAAAAAATCTTTCGTCTCCGATCGGTGATTTCTGGTTTATATGGATGGCTAGTGGCCGTCAGACCCAAAGAAAATAAGTGGTGAAAATAAAGAAACTCTTGTTTGAACTGCTGATTTTCTTGAACAAAGCTAGAGTGTTTGATTTCTGGTATATCTTGGTCTAAGAGCGAATACGTAGAATGGATCGGCGGCATCCTCGTCAATCCCATCCTTTCTCTTGAAACAAGATAACTAGAGAGCATCGATCCGATCTCACTTTTGGTTTTATCCCAATCAATCACCTCTTTTTCAGATAATTCAAATTGGTGAACATCAAATAATCGCACGTTTTTCCTCTTTTCATATTAAAGTTGTCACTGTTGTATGAGTATGGTTTACTCATACAGGCTTTGGCTAAGACGAAGGTGTAGCCTATACTATTGTCATTTGTTTTTTAGACACGAAAAAGCCCACGAGAGAATCATCGTGGGCTTTTTATAGATTAACTTATATCAGAGAATCAAACTCTAATATTAGTTAGAAATAAATAATGCACCTGAATAAGTTGCAATGTAAGAATTTCCACTTTTTTTAGATGATTGGAAAGTCAAAGTTCCTCTGTACCAAGCATTATATTTATATTCACTATAGTTTGTACTTGATGGAAAATTTGTATTGCTGAAGGTCATTGTAATTGTTTTGTTATACGATCTGATTGGGACAACAGCTGCGGCTCTAAAACCAGAATCGTTATTGTTACTTTTTTCTGGTTCAATTGAAATCCCTTCTAAAGAACCTAAATACCCCTTTTCAAATTCTAAATACTGCTCATCGTTCACTTCTACTTTTGCACTATTACCATTTATCTCTACGCTATCAGTAACCGTAGAAGCATTTGCCTTATGTGAAAATACCATAAAAGATCCTAACGCAAGTAACATAACCATCAATTTTTTCATGCAATTAACTCCTTCTTATAAATATTTTTACATTTTAAAAATACCATGAAGAATTTTTTTAATCAACAAATCTATTTTGAACGATCCAACAATCATTATTTATTCTTCAACACTTAGAAATTGACTAGCTATTACCAAAATAGTAAGCTAAAGCTATGTTGATTATATGAGGTTAAAAAATCCAATAAGTGCACCTTTTATTTTCAACTCTCTCAGTGCCAACGTTACCAAACGTTGGCACTTTTTTGAGTTTTATTTCTGCAATCATTGGCTTTTGTATAATTAAAAAGGTAAATCATCATTTGACACATCAATTGCCGAACTGCTTTGTGCAAATGGATCCGTTTCTTGTTTTGGTAGCGGCGGCGGTGTTGGTTTGTTTTTTTCAGCTGTTTCGTTGGATTCATTCGCACGCTGCTCAGACACATCTTTTGATTCCATTAATTGCAACGTCTCTGCCACGACTTCTGTGACGTACACTCGTTGTCCTTGTGGGTTATCGTAAGATCTTGTCTGAACACGTCCAGTCACGCCGAGAAGCGTCCCTTTCTTTGCGTAATTGGCAAGGGTTTCGGCTGGTTTACGCCAAATGACACAATTTATGAAGTCAGCTTCTCTTTGACCGCTTTGATTGGTAAAATTTCGATTCACGGCCAAAGTGAACGTGACCACTGCAGCACCGTTCGGTGTAAATTTTAATTCTGGATCTCTCATTAATCTTCCTACTAATACGACGTTATTGATCATGCTTTATTCGGTTCTGTTGCAAAGTTTTAAATCTACTATCAAACAAGGTAGAATAATAGAAAAAGATAGCAGGAGGAACGAAGATGAAGCATTTCAAAGGGAAACAATTTCAAAAAGACGTGATTATTGTCGCCGTTGGCTATTATCTTCGTTATAACCTCAGCTATCGAGACGTTCAAGAAATACTTTATGATCGTGGCATTCATGTGTGTCATACAACGATTTACCGTTGGGTACAAGAATACGGCAAAGCCCTATATCAAATTTGGAAAAAGAAAAATAAAAAATCCTTTTATTCATGGAAAATGGATGAAACGTATATCAAAATCAAAGGGACCTGGCACTATTTGTATCGCGCGATCGATGCAGACGGTTTAACGCTGGACATTTGGCTACGTAAAAAACGCGACACACAAGCAGCCTACGCATTTTTAAAACGTCTTAGAAAGCAGTTTGGCGAACCAAAGGTTCTAGTCACAGACAAGGCACCATCTATTGGCAGTGCGTTTAAAAAATTACAAAAAGCTGGTCTGTATACGAAGACAGAACACAGAACAGTTAAGTATCTCAATAACTTGATTGAGCAAGATCATCGACCAATCAAACGTCGGAATAAATTTTATCGAAGCTTACGCACTGCCTCAACAACGATTAAAGGCATGGAAACGATTCGCGGAATATACAAGAAAAGCCGAAAAGAGGGCACACTCTTCGGCTTTTCGGTTTGCACTGAAATCAAGGTCTTATTGGGTATCCCAGCTTAAAAAGCAGTCAAAACGGAATGCTGGTTGTTTATTTTAAAACTTTGCAACAGAACCTTTTTTATCTCGCCTCGCCGTTTGTATAATTAAG
>NZ_PUAP01000060.1 GCF_002947535.1 Enterococcus mundtii
AATGACTGGTACTTCTTTTTTATTGATCGAATAAAGTATCGTAGCTGACTTGATTGCTAGATTCATTTAATTGATCCAAGCGCTTTGTCAGTTGTTCAAACTGAATAAAGCGGGCTTGTCGCTCGACTTCTTTTCCGAAATGAAAGAGCAAGATAACTGGTGCAGTCAATGCTTGGAATGTGCTAGCTACTTCCGGCATCTCGAAGGCATCTAAATGATACGCTGGAAAAGAGTAATGAGTCAATAATTGTTCTAGTTTTGGTACAACGGCATGACAGACACTACAATTGGGTGTAGAAATCGCAACAACGACAGTTGGTTCTTCTTGGATAGTCTTTAAGACTTCAGGTAAATCATTGCTTTCTTTCATTGGGATAACTCCTTAAGGTTACTTCTGGCACATTATTTGTTCGATGGTAAAAAAATTTCTGCCGTATTCAGATAGAAAAATAGGAAATGGCTATCTTATTATTGACATGAATCTTCTTGGCTGAGCTAAAAATAAGTCCATCCGCCGAAGATGTCAATAAAAAAGCTTTTTTGATTTCTTAAACTTCTGAAAAAAATTTAAGCTTTCTTGTAATTTGATGAAGAAAAGCGTATATTGATGGGCGAATGAAGTTCAAATGACAAGGAGAAATTATATGTTTTCGTTTATTCCAAATTCGGTATTGCAGATGGGAACGATTTTTTTATCGATCGTTATCGAAGCCTTGCCGTTTGTTTTATTGGGATGTATCATCTCAGGCGCTTTACAAGTATTTTTGACCCCCGAACGTGTGAAGCGATGGCTACCTAAAAATCGTTTTTTATCGATTATTGTTGGCTCTATTCTAGGATTTTTCTTTCCCTCATGTGAATGTGGGATCGTTCCAATCGTTCATCAGTTTGTAAAAAAAGGGGTTCCTGTCCACACAGCATTTGCTTTTATGCTCACTGCGCCGATCATTAATCCAGTCGTGATCTTTTCAACTTTTATTGCATTTGGCAATACTTGGAAAATGGCGGGTCTACGTATGTTGGGAAGTTTTATTGTCGCATTGATCGTAGGTGTCTGGTTGGCCTATATCCAAAAAGGAACAATCTTGAAGACTTCCTTTGATTCAGCGATGGTTGAGCCTGTTTCCCATACACATGAGGAAGAGGAAATGGTCGCTCCACATAAATGGGGACATCAAGTCTTACATGTGTTGACTCATTCGATTGATGAGTTCTTCGATACAGGTCGCTATTTGATCATTGGTGGTTTGATTGCTGCAGGTATGCAAACCTATTTACCTACGAGAGTGATGCTGACGTTAGGTTCGACAAAGCTATTAGCCATTTTGGTCATGCTAGTATTGGCATTCACGATGTCTCTTTGTTCTGAAGCGGATGCGTTTATTGGTTCCTCTTTATTAAGTCTTTTTGGAACGGCACCAGTTGTCGCTTTCTTAGTTTTTGGACCAATGGTGGATATCAAAAACCTATTGATGATGAAACGTTACTTCAACACACGCTTCATCGTTTCATTGATCGGGCTGATCGCCTTAAGTGTTATCGGCTTTACACTATTTATTTAGGAGGAGAAACATGCTGCGATTTTTGATTTTATCTGGTTATTTTGAAATGATGATGTATCTTCAAGTCTCAGGGCGCTTAGATCAATACATCAATGTCCATTATCGTTATTTGGCAGTATTATCCATGGTCTTATCTGCCTTACTAGCCTTAGTTCAGTTATATCTTTGGGTAAAAGCAGATGGGAAAAAAGAAACGCATGAGTCCCATGATTCTCATGATCACGGATTATCAAAACCCTATCAGCGATGGATTGCTTATCTCTTATTAGCCTTGCCGATCGTTGTAGGCACACTGTTTCCGACAGTTAGTTTAAACACAACGATCGTGGAAGCGAAAGGGTTCAACTTTCCACTAAGCAAAGAATCTGTCGGTGATCCACAAGTGCAAACGCAATATTTGAAACCAGATACGAGTATTTATTTCAATAAATCCGACTATCAAGATCAAATGAATGAGTTAAAAGATAAATACGAAGATGAACAAACGATTGCGATCACAGACGATAATTATTTAGAGTCATGGAATTGATCTACAACTATCCAAGCGAATTCATTGGTAAAAAAGTCTCTTATGAAGGCTTTATCTATCAGTCGAAAAATGATAAGGCTACAGATACTTTTCTCTTTCGATTTGGGATCATCCACTGTGTTGCCGATTCTGGGGTCTTTGGATTGTTGACGCATCTGCCAGAAGAAATGACTGTGAAAAATGATGACTGGTACAAAGTTGAAGGGACGATCCAAACCGATTTTTATCAACCCTTCAAGCGAGAGGTTCCTTCAGTCGTAGTGACGAAAGCAGAAAAAATCACTGCCCCAGAAAATCAATATGTGTATCGGGCATTTTAAATGAACGAAACAAAGTTGTAGTAATATAAACAACATAAAAAGTGATAAGAGACGAAACTCGCAAGAATTTCATCTCTTATCACTTTTTGACTATAGGTTGCAAGAATCTCACCGTATGTTTTACTCTGTTCAAAAAAGGACAAAACGAGAAACACTCATTTTTTCTTTCTTCTCTTCAATACAATCGCTTCACGTTTCAGTTTAAAACTACGGATATTGTGGTTGAAGACTTCCGATATCACTAAACCTAAGGCAATCGCTCCAGCGATCATGATCGCTTGAACCGTAAAAAATGCCGCATCTTGATAAGCACCTGTCACTAAACTGCGCACAGCCTGATAGGCTAGTCCACCAGGAACCAACGGTACCATGCCAGGAATGTTGAAAATCGTGACGGGCATTTTTAATTGTTTAGAAAAAAGATCACTAGCAAACGCAACACCTAATGAACCTAATAATGAGCCTAACGCTGCTCCGCCTCCCATAACCAGACACAGCCAATAGATCATCCAACCTACAGCACCAGCTAAACCACACCAAATTAAGGCTTTCCTTGGCACATTAGTAATGATCGCAAAGGCTGCGGTCGCTAAGAAGCTAAAAGAAAATTGAATCAATACATGCCACATGGATAAAGTCCTTTCTTAGTAGAAGATTTGAAAGATAAAGGCGATCGCAAAACCAATCATCGCCGCAGTCATCATCGCCTCTGCTCCACGAGAAACACCGGAAACATAGTGCCCCGCTAATAGATCGCGAATTGCGTTGGTGATTTGAACACCAGGTACCAATGGCATGACACAACCAATGATGATCAAATCTTGATTGAGACCGATTCCTAAGCGTACGCTTAAAATAGCGGCAATGCCGATTATCAAAGAGGAAAGGAATTCAGCTAAAAACTTGATTCTAAAAAAACGCAAACTGCAAAGATAAACAATATAGCCTACTCCCCCAATCGACAATGTGATTGGTAAATCTTTCAATTCGCCACCAAATAAAATCATGATCGTTCCACTAATGATAGCAGCGCTGATGATTTGTAGCCATACTGGGAACATCCGTCGGTCTTTCTCGACTTCTTGTAATGCGCTATATAGTTCTTCCAAAGTCAATTCATCGGCAACATATTTTCTTGAAAGGTTATTGACCTTGACTACTCTTTCTAAATTGATCGTCCGATTGGTGATTTGTTCCATGCGGATCGTCGAAGTTCGATCAAATCCGATAAATAGTCCTGTTTGAGTCACATAGCTAACTAAGCGATAATTTCCAGAAGCAGAAGCGATCCGACTCATCGTATCTTCTACTCGGTACATCTCTGCGTTACTTTCCGTCATTATTTTTCCCGCCAATAAACAGGTATTAAGCAATAAATCTAAATCTCTTTCTGGCATGGCATTTTCTCCAATAGTTGTTTTCTTGTATTTATTTTACTACAAACAAATTGGAAAACGTATAAAAAGAAAACTTGAATCTCAAAAATAAGCAGTGAAAGGGAAAAGAAGAGCCAAGTGTGGGCAATGCAGAAGAGATACAAGTGTTAAGTCAACAGTTAAGATAAATCAAGCTTTTTAGTTAATTATTGACCAATCGTTCAACAATATGGCATAATCAAGTTATGGGAAGAACGAGAGAATTTAATGAAGAGAAAGTTTTATTAGAATCGGCTAAAGTATTTGCCAAAAATGGGTATGCAGGGACGTCAATCAGTCAATTGGTAAAAGCGACTGGCTTGCTTCGAGGAAGTTTATACTCTGCTTATTATAGTAAAGCTGGTTTATTTACGACTTGCTTTAACTATATAGCGGAATATGAAGTGACTGATAATGGACTATTGATTGATTTGTTGATCATCGCATTATTAGAACGTACGGCAGATGATAACGAAGTAAAAAAGGTCGCACAGAAGGTAATCGCCGCTTTGGAACAGAAAAACGAGGGTTCGATTGAAACGATCATTGCCGATCGAATCATGCGTCGAGCGAATCTTACGGACAGGGGGAAGTAGAAAATGGCTAAAGTTGAAATCCAAAATGATCAATTGATCATCAGTATGGAGGGCGTACGAAAACTGTGGGCATTGAAAAATGAAATATCCACACCATTATCCAATGTATTAGGCGCAACTGTGGATGCCGATGTATGGGAAGATACACCGAAATTTGGCGAAAAAAGAATGGGTGTTGATGCCTATGGTTATTATTTTGCCGGAACATTCGTCCAAGATTCAAACAAGGTATTTTATGACCTCAAAAGAAAAGAAAACGCAGTTGTTATCACACTAAAAGATGAAGAATTCAATCGTCTCATCATTGGAGTAGAAGACCCACAAGCAACAGTCGAGATGATTGAACAGGCAATGAACAGAGCAAGTTTTGTAAAAGAAACTTGAAATAAGAATAGATGTTGAGTGCCTAATTGCCCTATCGAAAAAAGTATTCACTTGGTGATAGAATAGATAAGAAGATCAATTGAATAGAGTGATGAAGTTTTAGTAACAACCTAGATTTCCTTTCACGTGGAATTTTAGGTTGTTTATTTTTGGAAATCGACGTAACGTGCGTATATAATTTTTGAAGAAAGAAATGTTGAAAGAATTTAAACACTTCTTTATTTTAAAAAAGGGGAACGTATGTTAAGATTTATGGAGTTCGACTGAATAAAGGAGTAGATACATGAACAAAAAAACAACCAAAACAATCATAGGAGTCGCAGTTGCTCTTTTAGCTGGTGCACTAGGGATTTCAACGACGCAAAAAGACTCTGATCTCATTCAACAGCTAACAGGTTTATTCGATTCAAAACCTCAAGTCTCACAAGTGGCGAATGTTCCTGAATATGACGGCACGCACCAAGAAATCGACATCAATCAAAATAAGCCGACCTTTACAAAAGAAGAACTGAGCTTAGAAAAAGGAACGTGGGAAAGTTATTCCGATATCGATCGCTTGAATCGTGTGGGTCAAGCAAATGCTATGTTAGGAAAAAATATGTTCCCAAAGGAGAAGCGTGAGTCTCTTTATATCGATCCAACAGGGTGGAAGCAAAAGAAATTGAGTGACGGACAGTGGCTTTACAATCGTAGCCACTTGATAGGTTTTCAGTTAACTGGTCAAAATAATAACATTAAAAATTTGATGACTGGTACTCGTTCGTTGAATACCCCTTATATGCTTGCACATGAAAACGATATTGCAGCATACATCAAAGAAACCAATCATCATGTTCGCTATCGCGTAACGCCACATTTTGAAGGGGATGAATTAGTAGCACGAGGTGTTCAGTTAGAAGCCCAAAGTATTGAAGATAACCAAATCTCGTTCAATGTGTTTATCTATAATGTCCAAGACGGTTATACGATCAACTACCAAACGGGTCAAGCAAAGAAAGCATGATCTATGTGCGTTCATTATTTGAATATTTTGTGAATTTTTTGAAAAAACAGAGAAAAGACTTATTTTTAATTAAATATCACGTATACTGTAAGAAAGTGTACTCATAAATGTTGGAATCGATACAATCAAATAAGAAATCATTATTATTTTTATATTTCCGGCGAAGTTGGAATATTTATTTGTAGTTTTACCACATTTCGAGTAAAATAAAGGGTGTAGAGGGTAATTTGACTACCCTGCGGAAAGAGGTGTAGAATCATGGGTTTTACAGATGAAACCGTACGTTTTGGTTTTGATGATAGTCGTAAAAAAGAAGTCAGCGAAACATTAGCGATCGTTTATCGGGCTTTAGAAGAAAAAGGCTACAATCCAATCAACCAGATTGTGGGCTACTTGCTTTCTGGAGACCCGGCCTACATTCCTCGTTATCGTGATGCAAGGAATCTGATCCGTCGTCATGAACGCGATGAAATCATGGAAGTGATCGTCAAAGACTATCTCTCAAATCATGGAGTGAATCTATGAGAGTGATGGGCTTGGATGTCGGCTCAAAAACAGTCGGCGTTGCTGTGAGCGATCCTTTTGGCTGGACTGCACAAGGCGTTGAAATCATTCGTATCGATGAAGATAAAGAAGAATTTGGATTTGAGCGACTGGCAGAACTGGTCAAGCAGTACGAAGTAGATCGTTTTGTTGTAGGCTTGCCGAAAAACATGAATAATTCAATCGGTCCTAGAGCAGAAAGCTCAATGGCTTACGGAGAAAAGATCAAAGAAATGTTTTCTCTACCAGTCGAGTATCAAGACGAACGACTGACTACCGTACAAGCAGAACGTATGTTGGTCGAACAAGCGAATACGTCAAGAGCAAAAAGAAAAAAAGTCATCGACAAGCTTGCTGCGGTGATGATTTTACAAAACTATTTAGATGGTTCGGGAAAACAACTATTTTAAAAAATGAAAAGAGGGGTTCTAATGGCAGAACACAATCATACACATGATCATGAAGGACATGAACATATCACATTGGTCGATGATCAAGGAAATGAAACATTATACGAGATCTTGTTAACAGTTGATGGACAAGAAAAATTTGGTCGTAACTACGTATTGCTTTATCCAGCCGGCGTACCGGAAGATGAAGATGTAGAATTACAAGCCTATGCCTACGTTGAAAACGAAGACGGCACAGAAGGCGAATTAGAACAAATCGAAACAGATGCTGAATGGGATATGATCGAAGAGGTCTTCAATACATTCATGGCTGAAGAAGAAGAATAGTATTTAAACAGTGGAGAAACCTTGTCATACCAAGGTTTCTCTTTTTTTATCATTCTTTTGATCAAGAAATTGACTAAGGTTTATTTCCATAGAAAAAACCATACTATCTTTGTCTTAGTACATAACCTTAGAGAAGAAAGGAAGAGCAAAATGATAAGAACTGCTCGTGTGGAGGATGCAGAAACCATAAACAAGCTAAATAAGGAAGAATTAGGGTATGAGATACCACTTTCGGAAACGACGAAGCAATTAAAATACATATTGGCACAACCAGAGATCTATGTCGTCGATGTTTATGAGGAAGAAGGGACGAAGAAAGTATTAGGATATGTCCATGCCCAAAAGTATGAAACATTGTTAAGTCCAACGTTGTTCAATATTTTAGCATTAGCGGTTTCTTCAAAAGCCCAACATCAAGGAATTGGCAGACGATTGATGGAGAGTGTCGAGAAACAAGGGAAAGAACGTGGCTATTTTGGAGTTCGACTAAACTCTGGCGAACATCGCAACGAGGCACATCGTTTTTATGAACGTATCGGCTATCATTCAACAAAATGGCAAAAACAATTTCTAAAGGAATCATGAATATCATCGTACAAAAAAACTTCTCGAATAAGAATCGAGAAGTTTTTTTACATTCATTCGAGTTAAGAAAATAGTTGCATCAAAAATCCTGAAATGATCAAGACGATCGCTCCGCCTAAACGATTGCCCATTTGAGCAAAAGCAATCAATTCCATGCGGTTTGCTGCGGATAAGACGGCAACATTTCCTGTACCACCCATTGAATTGTTACATAGTCCTGCTGTGATCGTTGATTCGATCGGATAAAGTCCGAATAGACGACCGACAAAAGCAGATACAAGAGAGATGACGATGACACTGGTCAAGCAAAGTACGACGAATTGCCATGTTAAAGCAGAGGCTAAAACATTCAAGTTCAATAAGGCAATCCCGATACCTGCTAAAACAGCTGCTGTTAAGTTTTTAACAATCAAGTTATTGAACATGATCGCTGCATCTTCATAATATTCAGGAAGAATATTGGTGATTTTACAAATGACTACGATAATGATCATAAAAGCATACGCATGAACTTTCGGTACAAAGTAATTACCGATTTGGCCAAGAATAAAGAAGGTGATCGAAACCATCAAACCAACACCTAATTGAGGGATAGAAGGTTTCACATTGCGTGGTTTGCCGTCGCCTAGATCCCCTTTTTCCATCAGTTTCCCATTACCATTCAATTTTGGCATGGATTGTCCAGCACGAGCCACTAAAGCAGCACCGATAATGGCAAGGACATTTGTCATTGCGGTTGCAGGGATCAAACGTGAAATAATAGCAGAAGCGTCTGTTCCTAAGACGTTTGCGTAAATAGTTGATAGTGGAACAGCACCAGCACCTACACCACCAGCCATAGCAGGTAAAGAGATGTATAATACGGAATTAGCGAAGCCATTACCAATCAACATTCCCACTAGTCCAACCGCAAAAAATGAGACAACCATAGAAATAAGTGCAACAGGGATAAAACGAACGGAAGCTTTCATCAATAATTTACGGTTCATTCCTAGAATACTTCCGGTAATCAAAGCAGCGATATAAAAGTCTAAAAAGCCCATGTTGTTGACAAAGTTTTCAGTTGATTTCACGACATAATCAGGTAAAATGCCAAAGGTTGCGATAGCTGCGGAAGCGAAGATCGCAAAAACAGAGCCACCACCTAAATAACTTTTGACGATTGGGATTTTTGTACCGATAAAATGGAAAAGATTCCCAAAAATGACGAGGATAGCGATTGGGCCAATCATATTTGTTGGTAATTTTCCTAATGCCATTGCAACGATGAGGACGAGAACCATGATCAAATAAATAGGTAAGCTAACACCGCTGATTTTTGTTTCCCAAAACCCCTCTTTTTTTGCCTTTTCGACTGTAGAAGTCGTTTGTTCTTGATGTAACATTCTTACAGATCCTTTCTTTGATTAACGTAAGAGGAGTTGCGAATTAACTGGAAAACAGTCATTCTGTTCCTCAATCAACTCCAATTTTTAACGGCAGAAAACACCCCTTGGATCGATTCATTGAAAAATAGTTGGTTTTCCTATTTCTCCAAGCCTGAAGGATCCAAGGATCTGATGTTTGTCATGCGTTTTTTTTAGTTCAAATTTCTATCTGTTCAAAGGTGATCGAGTACCAAATAGTTGTGAAAGAGTAATTAGCGTGGTGAGCTGGTTACGCTTCTAGATCTTGATATTCGGGTACCCATTTGGCTGCTTCGACAGCTGCTTTGATGTCAGTGATTTCTTCACGGTTCAATTGTTGATCGACGACTGATTGAGCCACTGTTTCAGCAATCGTTTGTGAGAATTCAGTGATTCTTGCAACTGGTGGTAAAATAGCTGCCCCTGGTTTTGTAACATCAACGATCCCACCTAATGCACGACTTGCTTGTGAGATGATCTCAGCATTCACACGAGTAGCTGTTGAAGCAATCAAACCAAGTCCTAATCCTGGATACATCAATGCATTATTTGCTTGTCCGATTTGATAAGTCACGCCATTGTACTCCACATCATCCGCAGGGATACCTGTTCCGACTAATGCTTTTCCATCTGTCCATTCAATCAAATCTTTTGCTTTTGCTTCTGCCAGTTTTGTTGGGTTAGACAAAGGCATGATGATTGGTCGTGGTGTATGACTTGCCATTTCTTTGACAATTTCTTCTGTGAATGCTCCTGGTTGAGTAGATGTACCGATCATGATCGTTGGGTGGATTGCTTTGACAACTGCTTCTAAATTAGTCAATTCTTCACTATTAGCAAATTCTGAACGTTTACGTGCAAAAGGAATTTGTCCAGGAGTCAAGCCTTCAGTATCTTCAAATAATAAACCTTGTTTATCCACTTGATAGAAGTGTTTGCGTGCTTCTTCTTCTGGCACACCTTGACGAATCATTTCATCTAATAAGATATTAGCGATACCGACTCCAGCTGTTCCAGCTCCAAATGTTAGGATTGTTTGATCTTTTAAGGCTTCACCAGAAATATTCAATCCGCCAAGTACACCAGCTAGTACGACGATCCCTGTTCCTTGGATGTCATCATTGAATGTCGTGATTTTGTCTTCATATTTTTCTAAGATCGTTGCGGCATTGCCACGACCAAAGTCTTCCCAGTGTAACAATAATTCAGGAAACAGCTCTGTAGCGGATGAAACGAATTGGTCGATGAATTCATAGTAAGAATCACCTTCGACACGCGCATGTTTGTTTCCTAGATATAACGGATTATTCAATAACTCTTCATTGTTGGTACCAGCATCGATCGATACAGGTAATACTTGCGCTGGATTGATACCAGCAGCTGCGGTATAAACCATTAATTTTCCGATTGCGATGTCAACACCATTGACGCCCCAGTCACCCATACCAAGGATTCCTTCTGCATCTGTAACAACGATCAAACGAATATCACGACCAGCTGCGGCATTTTTCAAGCTTTCTTTGATCAATTCTGGTTCATCGATCGAAAGAAATGCAGCATCTTGTGGTTTTAAGAAAATTTCATTGTATTGTTCGATGGCATCTGCGACCACTGGATCATATACTACCGGCATAAATTCTACTAAATGTTGCCCCATCAATTTATAGAAAAGTGTACGGTTTGTATTGAATAAGTTCATTAAGAAAATACGTTTTTCCAAATCAGTTTGTTTGCTTAGGTATTGGCCATATGCTTGCACAGATTGTTGTTCTAATGTTTGGACTGTGCTAGGAAGCATTCCGGCAATCCCGTATTTTTTACGTTCTTCTTTTGTAAAAGCAGTTCCTTTATTTAAAAATGGATTATTTAATAAGTTTAACCCTGTTAGCATGAGTGATTCCTCCTAAGTTTTAATACATACGAAGTATAGGATTCACTCGCGACTATAGTCAAAAGAGGTAGTTATGATAAATTTTTTTTATATGACAAAAGAAAAAAAGAGGAGAGTGGGACATTAGTTGTCTCCTACCACCTAAAACGAATAAACGGCGGGAACAG
>NZ_PUAP01000061.1 GCF_002947535.1 Enterococcus mundtii
TTGGCTTTTATGACGTTTTCCCCAAGGATAGGCTTCAAAAATCATGAAAGCTGAATATTACTATAAAAATATGTAATAATACATCGACTAAATACTATAAATTGTCTCACGCTTTCCTGACTTAATAACAAGTACAAGAGCATGGTCATCATGGATGATGCAAATCAGTCTATATTTACCTATACGATAACGCCAGAGACCACTTTTATCTGCAGTTAACCCTTTCCCTGTCCAACGTGGATTGTCGCACCCTTCAATATTTTTATTCAACCAGAGTAAAATTTGCTGTCTGATTGGTTTATCTAACTTCATAAATTCTTTTTGTGCGCGTTTGTCGAATGCCACATGATAAGTCATAGGCCTTCTTCTTTCATCATATCTTGAAGACTAACTGTTTCACCAGTTAAATTTTTCAATGCTTCAGATCCGTCTTGCAAATCAAGAAAATCTTCAATTTTTTCAGTCAATGCTTGTTTCATCAAAGTAGATAAAGGTTGACCCATTAATTCTGCATAGCTTTGAAAGAAAACTTCTTCCTGATCATTCAATCTAATTGTTGTTATACTCATACTAAGATCCCTCCCCTTCTATCCCACTAATTGTAATACATTGTATTACAATTATCAATTTATAAAAAAATCTATACATACCTTCTCTTAATCAATAAAAAAGCCGACCGAGTAACTCAATGATTGAATCACTTGGTCAGCTGTCGTATTTTTCTAAAATTTGTATGCTCATCTGATGGTTAAGATCGTCTGCCAATCACTTCTAAAAACTTAGATTTAATTGATTCCATTCTTATATTTCTGTAAATTAGCTAAACGCATAAACGATCTGATTGATCCCAACTACCATAAAGTAAAAACCAACTAAAAAACTTAGCGTCAACGCAGAGGATAAAGGATTGAATAATAAAATAATACCTAGTAAGATACCCAATACATTGATGACTACTGTAAACCAATAATGTCCTTCGCTTATTCCTCTGAATAAATCAGCAGTAAATAAAGCCAAAACAGAATCAATAATAAACCAAACAGCGAAGACAAATGGTAGTGCAACTACCCCAGCACCAATATTAAAGATGAAAAAGATCCCAATCAATAAATCAATGATCCCAATCACCATCGGCATCTTTCCTTTATATCCTGTCAGTTCTTTTACTCGATTACGTAGAAATAACTCAAATAATCCTTTTAGGATCGCAAAAATAGCAAATACAATAACGATAGCAACTAAGTTACCTACTGGATCGCGAAAAGAAATCAAGGAAACTAAAACAAATAATATCCCTAAAACGAGTGAACCCCAATCAATTTTTCTACTTTCTTTCATTTTAATCCCTACTTTCTTCTAATCTATTTCTATCTTACGCCCCCATTTAAATAACTTCAAAAATTTAGCATTTATGAAAATGCTTTAGTTGTAAAAAAACGTTTGCTCCATTTTCTTCCTTTGATTGTTTCACGTGAAACGTAAAGAATTACTGATTTCCTTGAAACTTTCAACATTCCCCTATATAATTCTAGAAGACTTGGCAAATATTATAAACATAAAGTGAGGAAAAAAATTGATTACTGTAAATGATGTAAGTTTGCACTTTTCAGATCGCAAACTATTTGATGATGTTAATATAAAATTCACTCCCGGCAATTGTTATGGCTTAATTGGAGCAAATGGCGCAGGTAAATCAACATTCCTTAAAGTGTTATCAGGTGACTTGCAACCTTCAACAGGCTCTGTCACATTAGGTCCAGATGAACGTATGGCTGTTTTGAAACAAAACCACTATGACTATGAAGAATATACTGTGATGGAAACAGTAATCATGGGTCATAAACGTTTATATGAAGTAATGAAAGAAAAAGATGCCATCTATATGAAAGAAGATTTCACAGATGAAGATGGGATTCGTGCGGCAGAATTAGAAGGCGAATTTGCAGAATTAAACGGATGGGAAGCAGAGCCAGAAGCAGCGGTTTTACTGCAAGGATTGAATATCCCTGAAGAGTTGCATCATCAATTGATGAGCGAACTAACTGGTGGCCAAAAAGTGAAAGTGTTGCTTGCACAAACGCTATTCGGTAAACCAGATGTTTTACTTTTAGATGAGCCGACAAACGGACTAGATATCCAATCGATCAACTGGTTAGAAGAATTTTTGATCGAATTTGAGAATACAGTGATCGTTGTTTCCCATGACCGTCACTTCTTGAATAAAGTATGTACCCACATGGCAGATTTAGACTTTGGAAAAATCAAGCTTTATGTAGGAAACTACGATTTCTGGTTAGAATCAAGCCAATTAGCAACTAAGTTACAAGCAAACGCCAATGCGAAAAAAGAAGAACAAATCAAAGAATTACAAGACTTTATCGCACGTTTCAGTGCAAATGCGTCAAAATCAAAACAAGCAACATCCCGTAAAAAAATGTTAGAAAAAATCACATTAGATGATATCCAACCTTCTTCACGCCGCTATCCTTTCGTTGGATTCAAACCAGAGCGTGAAATTGGCAATGACTTACTACAAGTAGAAAACGTTAGTGTGACAATAGATGGTAAAAAAATTCTAGATGATATATCATTTACATTAAACAAAGAAGACAAGGTAGCATTCGTTGCTGAAAACGATATAACAACTACAACCCTATTTAAAGTTATCATGGGCGATCTAACGCCAGATACCGGTACTGTCCGCTGGGGTGTAACAACAAGCAATGCTTATCTACCAAAGGATACAACGAAGGAATTCGATACAGACTTAACGATTCTTGATTGGTTACGTCAATATGCAAGTAAAGAAGAAGACGACAATACGTTCTTACGTAGCTTCTTAGGTCGTATGTTGTTTTCTGGTGAGGAAGTATTAAAACCTGTGAATGTTCTTTCTGGGGGCGAAAAAGTTCGTTGTATGCTTTCTAAATTGATGCTTTCAAAAGCAAATGTCCTTGTCTTAGACGACCCAACGAATCATTTAGATTTAGAATCAATTACTGCATTGAATGATGGCTTGATGGCATTTTCAGGTTCGATCCTATTTGCTTCTCATGACCACCAATTCATCCAAACGTTAGCAAATCGTATCATAGCTGTTTCTGATAAAGGCGTGATCGATCGTGCAGATACGACGTATGATGAATTCTTAGAGAACAAAGATATCCAAAAACAATTAGAAAATCTTTGGAACTAAGCATTCTGAACTGCTTATGGTCATAAAAACACAGAGGTCGGGACAGAAGTG
>NZ_PUAP01000062.1 GCF_002947535.1 Enterococcus mundtii
TTGACGTTTGAGCTAGACGAATCAGTTGTATATGGTAACCACATCGATGAATTATTGCGTAATTTAAACAAAGACTAATGTTCTGACGAGTTGACTCGTTCGTATCAATGGTCAATCAGAGGGCGGGACAGAAGTGTTTAGCCTCGAGAAATAAGGCGCCATCCACGAAAATTGTTTTTCAAATTTTTGTGGATGGCGTCTTATTTTCGAGAGGTTATTTCTGCTCCCGCCAATTATTTGGTTTTAGGGGGGCGAGAGAGCTTATGTCCCACGCTCTTTTTTAGATCATTGAAATCGAGGATTGGTTGATATCGGACCTCACGCATGATGTGGTGCAATGAAGTTAACGATAAAATAAGACAGTAATTGCTTTTTGTAGCTATTTTGACTCTTCGATCGATAATAGCAATAGCAATTAGTTCGCTTATCTATTTTGCTATGATATGATTGTATTAGATAAAAAGGAGCTGATAATTATGAAAACATCAACAAAAGTAACGATTGGATTAAGTCTCGCAGCAGCAGCAAGTGTGGCAACAGCTGTGGTTGTTTCTGGCAAAGTGATCGAAAAAATCCATCATCTAAGCAACCGAACAAAAGTTAAAAAATTCGTGTATGACAAATTTGATGGAAATGAAAAGTTATTAGATGTCGTCGACCATTTATCAGATAGCGATTTAGATTCATTGATGGGCATGCTAGCAAAGATAAAATCTGGCAAAAAGAAAATTTCTGTCTATGGCGACTCCATCAAAGACTCCACAGAGGATGCAAAAGGCCGTCTGATGTCACTTGTTGAGAAAATGATCTAAAACGATTTTCTCTTAATTGAATGAAAAAAGGAACAAGCAAGATGATCATCATCATTGTCGCTTGTTCCTTTTTTATATGTGCAATAAAAGGAGATAACAAAAGAGTAAATCATCTGCTTTTTTTAAGTTAAAACCTGTCTGTTCATCAAATTTTTCGATCCGATATTGGAGCGTGTTTCGATGCATGAATAGCTGTTTGGCTGCTGAGCTGATGTTACCAAAATTTTTCCACAGTTCGATAATGATCTCTTCCATTTTCAATCCACGGATTATTTCTTGGTATTCATTCATTAACTGACTAGATGTGACTAATTCTTTTGTATAATAATATAGGGCAATTTCTTGAATAGAAGTCGTTTGATCGGCTACTTGTATTTGTGTTTGCTTATTCAGAAAAATCTTTCGTTCTTCATTGAACATAGCGGTTAGATTTTGTCCAGCTGTATGGAAGGAACCAACAAAGGCTTGTGTAGTCATATCAAAATCGACATCCAGAGATAAAAAGATGCCTTTTAGATCCGCAGTATTCAAATAATTGGCATGCTTTCTTTCGATGATCAACGCATCTGTCTCGGTATATAGGAAAAAATCGAGGACTTCGGGAAATAATTCAGAGATTGTTTCTTGCCACTCTTTTTGTAAGAAATCTTGTCTTGTTTCAAGATGTAACTGGATGATTCGGCAGCTTTCTTCAGATACATATGCCTTTTCCTCAAATAAGTATTGGTACCAAGGATGGCTGTCTAGTGTATTTGTTTTCTGGAATAACGCTTTCAAAAGTTTTTCTTCTTGAACGGACAAGGAGCTTTTGTCGATCCACAAGAAGTAATCCTCTACGACTAGTGAAAGAATTCGATCATCAGAAGAAGGAGCATTCTTTTTTTGCGCATTTGGATATAATCCAAGTAACTTTTCTGTGTTCATCTACTTCACCTCATTCATTAGTTTACCATAGGTCATGTGTATAAGGAAAAACTCTTTGTACTTCATCAAAAAGCCAGTTATACTATTTTTGATAGGGAAAATAAGTAAATCTAAGAAAAAAGGTAGGAGTACAGGTGGAAGAGATAGAACAACAGCGAGCAAAAGAAGAATGGATGCGTGTAGCTATTGAAGAAGCCAAAAAAGCAGAAGCACTAGCAGAAGTACCCATCGGCGCTATCGTCGTTCATGAAGGTCAGATCATTGGTCGTGGGCACAATTTGAGGGAAACAACACAAAATGCAACAACACATGCGGAGATGATCGCGATCCAAGAAGCTTGTGAGGCAATCGGAAGTTGGCGCTTGGAAGAAACACAATTATATGTCACCTTAGAGCCGTGTCCGATGTGTAGTGGTGCGATGATTCTTTCTCGCGTAAAAGAAGTTTACTTTGGTGCCTATGATCCAAAAGGTGGTACCGCAGGAACATTGATGAATTTACTTGAGGATGAACGTTTCAACCATCAAGCCGAAGTGGAAGGCGGGATTTTAGAAGAAGAATGTGGTGAACTGTTATCGATGTTTTTTAGAAATTTGCGAGCACAGAAAAAGAAAACAAAAAAAGACTAGCCAAGGATAAAAAAATGCGGTATACTATTCTTTGCCGAAAGGCTAGGACAATGGTGGGCTTGTGAAGCGTGTCAGATCCGGAAGGAAGCAGCACTAAGCAGGTGCCGCCATGTGTCTGATTGAATGGAAGTCAATAAGCCTGCGAGGCTTATTTTTTTTAGCTTGACCGAGGGGAAGATATTTGGATTTTTTATAAAAATCTAAGTATCTTCTTTTTTTTTTGCAAAAACTTTCCATGTGAACAAAGTGTAACGCTATGGTATGATGAAAAAAAGTGAGGTGGATCAAAACAGTGGAAGAAATCGTTCTTTTACACACGAATGACTTGCATTCTCATCTTGAAAATTGGCCAAGGATCAGAAGATTTCTTGAACAAAAAAAGCGTGAAAATGAGAAAAAAAATAATACGACTACTATCACGGTTGATCTTGGTGATTTTGTTGATCGTTGGCATCCTTTATCAGAAGCGACGAATGGTCATGCAAATGTTGAACTAATGAATCAAGTCGGATATGATGCAGCAACCATCGGAAATAATGAAGGTGTAGGTAATTCCAAGAATGAGTTGAATCATTTATATGATCACGCGAATTTTGATGTGCTACTGAGCAACTTATTCGATAAAAATACCTTGCAACCACCTGTGTGGACAAAGCCATATAAAATCATCGAAACAAAGCAACGAACAAAAGTCGGTTTAATTGCTTTTACTGCGCCATTCCCGTTGACATATAATCCAAATGGTTGGGATATCCGTCAGCCTTATGATCTTTTGCCGGAACTTGTGGAGCAATTGCGCCCACAGGTAGACGTCCTTGTTTTAATGAGTCATTTAGGTATCCAAGATGATTTACAGATTGCAAAAGAAATTCCTGCAATCGATGTGATTTTAGGATCACATACCCATCATCTTTTTATTGATGGGAAAGTCGTGAATGAGGTACAATTAGCCGCTGCCGGTAAATTTGGGCAATATGTAGGAGAAGTACATCTTTCATTGGAAAATAAAAAAATCGTTGGACATTACGCCAAAGCGATTGCGACAGAGACAATGACTGCCTTTGTTGAGGATGAGAAAGAAATCACCGGTTACCTTGAACAAGGACATCATCTTTTAGCACAAAAGAAAGTGGCTGATCTGCCATTTGACTTATCACTTGATTTATTTGATGAACATTCCTTTATCCAAATCGCTTTAGAAGCGGTGAAAGAAAGAGGGAACACAGAAGCATCATTTCTAAATAGTGGGCTTTTTTTGAATAGCGTACCTAAAGGGCTGGTGGATCAAGATCAACTCCATAGCGCATTGCCTCATCCGATGCATTTGATCAACGTCACACTAAAAGGCTCGGATATGATTCGCTTAGTGTTGGAAATCGAAAAAAGTCGCCTTTTTTTACGGAATTTTCCTATCAAAGGAATGGGGTTTCGTGGTCAGATATTTGGAGAAATCTTCTATAGTGGGATCACGTATGATGCGGTCAATCGAGAAGTTCTGTGGCAAAAACAACCAATCGAAGAGGAAAAGGATTATACCGTTACTACAGTGGACCATCTGATGTTTGTTCCTTTTTTCCCGACCATCGAAATTGTCGGACAGGTCGATTTTTTATTTCCCGAATTTATTCGGACAGTAGTGGGAGACTACTTAAATGCTCACTACCCAACCAATGAAAAAGAAGGTATAATAGAGGAATAGGTGGTGAAAGCATGTCGACGAAACAAAATAAACAACGCAACAGTGACAAAAAAGAGAGTCAAGAAACGGTCGATCGCTCACAAGAACAAACAGTGACCGAAGAAGTGACGGCAGTTTTAGAAGAAATAATCGAGGAAACGAAGCCAGAGAAAGTCAAAGGAGAAATCGTCACATTGACAGATGAAACGAATCTTTTGATTGGTGATAGACCTTATCGTATCGTAACGGATTACCGGGAAGGTTTCAATGCTGAGAAGCTTGGTGAGAGATATAGCGAAGTGCTTTCCAGATACGATTACATCGTAGGTGACTGGGGTTACGAACAGCTACGTTTGAAAGGCTTTTTTGATGCCACGAATCGACGTGCTCACCCAGATCAGCGAATTGATGCATTAGAAGATTATTTATACGAATATTGTAACTTTGGCTGTGCATATTTTGTCATTGAACGTATTGGTGGAAAAAAAGAAAAAAACACCCAACGACGTAAAAAGAAAAAAAATCCAAATCGTAATACTCAAGCGCATATCGATGAAAAAAAAGCGCCTGTTGAAGCGGTACGCAAACAGCCTGTGATCAAAAACCGTAAACCAGCAACCAATAAAGCAACACCAAAGGCAACTGAAAAAACGTCAGAACGCCCAACAAAATCAACCTCTAAAAAGAATTTTACTATTAGACAAAGGGAAGAATGATCCTATGAATTATAAAGGCTATTTGATCGATTTAGACGGAACGATCTATCGTGGAACGGAGCCGATACCGGCAGGAAAACGATTCGTCGAACAGTTACAGGAAAATGGGACGCCCTTTTTATTTGTAACCAACAATACGACAAAAACACCAGGAACAGTGGCACAACGTTTAGCCACAGAGTTTGATATCCATGTCTCACCAGAAACGATCTATACAGCATCTCTAGCGACTATTGATTTCATGAAATCAGACGCTAAAGGAAATAAAGTGTATGTGATCGGTGAAGCTGGCTTGACAGATTTGATCTTGGAAGCAGGATTTGTATGGGAAGAAAAACACCCGGACTATGTCGTAGTAGGTTTAGACAATCACTTAACTTACGAAAAAGTGGTGACCGCAACATTAGCGATCCAAAAAGGAGCAACGTTTATCGGTACGAACCCTGATAAAAATATTCCTACAGAAAGAGGATTGTTACCTGGAGCTGGATCAGTTGTTTCTTTTGTAGAAACGGCGACACAAACAGCGCCCATCTATATTGGCAAACCAGAAGCAATCATTATGGATAAAGCAGTGGAACTTTTAGGATTGAACAAAGAAGAAGTCATCATGGTAGGGGACAATTACGAAACTGACATCCAAGCAGGGATTCGTAATGGCATTGACACACTGCTTGTATTATCAGGTTTTACCAAAGAAGAAGACGTCCCACAACTACCAACACCAGCGACCTTCGTCTTGCAATCGTTAGATGAATGGAGTTTCTAAAACAATGAAAAATAAACGATGGCAATGGGTGGAATATGCAGGGATGGTTAGTTTGTTCCTGACGTTGCTCACTTTAGCAATTGCAATAACGATCAATTTTCGTCCACTTTATGTATTTGATATCGGACATCTAGGCATCTTGGATTACACCACCGTGGATCAACCAACATTACTCCAAAATTATGATCAATTGATGATGTATCTGAATAATCCTTTTCAGCAAGTGTTGGCACTTCCCGACTTTCCAATGTCAGCGAGTGGCTTACATCATTTTTATGAAGTAAAGTTATTATTCATGCTTAATTATGGGGTGTTGCTACTAACATTGATCCCAAGCGGTTTGTTCCTTCGTCAATTGAAAAGAGACCAACGTTTGTGGCGGCTGATCCGTCCGTTTCAAATCGGTATGGTCTTGCCATTTGTTTTTGGCTTTTTTATGTTGATTGGCTTTGATCGTTTTTTTATTCTTTTTCACGAAACATTTTTCAATAATGATGACTGGCTGTTTGATCCTCAGACTGATCCAATCATCAATGTGTTACCTGAGCAATACTTCATGCATTGTTTCATTCTGTTTTTTGTGCTTATCGAATTATTTTTCGCTTTGATGGTCATTATAGGCAAAAGAGAATTGAAAAAGGGGACCAATTAAACAATCACTTTCGTGTAGCGCGTTGATTGCTTTTTCGGATATAGCAAAAAATCATCCATAAAAAT
>NZ_PUAP01000063.1 GCF_002947535.1 Enterococcus mundtii
AGTCAAGTCCATAATCCTGTGTAAAATACTATACAATGTTTTACCGGTCTCTCATTGATCAAACTTAATATATTTTCTTGTAGAACTGAGCCATTCGTCATGAAGGTCCATAAGGACAGCTCCAATTAATCGATTGGCAGACGTTCGGTTGGGAAAAATCCGAATAATCTTTTCTCTTCTGCGGACTTCCTGGTTCAGTCGTTCAAGAAGGTTGGTGCTTTTTAGCCGATTATGACTATTTCCGATAACCGTGTATTGAAAGGCATCTTCGAAGCCATTATCCAATATTTCGCAGGCTTTTGTATATTTAGGCTGGTCGATATATTCACCGACTAAGGCATTCTTAGCTGTTCGAGCGAGTTCAATATCCGTAAACTTAAAGATCGCTTTTACTGCTTCTCTAAACGGTTTTGAATTCTTTTTTGGAATGGAACTGAAGATGTTTCTTAAAAAATGGACCTGGCATCTCTGCCAACTTGCGTTGGTAAATGACTTACGAATCGCAGACACTAGGCCTTTATGGGCATCAGAAATGATGAGTTCTGTCCCCTTTAGGCCGCGTTCTTTTAAGTATTCAAAGAAGATGGACCATGTGTCATCACTTTCTTCATTTTGAATCATGAAGCCAATGATTTCACGGTCGCCACCTTCTGTTATCCCGATCGCAATATGGCAGCTTTTAGAAAGCACTCGATGGTCCTCACGGACTTTTATGTAGAGAACATCAGTCATCAGATAAGGATAATTCGTACCTGAGAGTGAACGGTTCTGCCATTCGTTGACCATCGGGTCTAACTGCTCAGTCAGGCTAGAAACAAAAGATTTCGATACAGATTTTCCACATAGCTCTTCAACAATCTTTGAAACTTTACGTGTCGAAACGCCCGAAACATACATCTCAAGCATTGAAGCGAGCAGTGCCTTTTCATTTCGCTGATAACGCTCAAACACCGTCGGTGAAAATTCACCATCACGTGTTCTAGGCACTTTTAATTCGAGTGTACCCACACGAGTCGTAAAGTCTCGCTCATAATAGCCATTTCTTTGACTCTGACGACTTTCTGAACGTTCATAGTCATCGGCTTGAATATATTCTGTTCGTTGATTTTCCATCAATTGGTTGAAAACAGTGGTTAAAATATTTTTAGAAACATCATCTTTTACCGAATGTTCAATAATACTTTGAACCTCTTCGTTGTTCAGTGTAAAATGTACTTGGGTCATGTAACGTCCTCCTGGGTATGTTTTTGTGGTTAAAAACATTGTACCGTAAAAGGGCTGTTACATGGCCTTTTATCTTTTACACAATTATATGGACTTTATC
>NZ_PUAP01000064.1 GCF_002947535.1 Enterococcus mundtii
GATAAGAAAATCATCACTTTCCGGATATAGCTAACTAAGCGATGCGAGTGATCTGAAAATGTCTGGTCTTTAGATACATTTGTCAATAATTTAAAAATGATACTACCGATGACGATGCCTGAAAGTAAGGTAGCGAAAATGACGGTGATCAATAAAGTAGTTTGCCAATCTAGAGGGTTGGCTGATTCCGAGGTTACCAACTGAGTACCGAATAAAAGACCAAACAGACCGAAAACAATACATACTCCGATGGTAGTAGTTTTTAAAAATAGCGAATGACTTTTCATTTGATTATTCTCCTTAATAAATATATTGATATTCAATTATAATTTATCGTTTTTCGATAAATGGGTGACTAAACGATTGCCTCTTCCGAAGAAAAGGCAATCTAACGAAGCATTTGTGTTACTTAAAACCTCTAAAGAGGCGATTACTCTATATTAACTCTTTCTCATTTAAACAATGTATTCCCTAACCACTAATACATCCTTGTAACCCTTTAGTTACGCCAGTGGGATTAAATTTCATAAAAACAAATTAAGATGTCGTATAACATATGATCCGTAATAAATCTATTATAGCACAACATGCAATAGATGTAAATAGACTATAACTTTCAGAAAAAAACATTGGCTGTACCGAAAAAATGAAAAGTTCTACGCAGTTTATTAATCAACATGTAATCCAAATGACTAGTGAAATGTGCTACAATCTTTTTTGTTGAAAAGGATTAAAACGTTTTTGTTATCGAAAGGTACATAAAACGAGGAGTTTATGCTTAGTTTAATAAAAAATATGCTAAATAAAGCAATTCTTTGTTGTTTTTGGTTTGTTGTATACATGAGGACTTACTTAAATTAGGGGGACATTTTGTGAATTTAGACACGCTGGAAAGCTTGTTGATTGTCATCGTTCAAACGGCTTGCATCTTTTGGGTGACTAGCTATTTGGATACGCATTTAAAAAATCGGTATTACGTCATTTTGTCGATCATAGGAATTTTTTGCTATATGGCACTTTATTTTGTGATCAATGTTTTCGCCACTGCAGTTTTATGGATCAGTCTTTGTATAATCACATTTTATTTTAGGCGAAATATTTATACTGCTTTATTTATCCCTTCTGTAACATTCTGCTTATATATTTTTTCTGATTATATCATCAATTTCAGTTATACGATTCTTCACTTTTCTCTAAATATAAGATTAACTGTGATTCTAGGAACCCTTCTTTTTTTCTTCTTGGCATATATTTTCAAAACTTGGTTATTAGAAAAATGCTACAAAGATCTTTTGACAAGAAAGATCAGCGGAGTCATTGCAACAGCTACGATCTGTATTTACTTTAGTCTAGTAGTCATAGAGAGATTTCCTAATTTGCGAATTTATTTGATCGATGCACATGAACTGTTCATGATACTGTACGGACTGTTCTCAGCGATTATTTGTTTTTCTTTTATTTTCATAAAAAGAACGGAATATGAAAATAGAGAACAAAAACGTCAAATGAGTTACTTGATCGAATACAGCGAACAAGCTGAAAAAAACTACTTAGAGATTCTAAAATTTAAACACGATTACAAAAACATTCTTATTTCATTGGAAGAGTATATCGAAACCGAAGATGTAGCAGGACTAAAAGATTATTTTAGAAACAGTATCAAAGGAACAGGGTCGATTTTTGACCAAGAAATTTTTAGGATGTCCTCGATTTCCAATATAAAAATACGAGAAATCAAAAGTGTGATCATGAGCAAGTTATATATGGCACACCAGAAAGGAATCCATGTCAGCATTTCTGTGCCTGAGGTGGTCAATCATGTCGAAGTGTCTACGATGGTACTCGTAAGAATGCTCGGGATCATTTTGGACAACGCGATCGAAGCTTCAGAAGAACTTGAACATCCAGAAATTGAACTAGCGATCGTGGCAGACCATAAAGACTGTACATTCATGTTGATCAATAACTGTCAACGTGACTTACCTAAATTACATGACTTAAAGAAAGCAAGTTTTACGACGAAACCTGGTAATTCTGGGATCGGTTTGACCAATCTAGATGAGCTAGTCCAGTTGAATGGGAATGTGTTTTTAGATACGAAGATCCAAGATGATAAGTTTATACAAATCATAACTATATGTGAAGTCGAGGGGTAACTATGTTAAAAATTTTTATTTGTGATGATGAAGAGATCCATCGTAACCGAATCACTAATATTATAAAAAATTATGTGATGATGATGGATTATGACGTTGAGTTCCAGCTAGCTGCCGATAATCCATATGATATCTTATCCTACGTATCAGCTAATAAAACAGAAGGTATCTACTTTTTAGACATTGATTTAAATTCAGATATCAATGGGGTAGAGCTAGGAAAGCAGATTCGCCTGTATGATCCAACAGCAAAAATCATTTTTGTTACAACGTATACCGATTTTGTCTATCTTACATTTCTTTATAAGGTAGAGGCGTTGGATTATATAATCAAAGATAATGAAGAACAATTACAACAAAAAATCATCAGTTGTATCGATATTGCGATAGAGCGATATATGAATACTGCATTATCTACAAGAGAACAGATCTGGTTAAAAAGTGGTGCGGTCGATGTAAAGTTATATGTCGATGAAATTCTCTTTTTTAGTTCAAGCCCAACACCGCATAAATTGATCGTACACTTGGACAATCGTATGATTGAGTATGCAGGTAAAATCAAAGAAATTGAAAAATTAAGTGATTCTTTGTGTCGTTGCCATCAATCATTTGTCGTCAATTTGGCAAATATAGCAGAAATCAATAAAAAAGAGCGAAAAGTGATCATGACTAATGGAGAAGAATGTTTAGTCTCTACTAGATATTTAAAAAAATTAGCGACTCGCTTTGAAAATGAATACTCTCCAAAAGTATAAACACATCATTTTTTCGCACTTTTGATAAAAAAAGTAACACTTTTGAGAAAATAATCCATGGATTTGTAAAATAGGTATAATAAATTTCGAAGGAGCGTGGAAGATGACTGAAGAGTACATTTCTATAGAGGAAAAATTATCGAAGAAAATAAGTGGACATTTCGCTTCACAATTAGGACTTTCGCCGATTGAACAAGCAAAGGTGGAATATGGGTTATCGATCCTATTTGTCGATCTGTTCAAGATGATCGTGATGTATGGGATCGCGTTTCTCTTACATATCGTAGGAGCAGTATTCATCACACATCTTGTATTCATCTCAGTTCGTTTTACAACAAAAGGATTTCACGCAAGTAACAGTGCAGTTTGTACAATACTGAGTGTACTTTTCTTGGTTGTTTTACCTTGGATCGCCGCTTCGATTGATTTTGAACTGACTCGTCCTTGGTTTATTCTCGGAATCCTAGTCGTTGGTTTGGGTATATTCGTGAAAGAGAGAACGATCAATCAAGCAAAAGGACCCTTCCAATTAAGAAAAACGTTTCTTATCATTCTGTTCATCACAACGATCGGCTTGCTTTTACCTAGTGACAGTATTCGTACATATCTCTTGTTAGGTCTAGCAATTGCTACATTGTTGATGTTTATTAAAAATAAAGGGGTAGAATAAATATGTTAACAAGTCTAAAAACAAAAAAATTACAAATGATGCAAGTCATCTCAACGATGGCGATTGCTATCGCAACTTATGCAATGGGAACGATCGGTGCAGACTGCACATTCGTTATCTACGAACCAAAAATGCCTGAAGCATTAAAAAATGAAATGAATAAATAAAAATAAAACAGCGATTTA
>NZ_PUAP01000065.1 GCF_002947535.1 Enterococcus mundtii
TTTCTATTATTCTACCTTATCTGATAGTAGATTTAAAACTTTGCAACAGAACCGAATATAACTACTCATTGACAAAACATAGATAAAGTTCTATATTAAATATAGATGAATATCTATGTGGAGGTGAGAATATGGATTATTTAGGATTATCAAAAATTATGAAGGCAATTGCAGAGCCTAATAGACTTCAAATATTAGATATGATTTCAACTGGTGAAAAGTGTGCATGTGATATTTTGAATAATTTTGATTTTACTCAGCCGACACTATCACATCATATGAAGGTTTTGATTGAGGCGGGAGTAGTAACCGCACGTAAAGAAGGCAAATGGCAATATTATTCTCTGGTAACAGAGAACATTGAAGAATTTCAAGAATTAATACATCAGATATTGAATACAAAACAAAAAGAAGGAGTTATGTAAAATGAGTAAAGTATCGTTGTACGAACCAGCAATGTGTTGTGACACAGGAGTTTGTGGTCCCGGAGTAGATACGGAATTGCTTCGAGTTTCCTCTATTATTCAAACATTGGAAAAAGCCGATGGTGTAGAAGTAGAGCGTTTTAATTTAACAGGTAATCCTGCGGCATTCGTAGAAAATGAAAAAATTGGAGAGTTGTTACAGTCTAAAGGAGCCGACATACTACCAGTTGTTTTATTAGATGGTGAAATTGTGAAAATGGCTGGTTATCCGTCAAATGAGGAGTTTAGTGTCTATACTGGTGTTAATTTCTCAGAGGATAAGAAAGAAGAACAATCAAATAGTTGCTGCTCTCCATCATCTGGATGTTGCTAAAACGAAGAAACTAATGCCTATGAGAAGAGATTCTCATAGGCTTTTTTATTAAGTGAGACAGAATCTATTGACAATAGATAGATGAACATCTATATTATATATAGAAGAACTTCTATGTATGGTGGGATGAAAGATGGATTATGAATTAACAGCAAAAGTTTTTAAAGCATTAGGAGACCCAAAAAGGGTTCAAATTGTGGATATGCTCTCTTGTGGTGAGCGTTGTGCATGTGATTTATTAGAGCATTTTGAATTTACACAACCAACACTTTCCCATCACATGAAAGTGTTAATGAATGCAGGGATTGTTCAAGCCAGAAAATCAGGGACATGGCACAATTATTCATTGAATGCGGAGAATATGAAAGTATTATCTGGTGTCATTCAAACAATCATTCAAAACACAGATGACTGTATTTGTCATACGATTGATAATGCTGCATGTTCTTGTGAGGTTAAAGGGAGAGTAACAGCTACAAAGAAAGTAACAACTGCTTAGAATGATGATGTTAAATTTAAAGGAGGAAACCAAACATGAAATTGTACCAACCAGATCAGCTACCATTAACAAAGTATCTATTTTTTACAGGAAAGGGAGGTGTTGGTAAAACAACGACTGCTTGTGGCACTGCTACTTATTTAGCAGATAGTGGGAAAAAAGTTATGTTAGTCAGTACCGATCCAGCAAGTAATTTACAAGATGTTTTTCAAACAGAATTAACAAATAAAGGGAAAGAAATTCCAGAAGTTCCGGGATTAACTGTAGCAAATTTTGATCCTGTAACAGCAGCTGATGACTATAAAGAAAGTGTTGTAGGACCATTTAGAGGGAAACTACCTGATTCTGCTTTAGCGAATATGGAGGAACAATTATCTGGTTCTTGTACAGTAGAGATTGCTGCATTTAATGAATTTTCTGGTTTTTTAACTGATCCAGAAGCAGAGAAAAAGTATGATTATATTATTTTTGATACTGCCCCAACAGGTCACACGTTAAGAATGTTACAGTTACCATCTGCATGGAGTAATTTTATGGATGAAAATACAACAGGAGCCTCTTGCTTAGGTCAATTATCTGGTTTAGGTGATAAAAAGGAAATTTATGAGCATGCTGTAGCCACATTAGCTGATGGAGCAAAAACAACTTTAATGCTTGTAACAAGACCACAAAAGGCACCACTTTTAGAAGCAGATCGAGCTTCTAAAGAATTACAAGAGATAGGCATTGAAAATCAAGTCTTATTAGTGAATGGCGTCTTAGAGGAAGCAACAGATAAAGTATCTCAATTGATTTATGATGGACAACAAGAAGCGTTGGCACAAATGCCAGAGAGTTTGAAAGCTTTTCCTGAGTACAGTATTCCTTTACGTTCTTACAATGTGACTGGTGTTGAAAATCTACGCCAATTGTTGAAATCCAATCAAGGTGAATTTTTAACTGAAATAGTCACACCAAGAGCATTTCCTAGATTGAAAGACATCGTGAATGAGTTGCATCAATCTGGTAAAAAAGTGATTTTTACAATGGGTAAAGGTGGCGTTGGGAAAACGACTATTGCTGCGGCAATTGCCACTGGTTTAGCAGATAAAGGCAAGAAAGTTCATTTGGCTACAACCGATCCAGCTGCTCATTTACAATTTGTGATTTCTGAATCCGATCAAATCAAGGTGAGTCATATCGATGAGGACAAGGAATTAGCAGATTATACAGAAGAAGTATTAAGCAAGGCTCGTGAAACGATGTCACCAGATGATGTTGCTTATGTAGAAGAAGATTTACGTTCGCCTTGTACACAAGAAATCGCTGTATTCAGAGCTTTTGCAGAGATTGTGGATGATGCCGATTGTGATGTGGTAGTTATTGATACCGCACCAACAGGACATACATTACTATTACTTGATTCTACCCAAAGCTACCATAAAGAAGTAGAGCGGACATCTGGTGAAGTACCAGAATCAGTGAAACGTCTCTTACCTCGTTTGCAAGATGGAAAAGAAACCGAAGTGGTCATGGTCACTTTACCTGAAACAACACCTGTTTATGAATCTATGCGACTACAGGAAGACTTGGATCGAGCAGGCATTGCTCATACATGGTGGGTCGTGAATAACAGTATGTTAACAAGTGGTACAACAAATCCAATGTTACTAGCCCGAGCACAAAATGAAAATACATGGATTGATAAAGTAGCAGAATTATCTAATAATCATTATGGGGTTGTAGAATGGCATGCAGAAGAAATCTCTGGAGAAGCACTACACAATATATTGAATTAGAAGCATTTTATTTTTTTTATTGATAGATAGAAATTTTTCTATCTATCATGCACTTATTTGAATTTTATGATGGAGGAAGATGATGATGGAAAAAGAAGAACAAAAAGGATTGGGAATATTTGAAAAATATTTAACGCTTTGGGTGGCTTTGTGTATGGTTACGGGTGTTTTAATTGGGAAATATTTGCCAGCTGTTCCAGCAACTTTAGGGAAATTCGAGTATTATCAAGTATCTATTCCAACAGCAATCTTAATTTGGTTGATGATCTATCCGATGATGTTGAAAATAGATTTTACTAGTATTGTTAATGCAGCTAAGAAACCTAAAGGTCTGATTGTAACCTGTACAGTGAATTGGTTAATTAAACCATTTACAATGTACGCCATTTCAGCTTTTTTCTTTTTCGTTGTATTTAAAGGGATTATCCCAAATGATTTAGCCAAAGAATATGTCGCAGGAGCTGTATTGTTAGGTGCGGCACCTTGTACTGCAATGGTCTTTGTTTGGAGTTACTTAACTAAAGGAGATCCAGCTTATACATTGGTTCAAGTTGCGATTAATGATTTAATTATTTTAGTGTTGTATGCGCCAATCGTTGCTATTTTATTAGGTGTTGGAAATGTAGCTGTTCCAATTAATACGTTGATCTTATCGACTGTTTTATTCGTAGTGATTCCACTTCTTTTAGGTGTTGTCACTCGAACAGTCATTATAAAAAATAAAGGACTTCATTATTTTGAAACAGTCTTTCTAAAGAAATTTGATAAGGTTACAATTATTGGGTTGCTTTTAACGCTAGTGATTATTTTTTCTTTCCAAGGTGAAAGAATCTTGAATAATCCACTGCACATTCTTTTAATTGCAATTCCGCTAACCATTCAAACACTATTGATTTTTGCTATTGCGTATACATGGGCGCGCTTTTGGAAGTTGCCTCATTCGATTGCTGCTCCGGCAGGCATGGTTGGAGCTAGTAATTTCTTTGAATTATCTGTAGCAGTAGCCATCTCACTATTTGGTTTACAGTCAGGGGCAACATTAGCAACAGTAGTGGGCGTATTAGTTGAAGTACCAGTCATGTTGCTATTAGTTAAAGTTGCGAATAGTACAGTTGGATGGTTTCAAAAAAATGAGTTACCTCAATCGTTAAGAAGCTAGTTTAAGAAGACTAAATTTATTACTTGGAGATGTTGATTGTGGCAGGTGTAACAAAAAAATTATCATTATTAGATCGTTATTTAACCCTCTGGATTTTTCTTGCAATGGGTTTTGGGATTGGATTAGGTTATTTTGTACCAGAGGTTGTGACAGGAATAAATAAACTGGAAGTTGGAACAACTTCTATACCTATTGCGATAGGCTTGATATTAATGATGTATCCACCGTTAGCTAAGGTGAAATATGAAGAGATGTGGCGTGTCTTTAAAGATTGGAAGGTTTTATTATTATCACTTTTCCAAAACTGGATTGTCGGTCCCATTTTAATGTTTATTTTAGCTGTTGTCTTTTTACATGATTATCCTGAGTATATGGTAGGGTTAATTATGATTGGTCTGGCTCGTTGTATTGCAATGGTGATTGTGTGGAGTAACTTAGCTCAAGCGGACAATGAGTATACGGCAGGATTAGTGGCGTTCAATTCCATTTTTCAAATTATCTTTTATTCAGTGTTTGCCTATATTTTTGTGACAGTTATTCCGGGATGGTTAGGCTTAGAAACGCATGCTGTTTCAATTGGAATGGGTGAGATTGCAACAAGTGTTTTCATTTATTTAGGTATTCCTTTCATTGCAGGCTTTTTATCTCGTTGGATTCTAATAAAGAAAAAAGGAAAGAAATGGTATGAAGAAAAATTCATTCCTAAGATTAGTCCAATTACATTGGTTGCCTTATTATTTACAATTGTTGTGATGTTCTCCGTTAAAGGAGAAAAAGTCATTGAACTTCCAATGGATGTAGTAAGGATTGCCATTCCATTACTCATTTATTTTGTCCTTATGTTCTTTGTTTCATTCTTTATTTCTAAACGTATGGGAACCAGTTATCCAATTGCAGCTTCATTATCGTTTACCGCAGCGAGCAATAATTTTGAATTAGCAATTGCGGTAGCAGTTGGCGTATTTGGTATTAATTCAGGGGAAGCCTTTGCAGCAGTAATTGGTCCACTAGTGGAAGTTCCGGTTTTGATTGGTTTAGTAAATGTAGCATTGAAATTTAAGCAAAAATATTTTAAGCAAACTTAAAAAAGGAATGAGGCATCTTTATGAAAATTGTGATTATTGGTTCAGTAGCAGCTGGGACAAGTGTGGCTGCAAAGGCTAGACGAAATACAGAGGAAGCAGAGATTGTTGTCTATGACCAAGATAAGGATATTTCCTATTCAATTTGTGGGATTCCTTATTATATAGGGGAGGAAGTTGAAGAGTTAGATAAGTTGACCCCTAGAAATGCTGCATGGTTTAAGAAGCGCTATAATGTAGATATTTTTACAGAGCATCGAGTGACAGCTATTCATCCTGAAACTCGAACGCTTGAGGTTGAGAATCTTCAAACAAAGGAGAAGAAAACCGAATCCTATGATGAATTGGTTTTAGCAACAGGAGCCAAACCGATTGTGCCAGAGATTTTTAAAGCACAACAAGCCAATAGAAATCTTTTTCGTGTTCGTAATATTCAAGATGCTGCTGCAATTCACTCATTTATTGAAAAAGAAAAGCCGCAACAAGCCACAATTATTGGTGCAGGCTTTATTGGATTAGAAATGGCAGAGCAATTGGTTCATAAAGGAATAGAGGTAACTATTATTCAACGTGGCAATCAAGTCATGAAACAAATGGATGCTGATATGGCTTATCGTGTCCAAAAGGAGCTTGAAAAAAATCATGTTAAGCTTCAATTGAATACAACGATCACAAAAGTAATGGAGAAGGATGGCTACATTACTGAATTAGCAACCAATCAAGAGCAAACAATCAAATCGGATTTAGTCATTCTTGCAGCTGGTGTTACTCCGAATACTTCACTTATTCAATCGACAACTATTCAATTGGGAAAATCTGGTGCGATTAAAGTGAATAAGAAAATGCAGACAACGGTACCACATATTTATGCGGTAGGAGATGTTGCTGAGAGCTATTCTGTCATTACAGATAAACCAATATATCGCCCACTTGGATCAACTGCTAATAAGATGGGTAGAATTGCTGGTGATATCATCACAGGAGGAACACTGGAACATCGTGGTATTTTAGGAACTGGTATTGTTCGAGTTTTTGATTTAGCGGTTGCATATACTGGTTTAACAGAAAAAGAAGCTAAATTAGAAGGATTAGAGACAGCTATTCTTTATAATATTAAGCCAGATCATGCGGACTACTTAGGTGGAAAAGAGCTGACAATCAAAGCTTTAGCAGATAAAAGTAGCGGGAGAATTCTTGGAGCTCAGATTATTGGAGAGCAAGGTGTAGATAAACGAATTGACGTAATTGCCACTGCAATTTCATTTGGTGCAGTAGCAGAAGATTTGTTCCATTTAGATCTTGCTTATGCACCACCATTTGCGACAACGAAAGACCCCGTTCTTTATACTGGAATGGCGTTAGATAATGCAATAAGCAATGGAACACCTTTAATGACCCCAACTGAATTGATTGAGCGACAAGCAAGTGGAGAACAACTGCAAATTATTGATACTCGTTCCAAAAAACAATATGAAATTTCTTGTGTTAAAGGGGCTATCCATATTCCATTAGCAGAAATACGTGATAGAGTGGCGGAGCTAGATAAAAATGTAACAACAATCACGTATTGTAATAAGGGCGTAACTGGAAATGCTGCTCAAAATATCCTGTTAAACGAAGGATTTAAAGAAGTCTATAATTTATCTGGAGGAAATAAAAATTACCAGATAATTGCCCAAATGCTCGCCTCTAACTGATTTAATGATGAAGGGATTAAATAGATGACAGAAGAAAAAAGAGCGTTGGCAAGACTTGCTGGTATCTTGGGAGCTTTCCTCGCTGCCAAACTATTAAACTATCAAATAAATGTTGGTATATTTGTAAATTTTGTTATAATTGTTGTGGTTCTATATGTTTTAGCTAAAAAAAGAGAATCTAAAGCTAAAGAAGACAAAAAATAGTTTGTCGCAAATGCAGTTGCACCTTGACTGCATTTGTTTTTTGACAAAAGAAATATAAGTAAGGAGGTAATGAGTAAATAAGCTATGCACTAGATTTAAAAGGCTTAAAAAAAGTATATGCGACCGGTGTTGAGGCGCTGCGTGGTATTGATTTAACTGTAGAAGAAGGAGATTTTTACGCACTGCTAGGTCCAAACGGTGCTGGAAAATCAACAACAATTGGAATTATTACCTCACTTGTTAATAAGACTGCTGGTCAAGTGAAGGTTTTTGATTATGATATTGATAATGATTTAGAGCGAGCAAAGCAACAGATTGGTCTTGTGCCGCAGGAATTTAATTTTAATCCGTTTGAAACGGTTCAACAAATTGTAGTAAATCAAGCAGGATATTATGGTGTCTCAAGAAAAGAGGCACTGAAACGTAGTGAAAAGTATTTGAAGCAGTCCAATTTATGGGAGAAAAGAAACGTTCGTGCCCGTATGTTATCTGGAGGGATGAAACGAAGACTTATGATAGCTCGAGCATTAATGCACGAGCCACGTCTGCTAATTCTTGATGAACCAACTGCTGGAGTGGACATTGAGCTTAGAAGAGAAATGTGGGCATTTTTAAAAGAGTTAAATGAAAGTGGCACAACAATCATTCTTACAACTCATTATTTAGAAGAAGCAGAGATGCTTTGTCGTAACATTGGAATTATTCAATCAGGTGAGCTAATTGAGAATACAAGTATGAAAGCACTTCTATCAAAACTACAATATGAGACTTTCATTTTTGATTTAGATAGCTACGACAAAAAGCCTGTGATAAAAGGTTATAAGCACTTTTTTGAAGATGATCTAACACTTGCTATAGAAGTTGAACGAAATCAGGGAGTTAATAATATTTTTGAGCAGCTCAATCAGCAAAATATCAAGGTTCTTTCTATGCGCAATAAATCAAATAGATTGGAAGAGTTGTTCTTAAAAATTACCGAAGACAAACATCAAAAGGAGGAGAAAAATGTTTAGTATCTACTTTACAGCACTTAAAAGCTTAGCAGTTAAGGAAACCAACCGTTACCTACGGATATGGGTACAAACTTTAGTGCCTCCTGTTATTACGACCTCATTATATTTTGTTATTTTTGGAAAAATGATTGGTGGTCGTATTGGTGATATGGGCGGCTTCTCCTATATGGAATTTATTGTACCAGGTTTAATTATGATGTCTGCAATCACAAGTTCTTACGCAAATGTTTCTTCATCTTTCTTTTCTCAAAAATTCCAAAAGAATATTGAAGAGCTATTAGTTGCACCTGTACCCACACATGTTATTATTTGGGGATTTGTTATTGGTGGACTGGGTAGGAGTATCTTAGTTGGGACATTGGTTACAGTCATTTCTCTATTTTTTGTTCCACTTCATGTTTATTCATGGTTTATTGTGGTGATTACATTATTGATGACTGCAATTTTATTTTCATTAGCAGGCTTAATTAATGGTGTTTTTGCACAATCTTATGATGATGTTTCAATTGTACCAACATTTGTTTTACAGCCATTAACTTATTTAGGTGGTGTATTTTACGCCATTTCAATGTTGCCGCCATTCTGGCAGGCAGTATCGAAAATTAATCCAATTGTTTATATGATTTCAGGATTTCGTTATGGATTTCTTGGAACGACAGATGTACCAATTATGGTTTCAATTACAATATTAATCCTTTTTATCATCGTTCTTTATGCAATTTGTTATTATTTAGTAGATAAAGGAAAGGGATTAAGAAGTTAATAATTAAAAGACAGTTATTAGAATTAGCTCTTACCTCTAACATATTTGTGGAGATAAGAGCTTTTTTATTTTATTTCATGAAGATTGTATTTTAATGTATCAAAGAATTTGATTATGGTGTCCCATATCCCATGATATAAGGACTGTTTTTTTCATAACTTAGTTTAGCAATTTTGTCTCCTGAATTACCTTCAATTGTGTAAACAATGTTATTTTCTACTTTCTCAACAATTCCTACATGGTCGCTAACAGAATCACCATCCCAGTCAAAAAAGATGATATTACCACTTTTAGGCAAATTACCTTTTCCCAACCACTGATTTTTAGCTTTAAAATTTTCGGTTCTGTTGCACAGTTTTAAATAAAGAATAAAATCCCTTACGGTATCTATGATTTAAGCTGGGATTCCCAATAATACCTTGATTTCAGTACAGACCGAAAACCCGAAGAGAGTGCCTTCTTTTCGGGTTTTCTTATATAATCCTCGAATGGCTTCCATGCCTTTAATCGTG
>NZ_PUAP01000066.1 GCF_002947535.1 Enterococcus mundtii
TTTGCTGTTTGGTGCTTTTTAAGAGTTTGTGACTTTTAAAATTTTTACTTTATTCAGAAATCTCAATCGTTTCGATCACTACATCATGTACTGGACGATCTTGTGGTCCACGTTGCGCATTTGCGATGTCATCGACTGTATCCATTCCTTCAAGTACATGGCCAAACACTGTATGACGGAAATCAAGCCATGGTGTTCCACCATTTTTATATGCTTCAATGATTTCGTTAGGGAATCCTGCTCCTTCTAACTGACTAAGCATATTTTCTGGCACATTCGTATTGTTGACGATAAAGAATTGGCTGCCATTTGTATTTGGACCAGAGTTAGCCATTGATAGTGCGCCACGTAGATTGAACAATTCGCGGCTGAACTCATCTTCAAAACTTTCGCCGTAAATGCTTTCGCCTCCCATACCTGTACCGGTTGGGTCGCCTCCTTGAATCATAAAATCAGGGATCACACGATGAAAAATCACGCCATCATAGTACCCTTTTTTTGCTAATTCAACAAAGTTTTGGACTGTTTTAGGTGCTAACTCAGGAAATAGTTTTACTGTAATATCTCCGCGGTTGGTTTTTATAAGAGCTTTAGGCCCCTTTTCATTCATAAGATCAAGTTGTGGAAATGCCATATTTTCTTCCTCCTAAAAATTCTGTCTTCATGTGTAATCATAACATATTCTATTGATATAAGGTAAAGATGAGCCACAAGAAAATCAAAAAAACGATGTTGTAGAATGCAAAGACGAACAAAAACTTTTTTCTCCATTCCGGATATTGCTTGATGACTAATTTGTAAGAGATCAAACTTGCCATTGAAGCAATCAACGTTCCTAACCCTCCTAAGTTCGTGCCAATGATCAATCCCTTGATGTTCTCTGTATAACTTGATAACAGGAGAGCCGCAGGAACATTGCTAATCAATTGACTAGCAAAAATGCTTGCGCTGACTTCATGATGCGCCACACTTTTTTCAAAAAAAGCTTGGACTGCATCTACTTGCTTGATATTACCAATAAATAGAAAGAGAAAAACAAACGTAAATAACAAGGAGTAATCGATTTGTTTAAAGAGGCGGCGATCATTGCTTAGGATACTTACACTCACTAAGATCAATACGACATAATGAGGAAGTATACCACTGACAGCCAAAAGACATGTTAAAAAGAGACCAAAATAAAAAATGAGTTGGGTTTGCTTTAACATTATCTCTTCTGTGTTCGTTAAATCGATAATATTTTTTTTGACTCTTCCATAGATCAACACCACCAACAACAAGGCAGCAGCTATTGTATAGGGGAGCATCAGCTGTAAAAATTCGTGGAGTTGTAGATGTGACTGTGCAAATAAATAAAGATTCTGTGGATTACCGATCGGAGTGAACATACTTCCTAGATTCCCCGCTATCGTCATTAGAGTTACGACTAGAGGAATCGACGTCCTCATGCCGATCCTCTCTACGATCAATAGACCGAATGGTACAAAAATGATCAGCGCCACATCGTTAGTGATCAGCATACTACTGATAAATGTGAGAAAAACTAAAATCAAAATAATGCCTCTTGTGGTTTTTGTCTGTTTGATCAAATGATTGCCTAGAAAGTCGAAAAACTGTTGTTGCCGAATCCCTTCTACGATCAGCATCAAACAAAAAAGAAGAATCAATGTATGGAAATCGATATAAGAAAGATAATTGAAATTTGGCGGGATGATGAACATAGTACCAATTGCTAGCAGAAAAGACAGCGTCAATACTCCGTCTTCTTTTGCACGGCTCGTTATTCTTTTAATCATAAAATTCTACCTCTTTGATTCAAACATTTCGTACTAGTAAAATAACTCTTTTTAGCTAATATTGAAAGTAAATAAACTATATGTTAGATCACTACGTATATTTTAGTGACTGCTCGTTCTATCATCAGACTATTTGAGAAGAATTCTCAATTAAATTCTGTTATAGTGTCACCAAGGGAGGAATTTCAAATGGAAATTTACGATATTACAATTATTGGTGCAGGACCGGTTGGCATGTTCGCAGCTTTTTATGCTGGTATGCGCCAAGCAAAAACCAATATTATTGATAGTTTGCCTCAACTTGGCGGACAGTTAACTACCTTATACCCTGAAAAATATATTTATGACATTCCTGGTTATCCAGCAATCAAAGCGGTTGATCTCGTTAATAATTTAAAGAAACAGTTGACCACTTTTAATCATACATTTCATTTAAATGAAGAAGTTCTTTCACTTTCCCGAGAGGACGAGATCATCGAGATCACTACTACGAAAGGTATACATTATTCTAAAGCTGCGATCCTGACACTAGGAAGTGGTTCTTTTCAACCAAGAAAGCTGAATTTAGAACATGCTGAACTATACGAAAACCATGGGTTAGATTATTTCGTGAATGACTTGATGAAGTATGCAGGAAAGAAAGTTGCTATTGCTGGCGGTGGGGATTCAGCGATCGACTGGGCACTGATGCTTGAACCTATTGCGAGCGAAGTTTATTTGATTCATCGTCGAGACGCATTTAGGGCTCATGAACATAGCGTCAATCAGTTGAATCAATCCTCTGTGAATGTATTGACGCCTTATTTGATTGAGCGCTTATCTGGTTCAAACGGTGAATTGTCAGACATTCGTCTGAAAAAAGCTAAGACGGATGAAACAATTGATCTTATGGTTGATTCATTGATCGTCAATTATGGGTTCACTTCTAACTTAGAGCATCTGTCTTCATGGGGACTTGAAAGTTCCAGAAATGCAATCACTGTCCACTCTGATATGTCAACTTCTATTCCAGGTGTTTATGCTGCGGGTGACATTTGTAGCTATGAAGGAAAAGTGAAATTGATTGCCACAGGATTTGGAGAGGCACCGACTGCTGTCAATAATGCGTTGCATTTCATCAATCCGAAGGAACGTACGCAACCTGGTCACAGTACAAGTCTTTATGATAAAACGTTTGGACCAAAATAACTTACCTGCTATTTCGTAGAAGAAATGATTCTTGCTTTTTGTACGCACTACGTTACCATTATAGATAGAAAGAAGAGACGGAGGAATCAAAAATGGTCATAAAAACAGAAACTTTAGAAGAAAAAGCGCGAGATCTCCTAAAAGAACGTGGAGTCACGATCGAGGATATCGCTGAATTAGTCATGTTTTTACAAAAAGATTATATCTCAGATCTAAGCTTGGAGGATTGTGCAGAAAGTATCAACGCAGTCTTGACAAAGCGTGAAGTCCATAACGCGATCATTACCGGCATTCAATTAGATATCCTGGCAGAACAAAAACAATTGATGAGTCCTCTTCAACATATCATTGAAGATGATGAAGGGTTATACGGAATAGATGAAATTTTAGCCTTGTCGATCGTCAATGTTTATGGAACGATTGGTTTTACCAATTATGGCTATATCGACAAAGTAAAACCCGGGATCTTGAAAAAGTTAAATAGTCACGATGGTGAAAATGTCCATACATTTTTAGATGATATCGTGGGAGCAATTGCCGCTTCTGCCGCAAGCCGTTTAGCCCACCAAGAACCGGAAAAACGGAGCCGTTTGACACAATAATCAAATAAAAATAAAAAATCATCCATAAAAAT
>NZ_PUAP01000067.1 GCF_002947535.1 Enterococcus mundtii
ACGATTAATGACCAAATAAAACCCATCTGTATTTCCTCCTATAGTGTCTAGCCGATTTTTTCAATGCGACATCTCATTTTTTTAATTTAAAAGTTTTGACTCACCAAGATCTTTATTGTACTCTTGGCTCGTTGTTTTCTTTTACTTTTTCTGTTCCTTTGCTTGCTGCATGTTTTGCTTTATCTGTTTGTTCAGATGCAAATTCTCCAGTTGCTTTTGCAGCATCTGTCACTTTGTCTTGAACAGTAACTTGATCTTGTTCAAATTCTTCTTTTGATTTGATATCTGTCACGTTGACATTCACTTCGATGACATCTAGATGTGTCATATTCGCTACTTCTTCACTGATGATTTCTTTCATTTGTTTAAAGATATCTTCACTGTCTTTACCATATTCAACGACGATCGACATATCAACAGCCACTTGTTTTTTCCCAACTTCTGTTTCGATGCCTGCTGTTTCATTGTCCGTATTGACTAATTTACCAGCAACATTGGAGAAGAAGCCTCCATCTACTGTTAATAGTCCGTCGATACGTTCTAATGCGATCGCAATAATTTTTTGAATGACTTTGTC
>NZ_PUAP01000068.1 GCF_002947535.1 Enterococcus mundtii
CCCGTTCGCCACTCCTCTTTTCCCGGTGGAGCAAGCTCCGGTGGGAAAAGAAGCGTTCGACTTGCATGTATTAGGCACGCCGCCAGCGTTCGTCCTGAGCCAGGATCAAACTCTCATAATAAAAGTTAGAACAATCTTTCGATTGTTAAGCTCAATTGTTTGCTAGCATATTGCTTGCTTGTTAAAAATGTTTGTTGTCTTGAATTGAATCAAGACGCCCTACACATTTGGTTTGTCTTACTTTGTTCAGTTTTCAAAGGTCTACGTGATAAATGAAACACAACTGCTTCGATTTATCGTTTGTGATTGCCGTAGCAACTTTTATATCTTAGCAAACTCTCGAATGATTGTCAACTATTTTTTAAAAGTTTTTCGAACTCGTTTTTCACGAGGTCGTTTCAGCAACTCACTTATCATAACTCGTTGTTTGTTATTTGTCAACACTTTATTTAGCTTTAAAATCCTTACACATAAACCTCTTATAAAGTACGAAAATAATTCAACTTCGTTATATTAACATGGTTTTACCCAGCGGTCAATAGTTTTTTTCGATGTTTTTCTGAATATTTTCAAAAGAACTTATTTTCGAATCAACGTTGTCTAATTTACCATGCTACACACCTAGCGTCAATACTTATTTTTAGTTAAACAAAAGACAAGGTTTTCAATCATTTTACGATCATTCGGATTATTCGTATATTTAATTGGTTTTTTCATAAAATACACTAAAAACTAAATGAATCCTGAACATTCCCCTCTTATCTCCTTTTGAATAGACAAAAAAAAGAAGTTTGAAAGATATTCAAACTTCTCTGAAAGTCCTGCTTGGTTCCAAAAAATGATCTCTTATTTATTCGTCGATTCTCAAACGCTCAACGATACACCTACGAACGGTATCCATTTCTCTTTGGTAGAGGTACTTGAATCAATTTAAAAAATTGGTACACCATCTACTTCATAAATCCCTAGTACCGTACGCATTTGTCCTGGATCTTCCCAATGATAACCTTCGCCTAACTGTTCTTGTTGATTTTTTTGTTCCGTTTCAAAAACAAAAAGTGGAACATTTTCTTGATTGATATGGGTATTCGTCAACTCCATCAAGTTGATTTTACTCACATCAATATGAACGATTTCTTTTAAGAAACTAAGTATGTTTGCTAAACCAGTCTTATCATTTGAGTGGTCTGCGCATGCGAACTCTAATTTATTCTCTCTTGAATGAACTAAAAATTTTTTAGATCCATCCTCCAAATGCAACATAATTGTACCAGCGACTCTTTTGTTTGCCAAAATTTCCACCTCGATCAACTTGTTTATGGCTTACAAGAGAATTTTAGCATATTTTCAGAAAAAATACACTTTTATTTCCTTGATTCTTTTTTATCTAATTGGATCAACGCTTCCTTGATCCATATAGGTAACTGTTTTTCAATCGTTGCAAAACCAATTTTTTTATTTTTATTAGTGAAGTATCGTTTTCTTCGGTATGGGATCGATGGTACTTTCTTTTCTAAGGTACGTAACGACAGACTGATTTTATTCGAATACTCATCAATATCAATGATTTGTACAGTCACCGGTTGCCCCACCTTCAATAATGTATGAATACTCTTCGTATAACCAGATTGCACTTCTGATACGTGGATCAACCCTTGTGTCTCTTCATCTAATGAAACGAACGCTCCGTATGGTTGGATTCCTGTAATTTTCCCTTTGATTATTTCGCCTATTCTATAAGTCATATACTTCCCTCTCTTCGCATTTATCATTATACTGTAAATATTAAAAAAAAAGAAGTTCTGTTCTTGCATATAGATATGGAGGTCTTATAGATGGAACAATTTGATGAAATAGTTTCAAGGCTAAACACAGATAGTGTAAAATGGGATGCCATTTCACAAACTTATCATATGGATGATCTTTTACCGTTATGGGTAGCGGATATGGATTTCCTTGCCCCTCAAGGAGTAACAACAGCTTTAGAAAACTATCTGCAAAAAGGTATTTTTGGTTACTCGATCGTACCGGACGGACTCTACCGATCAGTGATCGATTGGGAGAAAAGACGCCATCATGTGACACTGACCGAAGACAACATTCTTTTCACTAGTGGAGTCTTAGCTAGTCTTTCATTGGCGATTCAAGCATTTACAGCGCCAGGCGATGCGGTATTGATTCATGATCCAGTTTATCCGCCATTTGGTGCAATTGTTGAAAATAACGAGCGTCAATTGATTCGCAGCCCTTTAAATAAAAAAGCTGATCATTTTGAAATGGACTTTCAAGATATGGAAGAAAAAATCGTCTCAAACAAGATAAAAGCAATGATTCTATGTAACCCGCATAATCCAGGTGGTCGTGTTTGGACCAAAGAAGAGCTCAAACGTTTAAGTGAACTATGTTTGACCTACGATGTCTTTTTATTCAGTGATGAGATCCATCAAGATATCATCTTTTCCGAATATGAATTCACCTCGATGCAAACAATCGATCCTGCCCTTTCTCGTTTGTTGATCACATTTACTTCAGCAACTAAGACATTTAATCTAGCCGCAATAAAAAATTCAATGGTCTTCATTAAAGATCAAGATTTAAAAAATCGCTTTACGAAACAATTGGAAAAAAATCAACATCAAGGAATCAATACTTTCGGACTGTTAGGCACTCAAGCTGCTTACGAAACTGGTGAGGAATGGTTAAATGAGTTATTAGTTTATCTGGAAGAAAATGTCCAAGAGGTCATTACCTTCTTTACTAAGCATCTCCCTGATGTCAAAGTGATGAAGCCAGAAGGAACGTACCTTATATGGCTTGATTTTTCTGCCTATACGGACGATGACCGGCTACTTGAAAAGAAGCTGATTGAAAAAGGCAGAGTCGTCTTGAATCCTGGGATCAGTTTTGGACCAAGCGGTCATTGCCATATGCGTTTAAATGTCGCTTGTCCAAGATCAGTATTAAAAGAAGGGCTTTTACGTATCCAACGTGCTTTAAGTTAGAAAATGAAAGAAGTCATTGGACAAAAAATATTAGTCTTTCCTACTTTGTTACCATCCAAACCAAAAAAGCACCAAACAGCAA
>NZ_PUAP01000069.1 GCF_002947535.1 Enterococcus mundtii
AAATGGGGTAGCACGATCCATTTGAAGAACCGTCAAAATGAGACAGTAGGTTCATTCGGGTTAGTGAAAAGTGGCCGCCAAATCGAGATCCAATCAATACAAGGATCAGATCGCACAATTTTAAATAATCGTGTGACACAAGTGGATGACAATAATGTGTATTATGGAATCGAGATCCTCGGTCAAGATGGACAATCAAAATATCAATATGAAGTTCGTGGAACACAAACGATCCAACAAGCCATCTCACGTTTCAATAGTGGAAGTGCCTTTCCAGTAGTTGAAGGAGATGTGGTCAAGGTTTTCCACCAAGATGCGAACAACAATATCTTGATGCATGAAGAACAAGAAAGAAACTTCACTTATGGAGGACAATTTGCAGTTTATAATGTGACAGAATATGGGTTTGAGCCTACAGGGGAGTTAGATGTTCGAACGCGAGTAGCTTCTATTGCAATCGGCACAGAAAGAGTCGATCCAAAATCTATGGTTGAAACCGTAAGAGTAAATGGTCGAGAAATCCCAGCTAATTCTTACACCGTTCAGTTACAAGAAGATTCACAAATCGATACCTCTGCACTTGGAAGTAACAATGTCGTTGGTTTAGATATCCAAGTCAACGAGGCACATGGTGGTTTTACAACGAGTGCTGAAGGAAGATACTCAGTCGTTGAACCGGGTGAAGAAGATACTCCAGGCGTTGGTGAAGAGGGTGCTGGAAGTGAGACCGGTGAAAATGGTGAAGGTGCACAAAATGACGGAAGTGATCTTGAAGCAACAGGGAACTTACCACAAACAAATGCCACTCGAAACACACTTCTTTCTGTACTAGGAAGCATGTTACTTGCCTTGATTGGCGGCATCTTCTTCTGGAAAAAACGATCTACTGAAGAGGTGGAAGAAGAGTCTAATGAATAAAGCAGCTTTTTATCCACTTTTTTATTCGTAGTAGAAAAAATAGTTTTTAGAGAAGAAAAAAGACCTCTAAAATTAAATAAGGGAAACACTCAAAAGAGGGGAAACCCAAATTTGAGTGTTTTTTATTTGTTTGTGAGGTGAATAGAAATGTTGAAGATTTTGTCAAAAAAATTAAAAAGACAATTGAAATTACTGGAATACTTATTTGAAGGCGAAACCTATCGCTTCAATGATTTAGAACATTTACTTGGTTGTTCAGCAAAAACTTTAAGAAATGACTTACTTGATATTCATTCTTATGCCAGCGATATCAAAATCCAAATGACTCGAGAAGAGGGAGTTAGAGCAACAATTCTACCTCATGTCACGGAAGACTATATTTACCAAGTGATCAAGCAAGAGTCCATTGAATATCGTTATCTAGAGGCTATTTTATTACATAAATTCAAGAATTATCTTGAATTAGCAGACTATTTATTCATTTCTGAAAGTACCTTGCGGCGAATCGTCGATAAAATCAATCCAATGTTACAGAGTTATGATTTGAAAGTACAAGCACTGATCAAACTTGTTGGAAACGATCAAATCATTACTGAAATGACCGTTCAGTTCTTAATGGGAAAATATCATTATTTTGAAGAGGCATTCCCTACATCATTTCGGTTGATTGTTACTCAACTTGCACAGGAGTTTGTTGAAGAAAATAATTTGCAGCAAGCACTAATTGGTTTGGAACCGCAAGAGGAAAAAATATTTCATTTTTGGATTGCTAGTCGGATATTATTGCTCCAAAACGATAGTGGGGTAGTTTCAGTCAATAGAAAACAAAAGAAATTCAAGTACGAAAGACTAACAACTAAACGTTTGCGCCTACCAAAAAACAACGAATTGATCAGTGATCACTTGGCAAGATACATATTCGATCAACCATTTATTTACCAGTTATTCGATATAGGGTCTTTGAATCAAAGAAATCCAATTCTATATGCAATAGACAGTTTTATCAAAGAAGTCGAAGAAAAATATGGAATTGTGTGCGAAGATAAAAAAAAGATCTTTCGTAAAGCAACTATTTTATTACAACAAAGCACGGTACCTTTCTCAATAAACCATCAAAAAAAATCACTTTTTTTAAAAAATAGTCATTCTGAAATGAATAAAATCCAACTTCGATTATGGAATAAGTTAAAACATTATGTACATACACATAATATTTTATTGAATGATTTCGAAGAATTTGCGACAACTATGTTTACAGAAATATTATTGTATTGGCCAGATTTAATAAAAAAATTCGAAGACAATAAACAAGTTCGCGCCTTAGTCATAACCAATTCGACCTTAAAATATGATGCATATTTGCTCAGTAAACTAGAACAACAGTTGGGCAATCATTTTGAGTTTGTAGCTAGAAACAATAAAGTATTGTCACAAGATTTAATCAATTATGAGAATTTTGATTGTATTATTTCGAATATTACGATTGATAAAACCTATAATATTCCTATATTCGGTGTATCCGTCTTCCCAAAAACAAGAGAAATACATAATCTGATCAACTTTTATCAAGAATTGCTTGCTTAAGAATGAATAAAAAAAGCAAGTCCCCAAAATTTTGACATTATAGGGTGGCTTGCTTTTTATAAGACTAAGAACATTTAGATTTCTTTATCTTTTTCAAAGACAAGAAGATCACCTGGCTGACAATTTAAAACTTCACAGATTTTATCTAATGTGGTGAAGCGGATCGCCTTTGCTTTTCCGGTTTTTAAAATGGAAAGATTAGCCATAGTTATGCCAACTTTCTCACTTAGTTCAGTTACTGACATTTTTCGTTTTGCTAACATCACATCTAAATTAACAATGATCGCCATCCCGCACCTCACACTGTCAATTCGTCGTTTTTCTTCAAACGAATTGCTTCTTCTAATATTTTGATCAAGACATTCATTAAAACTAATCCAGCAAATGGCAAGAAAACAAGTGAAAGACCTAATAGCATCAATCCAGGAGCATCATCCGCATCTGCCATTTGGTAGAATTTTGGTAAAATACCAAAAGAACTGATTGATAAGAAAATCATCACTTT
>NZ_PUAP01000007.1 GCF_002947535.1 Enterococcus mundtii
TTAATGGTACGATGTTCTGTCCCTTGATAAAAGCCGTATTCTTTTAGTTTCTTAAAGGCACTTGTAATAGAGGGGGCTTTATCTGTGACTACAACCTTCGGTTCATCAAACTGCTTCACTAACCGCTTAAGAAAAGCATAGGCTGCTTGTGTGTCCCGTTTTTTACGTAACCAAATATCCAAGGTTAAACCATCTGCATCGATGGCTCGATACAAATAATGCCATTTTCCTTTAATTTTGATGTACGTTTCATCCATTTTCCATGAATAAAAGGATTTTTTATTTTTCTTTTTCCAAATTTGATAGAGTAGTTTGCCATATTCTTGCACCCAACGATAAATCGTCGTATGAGAAACGTTAATGCCACGATCATATAAGATTTCTTGAACTTCACGATAGCTAAGGTTATAACGAAGATAGTAGCCCACGGCTACAATAATCACATCCTGCTGAAATTGCTT
>NZ_PUAP01000070.1 GCF_002947535.1 Enterococcus mundtii
TGGATCGTGCTACCCCATTTGACTTCATAAGGTACTTCAATGTCCGTAGCAGTAACACCATCTGCTGTGGATACGCGAACAGTCACTGATTTTTGGCCAGCTGTTTGTGTGTCAAATGTATCGATTTGTTCCACATTATATAATGAACTAGATAATTGGTGTCCGTTAAAGCGGACTTCATTGATCAGTTTTGTTGCATCCAATTCACTTGCATCTTCACCTAAAACTAAGCTTTGATTTTGTTTTTCTGCATGGATCATAGTGATTGGTTCAAACTCACCATTTTGGATTCGGTAATGGGCATAATTTGATCCCGCCGTAAAGTTTCTGACCAAGTTATCCCGCATCAACAAGTTACGATTTTCTGTTTCCGCATGATAGACTTTGAAAATATCCCCTTCATTTACTTCTAATGGTCGCCCATTGTTAAAGCCTTGGATTGCTTGTCGGATCGTCATATGACCAGTCACTTCATAACTGTATTTGATATTATCTGGAAATAGGCGACTTTCTGGTTGTTCTGGATCA
>NZ_PUAP01000071.1 GCF_002947535.1 Enterococcus mundtii
GGCGTGCCAGTGCCGGGATCTGTTTCTCCGCCTGTTCCGGGATCCACCTCTGGCGTGCCAGTGCCTGGATCTGTTTCTCCGCCTGTTCCGGGATCCACCTCTGGCGTTCCAGTGCCGGGATCAGTCTCTCCTCCACCTGTGCCTGGGTCGACTTCCGGCGTTCCTGTGCCTGGATCGGTTTCTCCACCTGTTCCTGGATCTACCTCTGGCGTGCC
>NZ_PUAP01000072.1 GCF_002947535.1 Enterococcus mundtii
CGGGATCGGTTTCGCCGCCTGTTCCTGGGTCTACCTCTGGCGTGCCAGTGCCTGGATCAGTCTCTCCGCCACCTGTTCCGGGATCGACTTCCGGCGTGCCAGTTCCGGGATCGGTTTCTCCACCTGTGCCTGGATCGACTTCTGGCGTTCCAGTGCCGGGATCGGTTTCGCCGCCTCCTGTGCCTGGGTCAACTTCTGGGGTACCTGTGCCGGGATCGGTCTCTCCTCCCCCTGTTCCTGGATCGACTTCTGGGGTGCCTGTGCCGGGATCGGTTTCGCCTCCTGTGCCTGGATCTACCTCTGGGGTGCCAGTGCCTGGATCTGTTTCTCCGCCTGTTCCGGGATCCACCTCTGGCGTGCCAGTGCCGGGATCAGTCTCTCCTCCACCTGTGCCTGGGTCGACTTCCGGCGTTCCTGTGCCTGGATCTGTTCCGCCGCCCGTTCCGGGATCTACCTCTGGCGT
>NZ_PUAP01000073.1 GCF_002947535.1 Enterococcus mundtii
ATAGTTATGAAGAAGACACTTGTTTTCTTTAAAATACATTTATAATACTAGTATCTAATCCAGCAAATTTGACAGTGGATAAATTAATATCTAGCGATTATGAACTATCTCAATTTATAATAGATTCGTTAGAGAAGAAGAATCTATGTGTTGTCAGTAATTGAAATCAGGATATATATTTGGTTTTAAAAAATGATCTTGTTAACCAAGATCGAGATTTATTAATACAATAGGTGAGGCGGTAAATAGAAGTAAAGAAGAGAATAAACTTCACTATACTAATAATTTAGACTATCTAGAATATCATATGGAAAACAATATGGACTAGGGAATAAATGAGATAAATCCTATTGATCATTTAGATAAAGCTCGTAAAATGCATGACGGTTGTTACAAATAGAGGGGGATAATAAAATATGAAGATTTATATAAAGTATTTAGCGCAACCAAAACCCACTAACATTATGTGCACCGTTGTTTCTGAATATTTTAATTGCTTATATTTATTATACTTAAGAAGTAGCAAAATATACGACTAAAAAATAAACAGACTGAAAGAAGTGAAAACAAATGACAAAGGAACGGCTACAAATTTATATTGATCCTGAACACAGAGAAGCATTAGAAGAATTAAAAGAATTGTTAGCAGTGGAAGATTCAGCAACAGACAGTGCCTTAATTCGCTATATTATTTTGGAATTGTATCGATTAAAGACAAAAGAAAATATCCAAATGCGGGGACTTTTAAACCGTTTGGATGAACTTTTAATTTATTCAAATAGTTTTGCGGAAACGATGGACGTCGATATTTTTGATCTCGAAAATTCTGAAAAATACAAAGAAGTAAAGACACAACAAAGAGGAAAATGGGCGAATAGTCGGCGAAAAAAAGCAAAAAATAAATCACAAAAAAGACCCGTTAATAATCAAAAAGAAAAAGCAAAAGAAGAAAAAATAAAATCAGAATCGCTCACTTACAATGCTCTGATTGCGAAGTATTTGTAAAAATTTGTCTTTCAAAAAGGATGATCGATGGTGGTACCTAGAGACTACTTTTCGTAAAAACGACTACTTGAGTAGTCTCTGAACAACTCCCTGACAACTGCTAAAAACTATGCTGTGGTATCACATTCATTTTCTTCAAAACGCAATAGGCACAGCCTATTTTCCCACTTTCAACATGAGAGTGGTGCGTTTACCTTATGCTCTTTCGCTTTTTAATAAATATTTGAGCTTGGTTAGTTTCTATTTAAAGGTAATTCACTATGCTGATTACACTGAAATTTTTTCAAATTTAAAATTATAGTATTACTGAAAATGGGAAAAATGACAATAGATATGATACAAAATTATGTTGCAATAAAATTTTCCTTGTATTAAGATTTTATTGACAAAAACCAAAAAAGAAAATAAGGTATTATTTGTCAAATTAAG
>NZ_PUAP01000074.1 GCF_002947535.1 Enterococcus mundtii
AAAATGAAACAACTTGATGCCTGCCGTTCAGATTACCAAGATCATTTAAAAGGAGTGGGGAACTTCTTATTTCGATTACAGATGTCCTACCAGAAGTCGAATACCTCTACATCTATCGAAACATTCACCACAGAATTTTCACATCAAAGTAGGCGATTGATGAATGGCTTTGATGAATGCCAACATTACGAAATGATCCAACAACAAAAAATCACGCAAAAGCTTGATGAGATTAGCTTTGAGAAAAGAAAAATTTTGTTGGAGGATCAAAACACATGAGTATCGATATGTATCTGTCCGATTCCTTAGCCCAAGCCACGAGCGCCAGTCACTTCTGCCAAAAACAAGTCACTGATTACCAAAATCTCCAACAAGCCATCACTCAATTCACTTTACAAACGCCCAATCTCCAAGGAAAAACCTACGACGCTGCGAAAGCCTATTTTTCTCAAATACTTTACCCACTCGTCCAAGGAGGAATCTTACTCTCCGAAGCGGTCGAAAAAGCAGCGAAACGATTTCCACAGGAATACATAAATCAAGTTGATTCCATCAGCTTGAAACAATCCGAATTAGAAGCGCAAATTCGTCAAATGAATCAATATATCACCCAAGCCGAGGGGATACGGCAGTTGCTTCTTTCACCTCATATGCCGGAAGAACACCAAGGGTTTCAACTCAATCAGAATACGTTGTTACTCACGATGTATCATGACTTGAAACACAAACTGGAAGAAAAACTCCAAAAACTCTTAGCTTACAACCAAAGCTCCGCGCAATTTTTTACAGAAATCAAAAGTCTCGAACAAGCAGTCAATCAAGGCCTTGCTCAAACGAAAACTGCTTGGAATAGCCAAACGAAGACATTCTCTATGCCGAAAGATTTGTCCTGGACAACTACGATCCAAGACAAATGGCAACAAGTAGAAAACGAGAAAAAAGGCATCGATCCAACTAAAAACAAAGAACTAGAAAAGTACAACGTCTATGCTCTCATTATTCACGATAGCGAGGGCAACCCACGTGTCTTTTGGAAAATCGAAGACAAGCAATCAGGCTACGGCATCGTGAACCCCGAGCTGTATCAATATGTCACGAAAGTAGG
>NZ_PUAP01000075.1 GCF_002947535.1 Enterococcus mundtii
TTTCATTCTTTGCACGTAAATTGTAAGAAGAAAATTTGTGGTGAATGCAAAAATTCTTTTACTTTGAAATAATCGGTAGCATTCAATTATTAGCAATTTGATTGAAGGATCTTTACAAGTTGACGTGTTCAACTTAGTGAAGATCCTTCTTTTTTGTTGTCCTTTCAGGGTTTTATCAAGTAGCGGATCAAAAAATTATTTTCTCACAAAAATCTTTCTTTCAATTTCTCCTAATCGAAAGGGAAAAAATGACGTTACGTCAGACATGGATGACCGATAAACTTGAAGAAGTAAAGCTTTTCAATGCTTTTCTAATTGATTTGAAAAAGGAGTGAATAGTAAAAAGACGATTAAGAAACGTAAAATACATAACGTTTTTATAGAAGAGTCATTTGAAATACTACGAACATCCTTTAAAGAAAAAAGAAATGGTTATCAATGGAGAATAAACAGACAAAAATGTTTTTCTCTTGTTGTTTGATAAAAGGGAGGAAATGATTTGAGAACAAGAAAAAAACTGTTGAACAGTGCTTTGATCCTAGGTTTGACCTTAGGTAATCTTAATGGCACAGTTGTTCAGGCAGTGACGGCATTCAATGCGTTAGGTCCGATCCAAAGTAGACAAGCAAGGACGACTACCAATGAGAGTGAAACAAAAAATGAGGAAAAAGAAACAAATAAAAAAGAGAAGCAACCAGAGAAAGAACAAACTAACTCGAAGGAAGTAAAAGAACTAAGCAAAGAAGAGTTAAAGGAACTAAGTAAAGAAGAAATGAAAGAACGAAGTGATTCGTTAGATCAAATATTAAATCCCACCCACGCACAAGATGTACCTTCGTGGATTCCGGATGTAAGTAATCTTCGTGATAGGCAATTAGGAGACATGTTGACTGGTCGCTTAAGAGATGGAATCAGAAGCAACCTAGATCTGACACAAGATAATTTTAACGTAGGGGATAAAGTTATTTTAAGAAATGTT
>NZ_PUAP01000076.1 GCF_002947535.1 Enterococcus mundtii
TAATTCAATGGGTATTCTTCGTGGCTTATATTATTCGTTTGTATATGTCTCTCAACGCCGACAACGCCTGCCAAAGAAAAAAGCACTAACGTATAGACTACGTTAGTGCCAAAATACCGGCGGCCGGGGTCGAACCGGCACGATCGTGAGATCACTGGATTTTGAGTCCAGCGCGTCTGCCAATTCCGCCACGCCGGCAAATAAATAGATAAAAACTGGGGTAGCTGGATTCGAACCAACGCATGAGGGAGTCAAAGTCCCTTGCCTTACCGCTTGGCTATACCCCAATAATATAAGGGCGAATGATGGGAATCGAACCCACGAGTGTCGGAGCCACAATCCGATGCGTTAACCACTTCGCCACATCCGCCATAATAAAATAATTTGTTATTTAATTTCCGAATAAAAAACTAAGATGTGGTCATCTTAGTTAATACCGGCGGCCGGGGTCGAACCGGCACGCCCTCAACGGGCACTGGATTTTGAGTCCAGCGCGTCTGCCAATTCCGCCACGCCGGCAATGTAATTAGTACTAAGGCGGTAACCGGATTTGAACCGGTGATGAAGGTTTTGCAGACCTCTGCCTTACCACTTGGCTATACCGCCATTATACTATTTTAAGCTATAAATTAATATTTATAGGACTGGGGTAGCTGGATTCGAACCAACGCATGAGGGAGTCAAAGTCCCTTGCCTTACCGCTTGGCTATACCCCAATGAAAAAAGGCGAATGATGGGAATCGAACCCACGAATGTCGGAGCCACAATCCGATGCGTTAACCACTTCGCCACATCCGCCATGGCAGGGGCAGCAGGAATTGAACCCACACTAACGGTTTTGGAGACCGCTGTTCTACCTTTAAACTATGCCCCTATAAATTATATGGAGGAGAGTGGATTCGAACCACTGAACCCTAAGGAACGGATTTACAGTCCGTCGCGTTTAGCCACTTCGCTACTCCTCCATGGTGGCGCGGGACAGAATCGAACTGCCGACACACGGAGCTTCAATCCGTTGCTCTACCAACTGAGCTACCGCGCCATAAAGAATAAATTATTTATTTTTTTAATTGAATAGAAATGACGGTCCCGACGGGAATCGAACCCGCGATCTCCTGCGTGACAGGCAGGCATGTTAACCCCTACACCACGGAACCAAATCATTATGGAGGTTAACGGGATCGAACCGCTGACCCTCTGCTTGTAAGGCAGATGCTCTCCCAGCTGAGCTAAACCTCCAATGTATCCAATTAAATGACCCGTACGGGATTCGAACCCGTGTTACCGCCGTGAAAGGGCGGTGTCTTAACCGCTTGACCAACGGGCCAGTAAAACATCAATTACGGAGAGTAAGGGATTCGAACCCTTGAGACAGTTTGCACCATCTACATGATTTCCAATCATGCTCCTTCGGCCTCTCGGACAACTCTCCAGAGTGAAAGAAGCTCATTACTCTTCTCATAAATGAGAACTCCGGCAGTAGGACTCGA
>NZ_PUAP01000077.1 GCF_002947535.1 Enterococcus mundtii
AAAACTTTGCAACAGAACCAGTTCGTCTAAGAGTGAAGAGGATTTGAAAGAGTCGCAAAATCTAATGTATATGAAAAGACAAATTTCCGGAGTGACCCCATCGTGGATTTATTTTCTAACTAAATCAAACGTAACCAAAATTATAAATGAACGATTTACGTTTAAATAATTGAAAAATCCATTAAATTTAGCTATCACTTTCTAAGGAGTGATAGCTAAATTATTAACAAATAAGACACCGCTTACATTTTAAGGTTTTTAATATTGTCAAAATTGTGGTATAGCACTTACTTTATTTTCAACTTGTATATAAAGGTGATTTTATCTACAACCTCTTTTTTCACAAGTGATAGAAGCTGTTGTAGACTGCCAATCTTGTGGATTATCATCAATTTTCGCTCCACAGCCGGTTTGATTTCCGTCCCTCCTATGAATTTTACCTTTTTCTAACGTCTTTGTATCATTTCCAATATACTTGATATTTGCCATTATATTACCTCCATTTTTTTTACTAGGGACAATACTATTAAGCCTCAAGTATATTTTAATCTAAAAAGCTTTAAAATACTAATGTTTTCTTAAAATAATTTAAATATAAATATTAGTTTACATAAGATATATTATGCAAAGATTTAGATGTTAGGCGAATGTTAAGATTAAGCGCAACTATACATTACTTTTATATAAATATAGTTCGTCTTTTGCTCTTTTAAACCCTGTCGGTAAACTTAAATTGATACGATTGTTCGACAAAAACATTTTATAACAAATGAAATAATCTCTTGAAAATATCATGTAATTCTCGCGTATTCTAGTTTAAACTTTTGAGCTGGTGTTTTCCAATTTAGAATTTTTCTTGGTCTAGTATTTAAGTTTTCTACAGCGTCATCGACGATACGTTGCGAGACATTCTTAAAATTAAACGGTTTAGGGAAATATTCTCTAAGTAATCCATTATGATTTTCGTTAGAACCACGTTCATGAGGTGCATACGGATTTGCATAGTAAATTTTGCACCCGAAGGTGTCTTCAATAAGACCGACTTGAAATTGATTTACAAATTCAGTTCCTCGATCACAAGTAATAGATTTTACCCCTTGAGGATACATTTCTATTAGTTTTTTAATCGCTGCCATCATAGCGCGGCCTGTTTTATTAGGGAGTTTAATTGCTACGTATTGTCGTGTCTTTCTTTCGATAAAAGTTGCTAGACAGGTTGATATGCCTCGTTTTGAAACTACTGTATCAGCTTCCCAATGACCAAATTCTGTACGAAGCTGAACAGCTTCTGGGCGCAAATCAATGGTTCTATTTTCAAAGAAAGCTCGATCAATGCGAATCTTCGATCCAGATGACTTTACTTTATATCTTTTTCCATGTCTCCTAAGCTTTTTGATGTTGAAATCAATGGTTTTTGAGTAAATCCAGTTATAGATCGTGGATGTACATACCTTTACGCTTTTAATGGAATGTGCAATTTGTTCTGGAGAATATTTTAGATTCAGATATTTTAAAATAGTTTTGGTATTGTGAATCGTGGCTTTTTTAGTAACTCCACAGTTTTTTTTCCGCAATTTAGCGATATTTTGTGCACTTGAAGCTTGATAAGGCAACCGTGCGATACTGTTGGCTTTTCTAGCTTCAGTCCCCCGTTGAATCTCCCGAGTGATTGTTGAACGATGGCGATCTAATCTACGTGCTATTTCAGCTGGTCGTAATCCTTCGTCAAGATAGGCTTCAATTTTTCCACGCTCTTCAGCGGTTAAATGTTTATATACCATGTATCAAACTAGCTCCCTTGCTCTATTAATTACTACGGCAACGAATGATTTGACAATGAACCTTCACAGATATGAGATCCGCTTCCAACTAGGAGCTAACTTAAGACAAGTCAGCTCAGCCGATACAAGGCTATCATATCTGTGTTCATAATCAAATCGTACTCCCTGCAGTATGCAGGCAAATCGTATCATATTAAATAACGAGCATCAATATAAGTTTGTGGAGGTTTGTTGCGCTTTATTTTACTATTCAGGAGATTTAGATGTTAAACAGCTTAAAATCAAACTGTTATATACGTGCTAAATATTTATGTTAACTATAACCTTATTGGTTCTGTTGCAAAGTTT
>NZ_PUAP01000008.1 GCF_002947535.1 Enterococcus mundtii
TAAACTAATGGACTTGTTTTGCAAGTTTCATCCAAGTGACTTCCTCTAGATCACAACTACTTCTCAAGTGATGCTATGATAAGACCAAAGTAATTTCCAACTAGTGGCTATTTTTACATTTCATATCTCAAATAAATCCTTAGAAATCTGGAGTAACCATTAGATATGAAAAAATAAAAAAAACGAAAGTTATGACCTACTTTTTTTCTCATAAAATAGTCAATTTGTGTTTTTTTTGTTACACTTACAAGTGATGGTTTCTTACCATGAAAGGATGATCGCATATGACACCAAACCGAGAAGATTATTTAAAAATCATTCTGGAATTAGGCGGTGACACAACTAAAGTCAACAATAAACAAATCGTTTCTAGCCTAGCAGTGTCACCTGCTTCAGTAAGCGAAATGATTTCTAAACTCGTAAAAGAAAAACTAGTCGAACACTCTCCTTACCAAGGTGTACAATTGACTGATAGCGGACTGATAAAAGCAAGTAGCCTGATACGTAAACATCGATTATGGGAAGTTTTTTTAGTCGAACATTTAGATTACAACTGGAATGAGGTCCATGACGATGCTGAGGTCCTTGAGCATGTGACTTCTGAACAGCTTGCGGATCATTTAGAAAGTTATTTAAATCATCCTAAACATTGTCCTCACGGAGGCATTATTCCTGAAAAGGAACAAGTTGTCCACGAAGAACGTCGTCAAACACTTGAGTCCTACCCAGTCGGAACAAAAATTCGGATCGCTCGTGTCCTTGATGAAAAGGAATTACTAGACTATTTAGTGACAATCGATGTCAATATTGATGAAACTTATGAAATCACTGATGTAGCTGCCTATGAAGGTCCAATCACTATCCAAAATAAAACCAAAAAAATTCCTGTCAGCTTTAAAGCCGCCAGTACAATTTTTGTCGATAAACTGTAAAGGAGATTACGCAAATAATGAATGAAAAAAACGTATTATTTACTATATTTGGCGGTACAGGAGATTTAGCACAACGTAAATTGTATCCTTCACTTTTTCGTTTATACAAAAAAGGTAACTTGAGTGAACATTTTGCTGTGATCGGTACAGCACGTCGCCCTTGGAGTGATGAACACTATCGTGAAGTGGTCAAAGGAACAATCGAATCATTGAACCCTTCTGCTGAAGAAGCCGAACGATTTGCTAGCCATTTTTATTATCAATCTCATGATGTCAATGATTCTTCTCATTACCAAACATTAAAAGAATTATCTGATCGTTTAGATGAAAAATACCACTTGAATGGCAATCGAATGTACTATCTAGCCATGGCTCCACAGTTTTTCGGTACGATCGTTTCACATTTGAAATCTCAAAAAATCGTCACTGAGACTGGCTTTAACCGATTGATCATCGAAAAACCTTTTGGCTCTGATTTCCAATCTGCATTTGAATTGAATGAAAAAATCCGACAAGTCTTTCCAGAAGATGACATTTTCCGTATCGACCATTACTTAGGTAAAGAAATGATCCAAAATATCTCTGCGATCCGCTTTGCCAATAATATTTTTGAGTCTCAATGGAACAATCGTTACATCGACAACATCCAAATCACTTTTGGTGAGAGTTTAGGTGTTGAAGATCGTGGTGGTTATTATGACCACAGCGGCGCGTTAAAAGATATGGTCCAAAATCATATCCTTCAAGTATTAGCATTACTTGCGATGGAACCGCCTGTTGCTTTTTCTGAAAAAGAAATCCGATCAGAAAAGATCAAAGCGTTAAAAGCTATTCGTATCTATGAAAAAAAGGAAGTCTTAGAAAATTTTGTACGTGGGCAATATGCTGCAGGTCAATTAGACGATCAGACATTCAAAGGTTATCGTGAAGAAGACAACGTTGATCCAGAATCCACCACTGAAACATTTGTTGCTGGAAAATTCACGATCGATAATTTCCGTTGGTCTGGCGTACCTTTTTATGTACGTACCGGTAAGCGTCTTACTGAAAAAGGCACACGAATCAATATCGTCTTTAAACAAGTGCCAGTCAATGTATTTAAAACATCCATCGATGAACCTTGCAATGACCCAACCTTACCACCCAATGTCTTGACTATCTATATCCAACCAACAGAAGGTTTTTCATTTACATTAAATGGAAAAAAAGTTGGTCAGGGTTTTGCAACAGATCCAATCAAATTGGAATATCGCAATAGTGCTGAAATGGTCGAAAATAGTCCTGAAGCCTATGAAAAGCTTATGTTAGATGCGTTGAATGGCGATAGCACAAACTTCTCTCACTGGGAAGAAGTCGCACAATCTTGGCACATCGTTGATGTGATCCGCCAAGTTTGGGATCAAGTACAACCAGATTTTCCAAATTACAAAGCTGGTTCTATGGGTCCTGAAGCAGCATTCGAACTTTTAGAAAAAGATGGTTTCGAATGGATCTGGCAACCAGATCATTGGTACCGTGAACGTGGAAAATTGGATTAGTCACCAATCACTTGTTATTCGCTTAAAAATACTTTTTTATATATCAAAAACAACCAAACACAAAATGTGTTTGGTTGTTTTTTGCTTACTTTTATTCAAAACCTTCTGCGACTGCTTCTGGGTAGAACGCTTCAACAAGCTGTGCACAACGTCCGCATAAGTGTGGTAATTTTTCATCAGTGCCAACATCTTTACGGATTTGGCGACAACGATCACACGTTTCGCCTTCTGCTTTTTCGACTAAGATCGCTACATCATCAAAGACTAAAGCATTTTCAGGCGCTTCAGTGTTTTCTGGCATAATCGTAAAGTAGTCTGGTGAGACGATCAATAATTGAGGAATGTCAGCAGCAACTGCTGTCAATAATTGATTCACCTGTTGATTCGGATAGATCGTTAATTTTGCTTCTAATGATTTTCCGATCAATTTACTATTTCTTGCTTCTTCTAGTGCTTTTAAGACTTTATCACGGAAATCCATGAAGGCTGCCCATGTATCTAACAACTCATCTTGGTTAGCATATTCAACATATCCTGGTAGCTCACTTAATTGAACATAAGCTTCTTCTTCTTTTAAGAATGACCAGATTTCCTCTGTTGTATGAGGAATGATCGGTGTCAATAATTTCGTTAATGAAACAGCCGTTTCATAAAAAACAGTTTGCATACAACGACGTTGATGATCATTTTCTGCTTCAATATAGACCACGTCTTTCGCAAAATCCAGATAGAAAGAAGAAAGATCCACTGTCAAGAAGTTCATCACCGTGCGATAGATTTGCATAAAGTTATACTTATCATATCCTTCTTCACGGATTTCTTTGATGACTTGATTCAAACGAACTGTCATATATTTATCAACTGAACGACGATCTTCATACGCTACTGCATCTTTCTTAGGATCAAAATCATCCGTATTTGCTAATAAGAATCGCATCGTATTTCTGATTTTCCGATAAACTTCAGCAACCTGACCTAAAATATCCATTGATACACGAACATCTGCTTCGTAGTCCACACTAGATACCCATAGACGGAGGATATCCGCACCAAATTGTTTGATCACTTTATCTGGAACGATCGTATTGCCTAATGATTTACTCATTTTTCGACCTTCACCATCTAATGTGAAGCCTTGTGATAAAACTGATTTATATGGCGCAACACCATTGATTGCGACACTTGTTGTAATACTTGAATTGAACCAACCACGGTATTGGTCAGAACCTTCAAGGTACATATCCGCCGGGAAAGATAACTCAGGACGTTGACGTAAAACAGCTTCATGAGAAGAACCTGAATCAAACCAAACATCCATGATATCTGTCTCTTTCGTAAATTCGCCATTTGGTGATCCTGGATGCGTAAAGCCTTCTGGTAGTAAGTCCTTCGCTTCTTTTTCAAACCAAATGATTGAGCCATGTGCCGCAAATAATTCAGCGACATGTTCAATCGTCTCAGGTGTAATGATTGCTTCACCATTTTCAGCATAAAAGATTGGTAGCGGAACGCCCCAAGCACGTTGACGTGAGATGACCCAATCGCCGCGATCACGTACCATATTGTAAAGACGTGTTTTTCCCCATGGAATGATCCAATCAACTTTTTCCACTTCATCAAGAATGTTTTGGCGGAAATCATTGATCGAAGCAAACCATTGTGGTGTTGCACGATAAATCACAGGTTTTTTAGTACGCCAGTCATGTGGGTAACTATGGGTGAAGAAATCCAATTTCAACAAGGTACCTTTTTCTTGTAATAGATCCGTGATCATTGGATTTGCTTTGTCATAAAAGATTCCTTCAAATCCAGGTGCTTCATCAGTAAATACACCTTTAGAATCCACAGGAGAAACAACAGGTAATTTGTAACGATTTCCTGCAATATAGTCATCTTCCCCGTGTCCAGGTGCAGTGTGGACTAATCCAGTACCTGCATCCAAGGTCACGTGATCTCCTAAGATCACTAAAGATTCACGATCATAGAATGGATGTGTCGCTGTCATGTATTCCATCTCTTGTCCTGCAAATTCTTTTAAGACTGTGACTGTTTCCCAGCCAATTGCCTGTTGCACCGTTTCCATCAAATCTTTGGCAACGACAAATTTGCGACCATCAGCTTCTACTAAGACATACGTAAATGTTGGATTTACAGCAATCCCTTGGTTAGCTGGTAATGTCCATGGTGTCGTTGTCCAAATAACGAAAGCAGTATCTTCATCCAAAAGGTCTTTGCCATCTTTCACAGTGAAAGCGACATAGATTGAAGGAGATTTGACATCTTTATATTCAATTTCAGCTTCAGCTAATGAAGATTCACTAGATGGTGACCAGTAAATTGGTTTTAATCCTTTGTAGATATACCCTTTTTCAGCCATTTTACCAAACACACGGATCTGTGCAGCTTCATAGGAAGGATCTAAAGTGACATAAGGATTTTCCCAATCACCAGCAACGCCTAAACGCTTAAAGTCTTCCCGTTGTTTGTCTACTTGTGAAAGGGCGTATTCACGACATTTTTCCAAGTATTCAGCCATCGTCATTTCTTTTCTTTTGATCCCTTTGTTCGTCAACACTTGCTCGATCGGCAAGCCATGCGTATCCCAACCGGGAACGTAAGGCGCACGAAAACCAGACATTGATTTTGAACGGATGATGATATCTTTACTGATTTTGTTTAAAGAATGCCCTAAATGGATATTTCCGTTTGCATACGGGGGGCCGTCATGAAGAATAAAGCTCGGTTTGCCTTCATTCAACGCTTGTCTTTGTTGATAGATTTGATTTTCTTCCCATTCTTTTTGCCACTCACCTTCACGGTTCGGCAAATTCCCACGCATAGGAAAACTTGTTTTTCCTAATTGCAAGGTTTCTTTCATTTTCATATAAACACTCCTTAGCTTTAGTTTACAGAACGCAAAAAAGCATGTTCATCCTAGGGACGAACATGCCGTGGTACCACCCAAATTTAGTTACGATCGTAACTCTCAAAGACCGATAACGAGGTCAACCGCTATTTCTTACTATCGTTCAGAAATAAAACAAGTAGAGGATCTTTCACTTTGCAGGGTCTTACCAATCTTACACTGTCATTGGCTCGCTTTAAGAATGTCAAAATGCTTTTCTGTTCTACTCTTCTTCGTATTCTCCAGGAATGATCGAAAGATCGATTGCTTGCGTATCAAAAGCAGTCACTGGAGACTCGTATACTCCTGTTTCAGAGTGTACATCACTTTCAATTTCATTGTCAAGCTGTTTTGCCAAAACTTCTTTGATTACTTCATGGCTGTCCGTTACATAACTAGAGAATGGTTGTAAGATCTCATCCCATTCTGGACTTTTCACTTGTTCAAGTTGTGATTCTAACATCAAGCTGATTCGTTGATGGAATACACGTGTTTTCTTCTTCAAATCTTCTGTTTCTGTAGCTAGTTGTCTTGCTTTTTCAGTTGCGTCTGTCAAAATACGACGGGCTTTTTCTTCTGCATCCGTTGTTAATTGGTGCGCGCGTTTTTCAGCGTTTGCTACCATTTCGTCTGCTTTGTTTTGTGCAGAAGTCACGATTACTTCTGATTCTTTACTTGCACTTGTTTTTACTTTGTCGGCTGTATCTTGTGCCACAATGATCGATTGGTTCAAAGCATCTTTTAATTCATTGAAGTATTCAAGTTTTTCTTCTGAATGCTTCACTGCTTTTTCTAGTTCACGATTTCTTTGTGTTACTTCTTCGTAATCACGAACCACTAAATCTAAGAAATCATCTACTTCGTCTTGATTATATCCCCGCATTTTCGTTGGGAATGTTTTATTTTGAATATCTAATGGAGTTAAAGCCATGAGTAAACCACCTTCTTGTTTTATTTACGTAATACACCAAACAACACCCTGCACTTGTCTTTCTTTGTTTTCCCCTCAAGGTCTTGGATTTGTATTCTACCATATCCTCTGATCGAAACAATATCTAATAACTCAAGCAAAAAGTCCGGTTTCGTATTTTCTGTCCAATTCACTTTTACTTTCCCCGATTCGATCAGTTGCTTTGAACGCTGTCTTGAAATATTATAGATTTCCGAGATCACACTATCCAGTCTAAGTGAGCTGACTGTGCCTCTTTCTTGAGTCCAGCTATCTTTTGGCAAGATCATCTCTGTGTAATTGATCTCTTCTAAGCGAACAGCCACTTTCCCGATTTTAGTCACTTGATTAACGACAAAATGATCGATTTCGTCTGCAATGAAAACTTGCCATCGGTCATCATCTGAAATAATATCACCGAAGTAAGAACGTTTTATCCCTGTACCAACTAGTGTACCTAAAATCTTGCCATGACTCAAACTGGCAAACTTACTTGGGTAATGGATTTCATATAACGACATTTCAAAATCATCGTCAACTGGTTCATAGTAGTCTGGGAAAATCAAGCATCTTTTTCGTTCTGCTTGCTCATAACCGCCGTATAATTGAAAACGTAAGTCACTATTTTGGCGAATCAAGGTCTCTAAGATGTAACATTGTCTTGGGTCAAGAAATTCTGTCAGATAAGGTGCATACTGACTCTGGACCTGTTCGATCCAATCTCCGACAGAGTCAATAAACGGACGTTCATCTACTCGGAAATGCTGATACACATTCGTATCCACTTGATTCCCTCCTATATCCCTGGTTGCTCAATACTAAATAGCGAACGTAATCATCCATAAAACGATATGCTGCAATCCTTGGACAGCAAGATTTAAAATCACAATTGATGCTAAGATCGTAAAATCCATTGGTCCAAATCTTAAAGGCAAACGATCGAATAGGCTGATATATGGTTCACAAATCTTTGATAATATGCGTCCAAGACTAGATTGATATCCTCCAGGAAACCAAGATAGTAACGCATAAACTACTAGGATCATGCTATAAAAGTATGCAGCACGTGAAATTAAATTAAGTATCATAAAAAGAATATAAATGTTTGCTCCTCCTCTTTACAGATCAAACATACTTCCATCTGCGAAAGATTGAGCCGTTGAACTATCGATTTCCAGACCAGCTGGTGTGCAAAGGAAAATCTCATCACCTACTCGTTTGATATCGCCGTCTAACGCATAGACTGTCCCTGTTAGAAAATCCACGATACGTCGAGCCTGCTTTTCTTCTACTAACCGAAAGTTGACTAATGTTGCTTCTCCCGCAATGATTCTTTTAGCAATCGTCATTGCTTCAGAGTAGGCACGAGGTTCCATCACTGTGATTTTTCCTGCTAACTGTGTGTTCGGTTGAACAGATGGTCTCGTTTGTCGTTGGTCTTTTTGCGTATTTTTTGTAGAAGTTTGATGTAATTCGATGACTTTTTTTGTTTCGTTCATCGGCGCATTCTCACGACCAACCGGACGTGATGTCGTCGTTGGGCGTTGTTTTTTTTCAATCGGCTGTGAAACAGCTGGAGAATGTTGTTGATACTGTGTGTTTGATTTAGTTGGCTGCTTGGCAACCTTTTGTTGTTCAGGATAATCTTCGTATTCGTACTCTTCTTCATCAGCTAATCCGAAAAAATTAGCAATTGCTCCCCTGTTTAAAAGTGGCATTATTCTTCCTCCTCGTCTTTGAATAGCGCTGTTCCTACACGGATAAATGTAGCTCCTTCTTCAATTGCAAGTTGAAAATCTTGGCTCATCCCCATGCTCAGTTCGGTACATGGTGCATGTGTGTATTGTTTTGATTGGGCAAGATCACGCAATTCTCTCAGCGTTTCAAACACTTTACGAATTTGTTCAGCAGAAGCGTCCTTCGGTGCCATAGTCATAAGTCCTACTACCTGTATATTTGGATAGGCTGCTAAAGATTCTAAGAAAGGCAGAAGCTCCGCTGGTGAGATACCGTGTTTCGATACTTCACCAGACACATTGACTTCCACAAAACAAGCTAATTGTTTTTCTAATCTTTTTTGGATTTCTTCTGCTAATTTCAAACTGTCTAACGCATGAAAGTAATCAATTTCATTTACAATCAATTTTACCTTTCTGCGTTGTAAATTACCAATTAAATGCCACTTCACTTCAGAATATTTAAGCAAATCTTGTTTTTTTTGCAACAATTTATCGACACGATTTTCTGCACAATGTGTCACTCCGGCATTGATTAATTCTTCTGTTTGGAGTGATTCTACAGATTTTGTAACAGCTACTAATGTCACTTCTTTCGGGTCACGATGAACAAGAGCACACGAATCCTGAATGTCTTGCTTGATATTCTGCAAGTTGTCAGCAATCATGTGCTCTTCCTCCTTTTATTTTTTACGACGGAAAAACGGCGGTGTATTCAATTCGTCGTCACCTTTTGTTTTTGTTTCTTCACGATTGAATGTATCAAATTCTTTTTTCTCAATAGTTTCGTAATTAGACTCATCCACTTTTGGACGAACATTTTGTTCGCGACGGATGTCCCAATCACCAAAACTGCTTTCATCTTCAGCAGTGATTGGTTTTGCTTGGTCCATGTCTAATCGATTGCTTTGAGCAGAAGATTGCGTTTGAGTTGACGTTTGTCTAGCTGGACGACTAGACTTTCGTTCCTTTTTTGTTTCATCAATACCTGTAGCAATGACCGTTACACGGATTTCATCGCCCATTTCTTCATTGATCGATGTACCTAAGATGATATTTACATCGCCAGTTGCTGCATTTGCTACGATATCTGAAGCATCTTGTGCTTCGAATAACGTCATATCCAAGCCACCAGTGATGTTCAATAGGACTTGTTCTGCCCCATCGATCGATGTTTCTAATAATGGAGAAGAGATTGCTTTCTTCGTTGCTTCGATCACGCGTTCTTCACCGCTTGCTACTCCGATACCCATCAAAGCGGTACCTTGGTTTGCCATCACTGTTTTCACATCAGCAAAATCCAAGTTTACGTAACCTGGTGCTGTGATCAAATCAGAGATACCTTGCACACCTTGACGTAAGACATTGTCTGCCTCACGGAATGCTTCAAGCATTGGTGTCTTTTTGTCAACGACTTCAAGAAGACGGTTGTTTGAGATGATCAATAATGTATCAACGTTTTCTTTCAAACGTGCGATACCTTCCGCAGCGAAACGGCCACGTTTTGGTCCTTCAAATGTAAATGGACGAGTGACAACACCCACTGTCAATGCGCCTAATTCTCTAGCGATTCCAGCAACGATCGGTGCAGCACCAGTACCAGTTCCACCACCCATACCAGCAGTGATGAAGATCATGTCTGCGCCTTCTAATGCTTCACGTAAAGATTGTTCACTCTCTTCAGCTGCTTTTTGGCCAACTTCTGGTTGTGAACCTGCACCTAAACCACGTGTGTATTTAGGGCCTAATTGGATCACTGTTTCTGCTTTTGAATTTTTTAATGCTTGAACGTCTGTGTTGGCAGTGATAAACTCAACACCTTTAACGTTTTCTTCAATCATACGGTTTACAGCGTTTCCGCCTCCACCACCGACGCCGATTACTTTGATGACTGCGCCGTCATTGATGTTATTATCAATTGAGAATTCCATGTTTTTTTCCTCCCACGATGATTAATCAAATATATTGGTAAAAAATCCTTTGATTTTACTTGTTACGTTTTCGCCAGAATTTTTTTCTTCTGGTTCTTCGTTATACGTTGTTTCTTCTGCCACATCGTATTGTTCATATGATGTGTGAGCTTCCGGCTCATTGGTTGTATAATGAACAGGTGCTGATTCCCCCATAACAGCGATTTTAGCTAATTGGTATACTTCACTTAAATTCGCAGAGTAATCAACAATACTGATCACGTTTGTAAATACCGGATTTCTTAGACCCATTTGATTTGGTACATAAAGTTTCACGTTTACGCCAAATATTTCCTGTGCCAAATCAACGACACCTGGAAGGCTAGCTGCCCCACCAGTCAATACGATACCACCAGGCAGCTCTAATGCTTCGATTTGATCTAACGCCTCTTTTGCTTTATTGAAGATTTGTTCCATTCGAGCAGAGATCACTTCTGATAGGTAATGTTCATCGACTCGAACAGGCTCTGTTTGGCCGATCACATCTACCGGAAATTCTTCTTGCTCTGAGGTACGTTCTGGATAAGCATCCCCATAATTTATTTTTAATGCTTCTGCATTGTTGAAGGAAGTATTTAAAACAATAGAGATATCTTTTGTGACAAATTCGCCACCTTCTTGATCTAGGCTCGTGAATTTCAACTGTTTGTCATGCATGACAGCAGTTGTTGTTTGTCCACCACCCATATCGATAACGATTGTACCAAAATCTTTTTCTCCATCTGAAAGAATTGATTCAGTCAACGCTAAAGGTGTGATCACTAATTCATTGACGATCAATCCCGCATTCTCAACACACTTACGAATGTTATGAATGATTGTCTTTGGTCCTGTAAATAATAGACCATACATTTCTAATCTGACACCGATCATCCCACGAGGATCTTTGATGCCTTCGAATCCATCTACCGTAAAGTCCTGTGGTAAAATTGACACGATTTGACGTTCAGGAGGTATTGAACGAACCAGTGCAGCTGAAGCCACATTGCGGACATCTTCATCGGTGATTTCTTTTGAATCTCCGTTTACTGCAATCATCCCTTGGCAGTTTTCTACTTCAAGCATGTTTGCTGGTAGACCCACACTTACACTTTTGATTTGAATGCCGGCTTTTTCTTCTGCCTGACGCACTGCTCGCTGTATCGCTTGTACTGTTTTATCGATATCAACGATGATGCCTCGGTTAATCCCTTCTGATTTTGCGTTCCCTACTCCAATAATATTCATTTGGCTGTCGATATATTCAGCCACGACAACTTTGACTGATGTCGTTCCAATATCAAGGCCTACGTACATTCCTGTTTTTGCCATGAATGGGATTCCCTCCTACTTAACTATTCCATATACATGCGAACAAATACGTCCGTTTTAAAAATATACTTTATAGATATATTCACTGTTTCCAATTTTACCATAAATCACCAGTTTTTAGAAAGTACATTATCACATTTTACAGTGGTTTTATTAATTTTCATCTAAACTTGACGAAGATGGGGTCGTATTTTCATTCGTTGGATTCAATTCGTCTTGATTCTCACTTATTTGAGGCTCACTATCGCCTGTTTCTGGAGTGGAAGTTTGATCTGTACTTTCTTCTGATCCTTCTTCTTGCGCTTCTTCACTATTATTTGAGTAAGGGTAAGAAAAAATGCCTACTTCCATATCGATCACACCATTTTCTTCCATTTCGCTAGCTACTTGCGCATAAAAATTCATTTGCGTTGCTAAGTTAGTAATATTGACAATGACTTGATTCCCATCGTTCATATTCAACTGGATCAAATTTTGATTCGTATTACGTGGTGTATATTTGATTTCCGAAATGGCTTTTTGTAATTCTGGAGATAGTTTATTATATTCTTTTGCTAAATCTTTGATTTTTGTCGAGTCAGTGAAACCTTCTAGAATTGGAAGATTTTTTGTTGGGCTCTCCACTGTCTCGTCTAACACCGTGCCATCCTCGATCACAGGGCTATATTTTCCGTCTGTTAAAATCAAAGCGATCTCTTTGTATTCAGTGACAGAAAGCTCAAATGTATTGACACTATTAAAACCGATCGTAGCTGATTTTATTCGAGGTTGCTCTTTTTTCAAACGATCGATGTAATTTTGGCGATGCCAATACTGTCCCCAAATATGCTGGTTCAATTCCAATTGCGTATCCTTCAATATTTCTTCTTTCGCAACAACTTCATTTCCAGAAATAGAAACGCCCTCTAATTTGCTCAACGGAGAAACATAATAAATCAAAAATAACAAAGGAATCAAAAGAATGGAAATAATTAAACTCAGCCTTTTATATAAAACTTTGTTTCGATAATTTTTTAAATTAGGTAAGCGATCGATAAATGAACCATTATAAGGTGCTCCATCTTTCTTATGTTCGATTTCTTCATAGTCTAATAACTCATCTTCAACAGGCAGTTCTTCTGTTTTAGAAGCAGAAGTTTCTATTTGTTCTTCTTTATGCTCCTTTTTTTCACTTGCTCCTGTTCGATGATCTGTTTGCTCTTTATGTTCTTCTAAGTATTTACGGTTGGCCATTTGCCAAGGCGTCAGCGAACTTTCATCGTTTGACTGCTCTGGCATTTTTTTTGTTTCTTTTTTCTTACTCATCTATGACCACCACCTTATTCTTTGATTAACGATTTTGCTAGTTGGTACAAGCGCTCAGATGCATCCGGGATACCTAATGTTTTAGAGGCAGTTGACATGTTCTGTTGTAATGTTTCATCTGCCATGATCTCATTTATCGCTGCCCCCAACGAATCACCATCCAACTCTCCATCGGCGATCATCTTAGCCGCCCCAACTCGAACGAGACTCATGGCGTTTTTGGTCTGATGATCGTTCGTCACATAAGGACTTGGGATAAGGATCGAAGGTAATCCAAGTGCAGTCAACTCAGCAATGGAGGTTGCCCCTGCTCGTCCGACTAATAGATCACTTGCCGCCATCACCGCTGCCATTTCATTGATGTACGGTTGGATACTGATATTCGCTTTGGTTTCTCCCAGTTTTTCCTTGATGCTTTGATAATAACGTTCACCTGATGCGTAAAGGATCTGATAATCCGTCGCTTCGAATGTATCCAAATAAGAAGTAACAGCTTGATTGATTTTTAATGCCCCTTGGCTTCCACCAAAAATCAAGACTGTTTTCTTCTCAGGATCAAGATCGAATTTTTTTAGAATATCAGTTTTCATCGTATCCGCAACTTCTTGTGCTCGCGGGTTACCGATCAAAACTGATTTTTCTTCTGGGAAAAAGGTAGCTGCATCTTTGAAAGAAAGCGCGATTCGATCCACATAACGACTTAAAAATTTATTCGTCATTCCCGGCACACTGTTTTGTTCATGGATGATCGTCGGAATCCCTAACTTGGCAGAAGCATAGACAACTGCCCCAGAGACATAACCACCGGTTCCAATCACAATATCCGGCTGGAATTCTTTTAGTATTTTCTTCGCTTGATGGATACTTTTCAAGAATAAATGGATCGTTTTGACATTAGCTAGTGAAAACTTTCGCTGAAATCCTTGGATCTCTAAGGTATGAAAAGGAATCCCAGTAGTTGGAACAATTTTATTTTCCAAACCACGTTTTGCACCTACATACATAAACTCGGCGTTCGGCTCTTGTGTTTTCACATAATTGACGAAGGCTAGCGCGGGATAGATATGTCCACCGGTTCCTCCACCTGTTACCAAAATTTTCATAGTTATTATCGCTCGTTTCTACTTTTCTATTTTAATTTTCTTACGGCTTCCATGAAGCGATCGCCACGGATCTCAAAATTGGGGTATTGATCCCAACTTGCATTGGCTGGTGATAATAAAACGATATCCCCTGCTTCACTATTTTCTAAAGCTATAGGTACCGCTGCTTCCGCAGACTCTGCTGTATAGATTGTACGTATCCCAGCTTTTTTTCCAGCATCCTTCAATTTTTCTTTGGTTTCACCAAAAGTGATCAATCCCTTCACACCTTCAAGTGATGGAATGAGTTCATCAAAGCCATTGCCCCGATCAAGTCCACCGGCGATCAAAATCAATTTTTCTGGTTGGAATCCGCTTAATGCCATTTTAGTTGCTAAAATATTTGTGGCTTTCGAATCATTGTAAAATTTACGGCCTTGGACCTCACCGACATACTGTGTACGATGTGGAACGCCATGAAAGTGACTCAACGTTTCTTTTATTTCTTCATTTGTTACACCATATAGTTTAGCGACGGTAATCGCTGCTAAAGCATTTTCGACATTGTGCGCACCTGGAACTCCTATTTCAGAGATTTCCATGACTTTTTCTTTGTCGTAATAAATGGCTCCCTCAAAAGAATAAGCACCTGTCTCTAAGATTTGATCAGTCGCAAAAGGCAACACTTTTGCTTTCGTTTTTTTACTTAGTTCTTGTAATTCTTTTTGGTTCCAATTCAATACAAGATAATCCTCAGACGTCATGTTTTTTTGCAGATGCCATTTGGCTTTGACGTAGGCCGGACGAGAACCATGATAGTCGATATGCGCTTCATAGATATTCGTGATCACTGCAATGTGTGGGCGGAGATCAGTAATCCCCATCAATTGAAAACTTGAAAGTTCCATAACAATCTTATCTTTGGGACCAGCCTCTTGTGCCACACTACTAGCAGGAAACCCAATATTTCCAGCTAAACGAGTCACACCTGCAGATTTCCCTGCATTCAACAATAAACCAGTCATTGTTGTTGTTGTCGTTTTTCCGTTGGTTCCTGTAATGCCGATAATTGGGCATTCCGCTACTTCGTAAGCCAATTCAACTTCCGTAATTACCGGAATACCCATTTCTTGTGCTTTTGCAACTAACGGATGTGTGTAAGGAATACCTGGGTTTTTGACCAAGACTGAAAATTTTTCATCTAATAGTTCGATTGGGTGACTACCAGTCACTACTTTGATTCCTAGGGACAGCAATTCTTGCGCTTCAGGATTTTCATCAAACGGTTTTCCGTCGTTAACGGTGACAAGTGCGCCCAGTTCATGTAATAACTTGGCCGCACTGAATCCACTTTTTGCTAATCCTAAAACAAGGATTTTTTTATTTTCATAAGTTGTTATTTTTTTCATTCTCGTCATCTCCTACCATACGATCCATAATGTGATCAATGAAGTAATTACACTTGTTATCCAAAAGACAGTATCTATCTTCCATTCAGACCAACCACTCATCTCGAAATGATGATGGATCGGTGACATTTTAAAGATTCTTTTACCAGTCAATTTGAAAGAAGATACTTGCAACATCACGCTAGCTGTTTCGATGACATACATCAGACCGATCAATAGTAATGTCCATTCCTGATTGAGCATGATCGAGATTGCTGCTAACAATCCTCCTAGTGCTAAGGAACCGACATCCCCCATGAATATTTTGGCAGGCTTGCGATTATAGACGAAAAATCCTAGTAGACCACCTAAAACACTCAAGCAGATAATTAAGACATCATACTGCTGTTGGTGCCAAGCAATCACTGCGTAGGTCAAAAATGAGATACTTCCTAATCCAGCTACTAAGCCGTCAATACCATCTGTTAAGTTAACAGCGTTAGAAAAGCCAACCAACCAGAAAATTGCGAATAATCCGTACACCCAACTTAAAGGAAGATCAAGCCCAAAAAAATTCAGTGTCCCAGGATATCCTTCGCCACGATAAACGAGATAAAAGATGATCCCACCAACAATTTGGCCAATCAATTTTTGCTTTGAGTTCAACCCCATATTTCTTTTCTTGAAGATTTTGATGAAATCATCTAAAAAACCGATTGCTCCGTATAGAGCAAGTACAAAGAGTAGGATGAAAAGAGTAGGCGTCAACTGTTGTTGCCAAGCGCCTACCCAGATACCTGTCAAGAGCGCGCTGACTAAAAACACCAATCCCCCCATCGTTGGAGTTCCGGCTTTTACATTATGCCATTTAGGTCCTTCCTCACGAATGGCTTGGCCTTGTTTTTTCATTTGAAAATAACCAATAAATAACGGCATTGTTGCAATCGTCATTGCACAACTACTCGCAATGGGAATTAATGTTTGTGTCAAATCCATGCTCTCTTCTCTCCTATTATTCTTTTAGATGGAAACTCAATGTTTCATCAGATATTTTTTCATAAGGTGCGAGGCTTTGTTCTGTACAGTAACCATCACCGTGGAACGTCACTTCAACACCAAGTATTTTTCCTAATTTCATGATATCTGCCTTTGACCACCCTGTCACATCAGGCATCAATGCAGTACCACCACTATATAAAATCAATTTTTCTCCTGATATCAGCTCATCACCATTTGCTGTGGATTGTGCTTCTACCTTATCTCCATCGCCGATGACTACTGGTTGCAAACCGCTCTTTTGTGCATCTGCAGCAGCAATATCAGGATTTAAATTACGATAATCAGAGACAGTGATATTTTCCGTCTTTTTCTCTTCTGGCGTAGCTGTTTCAGCTTCTTTGAAATCCATTGCCCGTTTCAGCAATGGGTTTGCAATTTTTGCTAAAGCTGTTCGATCATATGTTTTCGGATGTTTCATTGTCAGATAAAGCACATATTCAGGATCTTCAGCTGGTACCATTTCGACGATCGAATACAGATACGCGGTATCACCTGTTAGATAGCCTCCTGTATCAGAGGCGATCTGAGCTGTTCCGGTCTTGGCTGCGATGTTGTATCCTGGAACACTATATACTCCGTAAGCACTACCGTAATTTTCATCTTCTATGACATCGCGCATATACTCACGAACTTTTTCTGTTGTTTCTTTTGAGAACGGCTGACCTAGCACTTCCGTTTCAGTAGAGACTTCTTCTCCAGTGTTTGGATCAACGATCTTACTGATATAACGTGGTTGGATCATCGTCCCGTTGTTGGCGATTGCGCTGAAAGCTTTCATCATTTGGAAATTCGTGACACCGATGGCTTGACCATACGCACTCATCGCTTGGTCGACGATATTAGCAGTTGGTAAAGCACCCGCAACTTCATCATCCAACCCAGAGTGGGTACTTTGCCCAAACCCTAGTTTTTGCAAATAGTTATACCATTTCCCACCTAAACGCTGTTCAAGCATTACCATACCAACGTTACTGGACCATGAAAGAGCTTGACGCATCGTCAGCATTCCTTTTTTACCGAAGTCATGGTCATTGATCGTTGCATCAGCCACTTTGATCTGTCCAGATAAGAAAGATTCATTTTCATTGAATTTACCTTCTTCGATAGCAGCTGCTGTCGTGAAGACTTTGATCGTTGAGCCAGGTTCATAAGAATCTTGTACAAGGATATTACGCCACACAGCGTCTTTCCCCGTCAGACCTTCCATCGTTTCAGGATTGAACGTCGGACGTTGGCTCATTGCAGTGATTTCACCTGTTTTGGCTTCCATCAGCACCGCAGTCAATTCTTCAGGTTGGTATTCTTCATTGACTTGATCCATCAAGGTCTCTAAATAACTTTGCAGACGGCTATCAAGGGTCGTATACACATCTTTACCATCAATTGCTTTTTCTTCTTCTGCTACAGTCCCTGGTAATGGGTTTTGGAAATTATCTTTTTGATAGTAGATCTTTCCGTTTTGTCCACTCAAAATATCATTATAAGCAGATTCGATCCCAAGTCGACCAACTAAGCCATTTTCATCTTCGTCCGGTACCGCATAGCCAATAAAATGGGAAGAAAATACCCCACTAGGATACATACGGGCAGGGTGATTATCGAAATAAAGCCCAGTAACATCTGCTGCTTTCATCTCTGCTTCGATGTTTTGTTTCGTCTCTTGGGTGATATTACGTCCATAATTCCCAAATTCTACTTGGTAGAGATTTTGTTCGGCTCCATCGCGTAGCACCTTCAAGGCTTTACTTTTTTCCATTGAAAGGTTTTTGCTGATAATATCCGCAAGTGTATCGAAATCTTTTTCTTGTGCATATAATTTTTTGTTTCCAGTCGTATATGTTTCAGAAAGAATCGCTTTGATTGAGTAAGAAGTGGCATCTTCTGCTAATGCCACCCCGTTACGGTCAAAGATCGTGCCTCGTTTTGCTTTGACTTCTTCACTACCTTGATAAAGCTGGTTCGTTTTTTCTTCTAATGACGTGCCAGCCACATGTCCACCGATCACGATGTACGCAAAACGAACGGCAAATAAAAAGAACAACCCAATACTCGTAGCAAATAAAATGATACCTACTTTTTTGCGATTGTTCATCGGATTTAGATTTTTCTTTTCCATAAACCGCCGGAATTTATTTTTAAGACTCATTTACTTCACTTTCCTTAAATTGTCGTCATTGATTGACAACCCTTTTTCTTCTGCGATTTTTTTGACACGCTCGGTACGAGAAAGTTCACTTTTCTCTTGTTCCAAACTGATTTTTTCTTGATTTTTTTCATTGTATTCAAACTGTAGTGCACCAATTTGTTTTTCCATACCACTGATGTTGGTTCTTAACATCACTGTCAACACGCAAAGTGCAACGACAGAAAAAGCAATACATACTACTGCAAGCTTTTCAAAAATAGAGATTTGCTTCAAGCGTTTTGCTGGAGATTGAGGAAGAACGATTTCTTTCTCTGAGGGTGAATCTGGCAGAGGTTGCTCTGGTAGTTCAATTTCTTGTAAATCATATGGATATTGTTGGACTTTCTTTAGTTCTGCCATTCTTCTACTCCTCTTTCTCTCGTATTTTTTCAGCGATGCGCAATTTTGCACTACGAGAACGATTGTTTTCTGCCAATTCTTCTTCAGATGGCAACATCGGTTTTCTCGTTATCACTTTTAATTCAGGTTGGAACTCATCAGGTACGACCGGCAAACCTGGCGGTAGATCTTTGACTGTACTATATTCTTTGAACATGTTTTTGACGATTCGATCTTCTAATGAGTGGAAAGTGATCACACTGATTCGACCACCGACCTTCAATAAGCGGATTGCTTGTTCTAAGGAAGCTTCCTCCGCGCCTAGCTCATCGTTGACTGCAATCCGCACAGCTTGAAAAATACGCTTTGCAGGATGGCCGCCTTTTCGTCTTGCTGGGGCAGGGATCACCTGTTTGATGATCTCTACTAATTCCCCGGTTGTTTCAATCGGATGATCTTTTCTCACCCGTTCAATTTCTCTGGCAATTTGTTTTGAAAACTTTTCTTCTCCATACCGGAAGAAGATTTTCACTAATTCGTTGTATGGATAGTCGTTGATCACATGATACGCTGACAAAGGTGCTGATTGATCCATTCGCATATCCAAAGGCGCATCTTGATGATAACTGAATCCTCGTTCTGCTTCGTCTAATTGTGGCGAAGACACGCCTAAGTCGTAAAGGATACCATCGACCTTAGGGACGTATTCAGTCAAGCGCTCTTCAAGCTCACGGAAATTTGCTTTGATAAAAGTGACCATACCTTTTTCGACATACTTAGCCAAACGGATTTTCGCGTGATCGATTGCCGTTTGATCTTGATCAAACGCATAAAGATGACCCTCTGTATTCAGTTGGCTTAATAAGTATTCGCTATGCCCGGCACCGCCGAGTGTACAGTCCACATAAATTCCGTTCGGTTTGATTGCAAGTCCATCTACCGTCTCTTTTAACATGACTGTATAGTGTTGAAATGTTTCAGTCATTGGTCAGCCTCTTCCTATTTCTTATAATCCGAAATCGATCATATTTTCAGCGATTTCATCAAAGTTTTCTTCCGCAGCTTCAGAAAATTCTTGCCATTTGGTTTCATCCCAAATCTCGATTCGGTTTGACACACCAACAATGACACACTCTTTCGTTATTGTTGCGTAGTTTCTTAATGTATTAGGGATATTGATACGTCCTTGCTTGTCCAACTCACACTCTGTAGCTGCTGAGTAGAAAAAACGGACAAAGGTCCTAGCATCTTTCTTTGCTAGGGGCATATCATTGAGTTTCGACTCTAATTCGTTCCATTCGCTCATCGGATAGCCAAAAAGACAGCCATCTAATCCACGAGTCAACACGAATTGTTCGCCTAATTCTTCGCGTAGTTTTGAAGGCACGATCAAACGACCTTTTGCATCAATATTATGCCGAAATTCGCCCATTAACATCGAAACTACCCCCAATCCTCCACTAACTAAAATCAGTCTACCACAATCCCCCACTTTCTACCACCTTTTATGGGAAATCTGAGAATAACTTTTTGATTAGTAAAAAAAATTTTAACAATCAGGCTGCTAAAAGATTTTTAAAAGTCTTTTAACAGCCTGATTGCGCCATATTAGAGAAACGAAAGGAAGTTTAAGACGATCAATACGACATACATGACTAAGGTTACTAAAAAAGTAAGACGCCAAGTCATTTTGAAATAACGCGAATACACGATTTCGTCATAGTAATAAGCTTGGAATAACGCGATACAGATTGCCATTAAAAGGATGGTGATCAATAAAAAAGGCAAAAATGAAGACGTAGCGGTATTACGAGACAATGCGTGGATGCCTCCCCACAAAAAAGGAACGGCTAAATCAGGTGCTTTGACTTTAAAACGACGAGTCAAAGCAAAGATTTTTACTAGAAATTGACAACCAAAAATCACGATTGCCGGAAAGATGTACCAAAATAATACAAGTGGTGAAAAACTGCCCATACGACAAATCTCCTTTTTAATCGTTGCGTTAAGTATACGTGATTTAGTTTACACAACGATTTCATTTAGTTTAAATTTATACTGTTTTATTATTTTGTTGCAGTCGTTTTTTTACAAATCAAGATTGATGATCAATGGATAGTCTCTTTCAATGTGTTCTTTTCAATATTTAGTTATAATAGAAGAAAGAAGTATTTAGGAGGTTCCCAATGATAAAGTATTTCACACTTGAAGACCAGAAATTGATTGATTCGATGGAAGAAACGGCTGAAACCATTTGGTATTGTGTCGAGCGACCAACCGAAGAAGAAATCAATCAATTGATCAAACAATTCCAGATACCTAAAGATTATCTCACGTCTGTCTTAGACGATGCAGAAAACTCACGGGTAGAAGAATTTAATCAAGAAAAGCTAACAAAGCCAGCATTGGTATTATTACAATACCCTTTTCCAAAAACCAGTCCTAGCGGATATTTCCAAGTAGATACCTATCCGTTTTCGATTATTCTCACGCCCAAAAAGAAGCTTATCACAATTACGAATCATGAACCACTTTTTTTGAAAAAAGTCTTTCATCAAACGTTTCAAAGAAACGATCTTTCGACAACTTTAAATATCTTTATGCAGTTACTTTGGCAGATCACCCAGTCCTATAACACCTATCTCTCTTCCTTACTTGCTCAGTGTGATCTGTTGGAAACACAACTAAAAGTTTCAACTGAAAATAAACAATTGTACCAAATCATGGATATCCAAAAAAGCTTGGTTTACTTCAAAGAAGCGACTGCCTCAAATCTTGATGCGTTGCAACAATTAGCTGAGAACCAATCGGTCAAAAATAATCACGCGATGATGAATCACCTAAGAGATGTGATCATCGAAACAGAACAGGCGAAGACAACCGCTCGCATTCGCTTGAAGTTAGTCGAACAAATGAACCAAACTTTTTCTGCTATCATTTCAAACAACTTGAATAATATTATGAAAATTTTAACTTCTTTGACAATCATCCTGACGATTCCGACAATCATTGGAAGTATTTACGGTATGAATATTAAACTACCAATTGCTGAAAGGGATGATGCTTTTCTTTGGTTGATACTATTGACTGTGATCATTTCACTTCTAACGACTTATTATTTGAAAAAAGGTAAGTTTTTATAGAGATGCCCTCTTGTAGAATAAGCCAAAAGCATGTAAAATTAAGTTAATAATAATAAATCGAGGTAATCACGATGCGAGAAAAAAAACAAACGAGTACTTTTGCGAAAGTGACAAAATTAGTGATTTGGACAATGTTGATTTTGACAATCGGTTCAGTCGTTCTAACTGCTGTAATCAGCGTAATGTAGATAATTGCTTTTGGCGTTAGTTTCTTTATGACCAATGAGTTTTGATCAAAGTAAAAAAGCAGGACCTGAAAATCATTTCTGATTTTTAGATCCTGCTTTTTTTTGCTAAGAGCTTTTTTCGCCGTTTCATTTTTTCGCTAAGCGCAACAATTCTTTGGCGTGTTCAATCGTTAGCGGTGTGATTTCACTACCGGCTAACATTCGCGCAATTTCATTTTCTCTTTCAACTGCGGCTAATTCGGCGACGGATGTCTGTGTTCTTCCACCGACTACCTCTTTTACGATGTAGTACTGGTAATCCGCTACAGCGGCAACTTGAGGGAGATGTGTGATACAAAGTACTTGAGAATACTTAGAGATTTTTAATATCTTATCCGCAATGGCTTGCGCCACCCTGCCACTAACACCAGTATCTACTTCGTCAAAAATAATACTAGTCACACCTTGTTCAGAAGAAAAAATAGTTTTCAGAGCAAGTAATACTCGTGACAATTCCCCGCCCGATGCTACCTTGACTAATGGCTTCAATGGTTCTCCCGGATTCGTCGTGATATAAAATTCCACGAGATCGAAACCTTGCTCATCCAAGCGTCTATTTGCTTGCGTTGAAAAACGAACTTCAAATTCGGTGTTTTCCATGTAAAGACTCTTTAATTCACGTAAAATCGACTGCTCTAAGTCGCTTGCGATCGCTTTTCTTGCTTGATGTAGCTCTTCTGCACATTGAAAGGCCCATTCTTCTTTTTGGGTTAGTTCATTCTTCATTTTATCGAGTTGACCTTCTGTAAAGTCAGATGAATCCAACTCTTCTGTAATCTCTTCATAGTAGGCTAAGATGGCTTCTACTGAATCGCCATATTTACGCTTCAATTGGCGAATCGTTTCCATCCGTTGGGTTACTTCTTCCAAACGATTCTCATCCAGTTCAAGCAGATCGATTTGCCTACTCATGTCTCCTACTGCATCTTGCAACAAGTAATAGGCACTCTGGATATTATCAAAAATCGCTTCATATTCTGGATCAAGATGGGCAATACTTTGGATCTCTGAAACAGCCATTCCGACACCATCAAGACTAGTTTGTTCACCTTCACTAAGCGCTCCATAAGCAGTAGCTAAACCATCAACGATTTTTTGATAATTACTTAATTTATCGCGCTCTTCTCGAAGCTTTTCTTCTTCACCTACCTCTAATTGGGCAGCTGCGATTTCTTCTTGTTGAAAATTCAACATATCGATACGTTGAACATAGTTTTTTTCGTTTTGTTGGATCTTGCGTACTTTTCTTTCAAGTTCACGATACGCTTCATAAGCTTCTTGGTACACTCTTTTTTTCTTTTGGAATCTCGAGTCGCCAAAACGATCAAGTAACACAAGATGTGATTCAGGTTGTAATAATTCCTGATGTTCGTTTTGACCTTGGATATCCACTAAATAACTGCCAACTCGTCGCAAATTCGCTAATGTCACGATATGTCCATTGACTCGACAAACATTCTTACCTGCTAAAGACATATCTCGACGAACAATCAGATTCGAGCCATCAGACTCGATCCCTAACTCTTCCATCAGCGCTTCAAAACCTTCTTGTTTAGGCCACTCAAATAACCCTTCCAGAATACATTTATCGGCACCTTGACGAATATAATCACTTGATCCACGACCACCTGCTAATAAGCCCAAAGCATCAATAATAATTGACTTACCGGCTCCGGTTTCTCCTGTTAAAGCTGTCATTCCTTCATGAAACGACAAACGCAATTCAGGAATAATCGCAAAATTGGTGATACTTATTTCTTGTAGCATTGCAATCACTCCTTAGATTAAAGGTAATGCAGAAAATCTTTCTTTAATTGAACGGCATCTTCTTCCAATCGTGTGATCATCAACACATTGTCATCATCGTTAATGATCGAGAACAATTCTTTTTTGTAACGTTTATCGATTAAATTCGCAGCTGCAGAAGCGTTGCCCGGCAAAGTTTTTAAAATAACAAACTTCTCCATCTGGTCAACTGCTACAAATGCGTCTTTCAATAGTTTTTCTAGCTTTGTGCTCACATCTTCACTTGTTTCAGCAGGCAGACTATAACGATAGCCACCATCAACTGCTGGAACTTTGATCAATTTAAGCTCTTTGATATCCCTTGAGATCGTTGCTTGTGTAACAGAAATCCCTTTGTTTTTTAATATTTCAACAAATTCTTCTTGTTTACGTATATCTTGTTCATTTAGTAATCGAGTAATCAAACGATGTCGATCTTTTTTTCTCATGCTCAATCCGCTCCTTCGCCAATCCTTCTTCTATCAATGATAGCTTATTTTAAGCGCTTAATAAAGAAGAACTCATAGTCTTTTTTGTCATTTTCGAGACTACCGCTTATGCGTAAATTGCTCATGAGCCATTTCAACGATGTGAGCTGGATCAACGTTCGCATAGATCGTTCCTTTATCTGATACTTTTTTCAAGTGCGCTAAAAATTCAATATTGCCCTCTCCACCTGTGATAGGAGAGTAACTTAGATCTAATACATCAAAGCCTTGCTCTGTCGCAAAAGTCAAAATCTGTTCGATGACTTGTTGATGAGTCGTCGCCTCTCGAACAATTCCATTTTTACCAACGGCTTCTCTGCCAGCTTCAAATTGTGGTTTGATCAATGCAATTACTTCACCTTCTGGCTTTAAAATTGCATGTAACGGCGGTAGCATCAGCTTCAAAGAGATGAATGACACATCAATGACAGCCACTTCCGGTACCCCTTGATCAAAATCTTCAGGTTTTGCATAACGAAAGTTGACACGTTCCATCACGACCACTTTTGGATCTTGTCTGATTTTCCACGCCAACTGATTGTAGCCCACATCTAGGGCATAGCTCATTTTTGCTCCGTTTTGCAACGCAGCATCTGTGAATCCTCCTGTGGATGCCCCGATATCAAGCAACACTTTATCTTTGACTGTTAGATCAAATTGTTTTAATGCTTTTTCTAGTTTCAACCCACCCCGAGAAACATACGGTAATTTTTTACCTTTGACTTTTAATTCACTACTAACGGGGATTTTTTCTCCTGGTTTATCAAAACGTTCATTTTTCTCATTATAGATCAATCCTGCCATCACGGAACGTTTTGCTTGTTCCCTTGTTTCAAATAGCCCTTGTTTGACGGCTAATACATCTACTCGTTCTTTTTCCATCCTCTTCCTCACTTCTCATCAAATCGTTTGACCAACTGACGAAGGATCTCTCCGTCAAATGAACAAACTTCTTGTTCTAATTCAGCAATGATCCTATTGGCGGAATGGATTTCTCGTTGCAACGCAGATCTAGTCTGCTCGATCCCTAATAAACGTGGATAGGTATTTTTATCCGCTCGTTCATCCTTGCCAGCTGTTTTCCCTAATGCTTCCGTCGTACTAGTCACATCCAATAAATCATCACGGATCTGAAAAGCTAACCCAAGATGAGCGGCAATTTGTTGTAATTTTACCAAGACTTCTTCTGGTTGTTCTGCTAAAATCCCACCCGCTAGCAAAGCATAGCGTATCAAACGTCCAGTCTTCCGTTCGTGGATCAATGCTAGTTCTTCTAGCGTCAAATCTTTCGTTTCCCCTTGGATATCAGCCGCTTGTCCTGCGACCATGCCTTGTGTCCCAGCACTGACAGCCAATTGTTGCAATAACAATAATTTTGGTGAATTCGCTAGGTGGGTCATGCTGATCAATTGGAAAGCACCCGTCAATAAGCCATCTCCTGCTAAAATTGCGATTGCCTCCCCATAGACTTTATGGTTCGTAGGCTTTCCTCGACGCAGGTCATCGTTATCCATTGCTGGAAGATCATCATGGATCAACGAATACGTATGGATCATCTCTAGTGCTGCTGCCACTTGATAAGCAGAAGTATCGATCTTAGCATCAAATGAAGCCACGGTTGCCAATAAAGCAAGTGGTCGGATTCTTTTTCCACCTGCGTGAATCGAATAGACCATACTATCTTTCAAGCGTTCATCCGAAGTATATTCCGTAATGAAAGAAACCATTTCTTCTTCTACCAAAGGAAGGTGAGTCGCAGAAAAGTCGGTTAGTTTCATTGTGGGCCCTCTTTCTCGTCAAAAGCGATCTCTTCATTCGTTTCAGTCATCATTTTTGTGAGGGTTTCTTCTGCTTTAGAAAGAGTATCTTGACATTGCTTGCTTAATTCCATCCCTCTTTTGAACGCATCTAATGCTGATTCTAAAGGGACATCTCCTTGCTCTAATTGCATGACGATTTTTTCTAATTCTTGCAATGATTCTTCAAATGTAGGATTTGCCATCTTATTATTTCTCCTTTTCGATCTGTTCCACTTTGCCTTTGACCTGTCCATCTGCATAATGAATGACTAACTCATCACCCACTTGGACATCATCGACACTTTTTGCCACTTGATCATTCAACGTGGTGTAACTATACCCTCTGCCCATGATTTTTAAGGGACTAAGTAAATCAAGTGATTGAACCGTTTGTTGAAACTTTTGTTGCTGTTGTTGCATATATTGTTGCATTTTTTCTTCTAATCGTTTTTCTAAGTAGCTTGTTTCTTGTTTGGCTGCTTTCACTCGATAAATGGGTGCAACTTGTTGCAACTGATGACTTAAGGTCATGGTTTGTTTTTCTTTTGCATGGTAAATTTTTTGCGTTGCTTGATACAAGCGTTGCCGTAATTGATCCAGTTTGATCGTTTGTCCCTCATAGAGACGTTCAGGTTGGCGAAAGACATAGGATTGTCTTGAGCGGGCAAACCGCTCTTGTTTTCGTTGGATCTGGCGTAAAAACCCTTGTTCTAAGCGTGCTTGTCTTTCCTTGATCCGCATCAACTCTTCCGATAATACTGGAACAGCCAACTCAGCTGCTGCCGTCGGTGTCGCTGCTCGAACGTCTGCGACTAAGTCAGCAATCGTCGTATCTGTCTCATGCCCGACAGAAGAGATGGTCGGTGTTTTTGCTTGATAAATCGCACGAGCCACCCGTTCCTCGTTGAAAGGCCAAAGATCCTCGATCGAACCACCACCACGTCCGATGATCATCGTATCGAAATCCCCTAACGCTTCAACGCGTTGGATATTGCGGACGACATCATCTGCTGCTTGGTTTCCTTGCACAACAGTTGGGAACAAAACAAGTTGTGCGATTGGGTAACGGCGTTTGACCGTCGTGATAATATCACGAATGACCGCACCACTAGGACTTGTTAAAACGGCGATGCGTTTTGGAAATCTCGGCAATGCCTTTTTAGGTCCAGCAAATAGGCCCTCTTTCATCAATTTCTCTTTTCGTTCTTCTAATTCTTGATATAACGCCCCAACACCATCAGGCTCCATATGTTCCACGTAAATTTGATAAGAACCGCTGGCTTCATAAAGGGAGATGCGGCCAATCACCAACACTTTCATTCCCTCTTTTGGTTGGAAACGTAACTTTTGGAAAGCACCTTTGAACATGATCGCAGAGATTTTTGCGTGATCATCTTTTAAACTGAAATATTGATGCGCATTCGTTCGCATACGGAAATTTGAGATTTCGCCAGTTAGATAAACTCTTTCGAGATATGGGTCTGCTTCAAATTTTCGTTTCAAATATTTGGTCAAGGTGGTAACTGTTAAATATTCTTGCGTCATAACTCTCCTCGCTCTGCTTCAGCTGATTGGACTGTTTGTGCCATCAGCATCGTGATCGTCATTGGTCCTACTCCTTTAGGGACAGGCGTGATATAGCTTACAAGAGGAGCGACTTCATCGAATTTGACATCGCCGATCAGTTTTCCATTCTCATCACGATTCATTCCCACATCGACAACTACCGCACCTGGTTTGACAAAGTCTTTTGTCACAAAATGGCCACGCCCAATAGCTACCACGAGTATATCTGCTTCACGAGCTAGCGCTGGAAGGTCCTTCGTTTTTGAATGGGCGATGGTGACTGTCGCATCAGCCATCAACAAAAGTTGCGCCATTGGTTTACCGACAATATTACTACGACCGATCACTACTGCACGCTTGCCAGTCAAATCAATATCATATGCTTCAAACATCTTCATGATTCCATAAGGCGTACACGGGATCTTATCTGGATTCCCTGCAAACAAACGTCCTAGATTCATTGGATGGAAACCATCAACATCTTTTTTAGGATCGATAGCCAATAAAACTTTCTCTTCATCAATATGTTCTGGTAAAGGCAATTGCACAAGTATCCCATGGAACTGTGGATCTTGATTATATTTTTCGATTTCACGGAGAAGCTCATCTTCTGAAATTGTTTGACTATAACGCTCTACTTTTGAATAAATACCTAATTGATTCGCTACTCGTTCTTTATTACGAACATAGACTTGACTTGCTGGATTTTCTCCAACTAATAAAACAACTAATCCGGGATTGATCTGTCGTTCGTTAAGCTCTTTTACTTTCAACGCAAGTTCTGCTTGCATTTTTTCTGCTAGTTCTTTTCCATTCATCAATTCTGACATACGATCACTCCCAGATATTTTTGCTTTCATTCTACCATATAAACCACTTGTAACATAACCAGATTTACTAACTCTCATAGAAAAAAGCTAGGACTTACGCCCCAGCTTCTAATTCTTTTAACACATTCGATAACATACCATTTACAAACTTACGTGAACGGTCGTCACTGAATGTTTTAGCTAACTCGATTGCTTCATTCAATGCAACAGTTGCAGGCACGTCATCCACGTACATCATTTCGAAAATCGCGATTCTTAAAATAATCAAATCCATTTTGGAGATACGATTGATCCGCCAATTATTTTTTAAATGCTTTTCGATGATCGTGTCTAACGATGCTTTTTTTGCACAGACGCCACCAACTAGTGTGTCTAGATATACTGGAACAAATTCTGATTGCTCTTCATTGATCATCTCTTGGTGATCCAACTCGATCGCATTAAAAATTGCATCTTCTTTTGTCAGATCAGTGTTGAAATCTAATGGGAACAATGCCTGTAATGCCATCTCGCGGATCTCGTGTCTTGATAACTCTTTATTCATTTTCGTCCTCTTCGTCCTCAAAAAGTTCATCGATTGCTGGTTGCTCCAATTTTTCTGGTACAACTGCTACGACATGGATATTGACTTCAGCTAATGCAATGTCGGTCATGAAAAGTACTTCTTGGTGGACACGATCTTGCATTTCCATCGCTACTTTTGGTACTGAAACGCCATATTCTAAATAACAATATAAGTCAACTTTCAAACCTTCTTCGTCATTGACTAAATATACACCTTTACCATGCGCTGCGCGACCTAGCAATTCTGTGACATTGCTAGCAAAAGTTCCACGCATCCCGTAGACACCTTCGACTTTAGAAGCTGCAATACCGATAATGACTTCGATCACTTCTGGTGCAATCACGATTTCTCCTAAATCTTGATTAGCATGTAAGACTAAGTTTTTTTCGTCTGCCATTTTTATTTATTCCTCCTTTTGCCTACGTACATCTTTCACTTCAAGAAGCTAAGTCATGTACCTAGGAAAACTGTCGCCTGTAAATCAGTCATGCGTGAAAAAACGCGCCGTTTACAATCGCTTGATTTCTCTTATAGTGTATCATTAAATGAGCCCATTTTCTATAACAAAGTCTGAGTTTTGACATTTACATTTATTGAAAAAGGCTGGTCATCACAAAATAATCAATTCTTTTGGTGAGTGAGTCAATACTCGATTTCCTTCAGCAGTGATCAATAAGTCATCTTCAATCCGGACACCACCGATTCCTGGTAAGTAGATTCCTGGTTCATCCGTGATGACATTGCCCACAACAAATGGTTTCTCTGCTCGAGCAGATACGTTAGGACCTTCGTGGATCTCTAAGCCAATACCATGTCCAGTAGAGTGCCCGAATGCTTCACCATAGCCATATTTGCTGATGTAATCTCTTGCTATTGCGTCAAGTTGGACACCTGTGACACCAGGTTTGGCCACATCTAAAACTGCCAATTGGGCATCTAAGACGATTTGATAGATTTCTTTCAATTGTTCCCCTGGATCACCGATTGCAAACGTACGTGTCATATCAGAAACGTACCCTTCATAATAGCAACCAAAATCGATCGTGATCAAATCACCTTGTTCGATGATTTTTTTGCTAGCCACTCCGTGTGGCATTGCTGAACGAACACCACTCGCCACGATGGTTTCAAAAGACACACCTGATGCACCTAGTGAACGCATATAGAAATCTAATTGATTGGCGACCTCGATCTCCGTCATACCTGGTTGGATCATTTTTAAGATATGATCATAAGCCATATCAGCGATGCTACAAGCTTTTTCAATGATCACTAATTCATCTTCGTCTTTTACTTCACGTAATTCTTCGATCATATCAGAAACTGGGATCAACTCTGCGTCAAGTAATTCTTCTAATACTGAATATTCTAAAAATGAAACCGTACGTTCTTCAAACGCTAGATTCGTCAATCCTTCTTTTCGAGTCAAATCAGCGACTTCCTCAAAAATCGGTGCGACATTTTTGATGATCTCAAAACCTTGTGCTTGAGCTGCTGCTTGTTCTGTATAACGGAAGTCCGTAATAAAGAAGGCTTTCTCTAATGTAATGACCGCTAACCCAGTGGTTCCTGTAAAATTAGTCAAATAGCGGAGATTGTAAGGACTTGTCACTAAAAATGAATCTAGATTCGCTTCTCGCATTTTTTTGCGTAACTTTTCTACTCGTAACATCATGTGTAAATTCCTTCTTTCTTTGCACTCTTTTTATCATTATAGCAAACTTTCTTTTTTAAAGGCATAGGAAAGATAAATTCCTTCAACAGAAACGAACAAAGCGTTTTGACTTGGGCTTTTTCCCAAGTCAAAACGCTTTATGCTTTCATTTCTAAGATCTTTTACCAAAGAAAAATGAGACAACAGCAACTAAGATCACTGCCCCTAAAATAGATGGAATAAGTGCCATACCAGCAGCGCTTGGTCCCCAGTTGCCAAAAATCGCTTGACCGATCGTCGAACCAATCAAACCAGCAATAATATTTGTGATACATCCCATTGAATTACCTTTACTTGTGATTGCTCCAGCAATCGCTCCAATGATTGCACCAACAATCAATGTCCATAACCAACTCATCGTATAACCTCCCTCTTTACTCTTTAAGTTTATCATAAGAAATAAAAAGCAAGCAAACGATGAGGGCTAGCTACAAATCATTTACGCTTGAAAATACCGATCACGCCTCGCTTGACTACGTCGACCAAACTTAAAGAGCGAACCATGTGACTTGGATCAACATACTTACGGACTGCTCGTAAAACTTCCTTGGGATGTTTTGCAGAAAATGAATAGGTTCCATTTTTCTTTGTGCGAATAGCAAAACGTGGAATCCATTTTCCTTTGAACATCACCGAGGCAATCACGACATCTACCTCTTCCCATGGGATCTGGACGAATTTGCGCGCATCACGATCATTGTAAAATTCAAAACCTTTGTCACCGATCATGATTTTCCCATATTCTGCCACACCTAGATAAGATGTCGCATTCATCGTTAAGTCAACTTTTGTATTCAGCGATTGTACCATTTCAATCACTCCATTTCTAAACAATCTAAAGTTCCGGTAATCAAAAATCTTACCGTTTCCATGATTTGGCTATTCGTTCAGTTTAGCCTCACTTTTTTCCTTGTATCATCAAAGACATCTTATCATAAATAGTATGTCTTTTCGAGCATAGATACTACCTCTAACAAACGGTTTTCCACAATCGTGTACCATTCGATCAGAACAGTGATAATGTACAGTCTCGTCGCCTTCTATGAAAAAAGCTGCAACAAAAATCAACGATTGATTTCTGTCACAGCTTCTTTAACATCTTATTGACTTAGATTACATTAATCCGATTAAGTGGAAGACAATACCCACTACGAATAATCCAAGAATGATAACGATTGGTGAAACTTTTTTCTTCAATAACCACATACAGAACAATGTTAGTAACAATGCAGCTAATCCAGGGATCAAGCTGTCTAAGTTGTCTTGTAATGTTGTTACTTTGTAGTCAGATAGAGAAAGGCCAGCTGCTTGTTGTTCTAACGCACTCTTGATACCTTCAGCACCTGCAGGTAAGCTATTCCAATCAATGTAAGCACCTTCGTCAAGTTTAACGCTTGATACTACTGGCGCAAAGCCAATCGATACCCAACGGTTAACTAATGAACCCAAGATGAACATACCTAAGATTGATGCACCTTTAGTGATGTCTTGCAACAAACCACCAGATAAATCTTCTGTGATCTTAGAACCAGCTTTATAGCCGAATTCTTGTGTGTACCACATAAATGCCATACGGATGATATTCCAAGCAACGAAATAAATGATTGGGCCTAAGATATTTCCAGCCATTGCTAGAGAAGCAGCTAGAGCTCCAAGGATTGGTCTTACTGTAAACCAGAAGACTGGATCACCGATACCAGCTAAAGGTCCCATCATACCAACCTTAACCCCTTGAATCGCAACATCGTCAACAGGTGCGCCATTTGCACGTTCTTCTTCCAGTGCAAGAGTTACCCCTAAAATTGGTGAAGCAACATATGGATGTGTGTTGAAGAACTCTAAATGACGTGTCAACGCAGCCGCACGGTCTTCTTTTGTTTTATATAATTTTTTGATCGCTGGGATCATTGAGAATGCCCAACCACCATTTTGCATACGTTCGTAGTTCCAAGATCCTTGAAGGAAAGTCGAACGCAACCAAACAGAAATACGATCTTTTTTAGATAATTGAATTCTTTCTTCTGCCATTTCGTGAACGCCTCCTTTAATAGTTATCGATGATATCGCCTAGTGGGTCACCAGTATTTGAGCTTCCGCCGTTACCTGAACCACCTTGTTTAGAAAGTGCCAAGTAAATAAGAGCTAAAGCAATACCGATTGCGCCTAGACCGATAAGAGTGATTTCTGATACAGTTGCCAATACAAAACCGATTGCAAAGAATGGCCATACTTCTTTTGTAGCCATCATGTTGATAACCATCGCGTAACCTACGGCAACGACCATTCCACCACCGATAGCTAAACCGTCTGTCAACCAAACAGGCATAGATTCAAGTAAGCTTCTTACTGGACCTTCACCGATTGCTAAGATCAAACCAGCAGGGATCGCAATACGAACACCTTGCATACAGATTGCAACGATATGCCATAATTCAACTTTTCTAAAGTTACCATCTTTTGCAGCAGCATCCATCAAATGAACAAACGCTGTCGCAATCGTACGACAAATGATTGTTAATAATAAACCAGCAACAGCAAGTGGCACAGCAATCGCGATTGCTGAAGAAACGCCGCCTGAACCTTGACCACCTAAAACTAAAATAATTGCAGATGCAACAGATGCTAACGCAGCATCGGGAGCGACAGCGGCACCGATATTTGCCCAACCTAAAGCGATCATTTGTAATGTACCACCCAAGATAAGACAAGGAACTAGATTTCCAGTTACTAAGCCGATCAACGTACATGCAACAACTGGTTGATGGAATTGAAATTCATCAAGAATTCCTTCCATACCAGCTAAAAATGCAACGATGATGACTAAGATCACTTGAATAATATTTAAATCCATGATAGTAATCCTCCATTTTTTCTGATAATTAATTAAGCACGATTTTTTAATTCATCTTGCGCTTTTTTCAAAATTTCATCCATGTTTCCTTTAGAGTCATTCGGTACTTTACGTACATCGAATTTCACGCCAGATTCTTTCAATTTATTGAATGAATCAATATCATCTTGACTGAAAGCAAGTACTTTATTTGGTTGTACTTTACCTGGAGAATGCGCCATTGATCCGACGTTCACTGTTTCTAATGGTACGCCGCCTTCAACTGCACGCACGACATCTTGAGGATTTTCAAACAATAGCAATGCGCGTTGACCACCAAAATGTTGATCGTCTTTTGCAAGTTTGATCATTTGTTCAACTGGTACAACGTGAGCTTTGACACCAGGAGGTGCAGCTTGTTGGATCAATTTTTTACGTAACTCATCTTTTGCTACGGCATCAGATACAACGATGATACGTGTTGGATTTGTTGTTTTTGTCCAAGCAGTTGCTACTTGTCCATGCAACAAACGTGAATCAATACGTGCTAAAACATAAGTGAACTTACCAGGTGTCCCTGAAGGTGCAGCTTCTTGTGCCACAGCTTTTGTTTCAACTACTGGTTCTAATTCTTCCGGTTTGACTTTCACACCTTCTTTTGCTGTTTCAATGATATGAGCAGCAATTTCATGTGCTGATTCCATTGAAAAACGTGAAGCATATGCTTCAATCAGCATAGGCAAGTTCAAACCACTTACGATTGCCCACTTATCTTTGTGTTCTTCAAATAATGTGTTTGATTGATTGAACGGTGTTCCGCCCCATAAATCAACTAAGAATAAGACTTCGTCTTGGTTATCGAAGGAAGCGACTGCTTCTTCTAATTTGGCTCTCAAGTCATCTGGACCTTCACTCGGTTGTAAAACAACAGCTTTGACGTTTTCTTGTTCGCCAAAGATCATTGAACCCGACTGTAAGATTCCTTCAGCAAATTGCCCATGACTTGCTAGGATAATCCCTACCATATTTATACCTCCTACTTCTTTTTGTTGTAACAAAATCAAAAATAAAAATAAGTGCTTGCCTTTGACAACAGATACATTTGACCGTTACGCAACAACAATTTTATGCTTTCTTGGCTTTGGTCAGTAATTCCATCAAAAAGATTTTCCGATCAGCAGGCACCTTCCGAATCTCCAACTCCACACCTTGGCCATCCAAAAAATGAAAGGCTTCGATATCTCGTTGATCGACGGACACAAAATTTGTGATCATGGTTTTCCCTTCAGAAAAACTCATTCCCCCGATATTTAGAGAATCAATTCGGATACCACTTCGGACAATTTTCTCAACGTCTTTAGGATTAGTAAATAAAAGCATCACTTTCGTTCGCGCTAAGAGCCCACTCTCAAAGATCTGGATCATCTTTTCAACAGTGATGACATTTGCCATGATCCCTGGTGGAGCAGCTTCTTTTAGAAGAAACTTTCTTAACTTGTCTTTCGCTACTACGTCACTTATGACGATGATACGTTCAACGCCAGTCAACTTAGACCAGACAGTTGCAACTTGCCCATGGATCAAACGATCATCTATACGTGCTAATCGAATATCCATTCGTAAATCTCCTTTTTATTAAATCACTACTCAAAACATCTTCCCACTTCTGTCGGAAGAATTTCCGTTAAGCACACTTTATTAAAAGCAAGAACCGTGCCAACTTTTAATAGATACACTGCCTTATTTAATGGTTTCTTATACAATACACAAAAACGATACACTATAACAGTGTATCGTTTTTGTGTATATCTTCATTAGTGTATTCTTTTTTCTCCAAATGATTATTGATCATTTTTAGCAGATAATACACTTCTTCCATCGGAAACTTCACCTTGATTTTTTCTTCTAAATATTTCAAAGGCTCGATTATTTTAATATATAGCGGATCATTCTTGATCGAATGGATGTCTTGATTTTCTACAGAGAGCGGTTCACCTAAGATGACACGCTCAATCATTCCCGCCGCATGTAAGACAAGGTTGATCATAAATCCGTATTCTTTTACATCGATGTCACTTGCATCCATCAATCCATCTGCAAATTTCCAAAGGGGATCAATCAATTTTTCTCCATTGATAAAGGCAAAATTATCTGCGATAAACGACACACATGTGCTTTTTGCTGTTTCTTCATTTAATAAAACATCTTCAGTTTCATCTAACTCCGACTCTAACAATAGTTGATCTAAAATCACTTCAATGTTTTGATCAATGAATCTTTCTAAAGGAATAAACGGTGCATCGATATGCGGATCAGTAATGCCAGTTGTGGCAATGATTTGATAGTTTTTTTGGATCTTTGGTAGCTTGGTTTTCAAATCAATGATCGACAAGGCAATCACTTCCAATTGCGCTTCTTGTCTTTTGCTGACTGCACGTTCGATCAAAGATTTGATTCGTTGTGCTGTTCCTTCACCTGACGCACAGATCGCCACTACAGCTTTGCGTTGTTTGTCGTCGACTTCTGGAACATTTCCACTTGAGACTTCTGCATACCCTCGAAAATTCTTCAAGGACTCATAAAGCAAATCAAGATCAGTTCCTAGCACCGACACTTTACGCACGGTTTCTAAAACTAAAGAAGTCGTGACCATATCAACTGTTCGGACAGGGATTCCGGTGTCTTGCTGTATTTGGGCATTGAAGGACGCAAGTGAACCCATATCCACTAGAAGAATCGTCCCACTCCCCTCATCTACTTCTTGCACACTACGCTCGATCCGACTTAATGCAGTTTTCGGGTCCATGTCTAATGGCATATCCACTGCGCGGACGTTATCCGCATCTAGCAGCTGTTGCACCACTTGAACCATGCTGCTTGCGGTACTATTGCCATGTGCAGCCACAACGACCCCGATCCGACCACTCGCTTGATTTGCTCGTAACGAAACAAGCAGAACAGTCAAATAATAATCTTCACTTTCTGGGATCTCCACTTGGAAATACGTTTCGATATGTTGGCGTACTTCTTTTGCCAGCGAGTATTCCTCAGGAAAATCAATCGCCATCTCACGGATATTATCATTCGTATGCCGCTCTTCTCCTAAATGGATTCGTTTTAGAAAAGAACTGATATGCAGACTCATCGCATAAATAAAATTTTGCTGAAATTCATAAGGCAAAGATTGCTTCACCATGAGATAAATCTGATTCGTTACTTCAATGATTTTAGGATCGACAAATTCCGCCAACTTATTATCTGCATTAAATGAAAAACCGTGATCTTTATAGAATGACTTTAAATGGATATTGATATCTGTTGAGATAAAATGATTGATTGCTTCTTGATCCAATCCATCTGACTTTAACAAAGCAGCTTTATCACCAATAATGTCGTAAAGATTATAAGGCAACTCGTAGGAATCTGCTTGTAACTGCATCACATCATCGTTTGGAAAAACGGTGATTTTAGGGTCAAGGATCTTGGATAACTCTGCCATCTCTTTTCGATTACTTGCCAGTTGGATCAATCCACTACGAATTCCTTCAGTTAAATCATCGATCGTGATCGAGATTTCAGGTTTGTTCATGTGATTCAAAAATCCGCGTGCACAAACTAATTGGATATTCGATTTCAACTGTCCGATGTTCCCGTAAGTAACACTGCCTATTAGCGCTTTCACAACATCTTCTGTTAAAGAAATTTTTCTTTGCGTACGATTCGCTTCGTGAGCAATCATGATTTTGACTAAATCGATTTTTTCATTCGCTGGACGTCGATCAAAAGCAGGTAACTTGATATTGATCGGAATACGACGAACAAAGGTCTCAAGTAACGCCGAACCTGGATCTTCAGTCGTTGCGCCGACGATCCGAACATTCGCTTCATGAGATTTCGTGGTTTCGCCCAATCGGCTATAGGTACCATGGTCCATAAAATAAAAAATCATTTCTTGTCCTTCAGGTGGGAGTCGATGAATTTCATCCAAGAAAAGCATCCCGCCGTCCGCCTGATCAATAATCCCCATTTTCTCTTCTTCTGCACCTGTAAACGCACCTTTGACATAACCGAACAAATGACTCATCAATAATTCAGGGTTATTAGCATAGTCCGCACAGTTAAAAACGATCAGCTCTGTGTTTTCTTCCACCACATGATTGGTTTTAGCAAAATGGAACATTGCATGAGCAAAATAGGTCTTTCCAGAACCAGTCGGTCCAGTGATCAAACAGTTCAATCCTCTTGGGGGATACAAAATGGCGGCTTTTGCTTGTTCCACTGAGTTTTTCATACTGCCATTTGCACCAATGATCTTGGCAAAAATATCTTTCGTATCTACTTGAAGACTCGGTTTTTTCACACTAGTTATTTCTTCTTTATAACTAGGTACATATTTGGATAATGGCTTTTCAATGATCGGACTTTCTTGATAGACATACCGAACCGGACGACCATCGGTTTTCTTCAACTTTCCTTCACGTACCAATTTATTGAGATCTTTACTGCTATTGGTACGCTGGATACCCAAAACTTCCGCAATCTCTTGGGTCGTTACACCTTGATCATTTTCTTCTATAGATAAATGAGCGGTCTTTTCTTTGACATACGTATAAATTCGGTCAATTCGTTTTGCCAATATTTTCGCCCCTTTTCTCTTGTCCTTAAAACCTTATACTATTGATTTAATTACTATTCGTCAACTATTTATATCAAAATGAAAACAGATACATTCAAAACAAATAAATAACGATAGTTGTTTATTTGCCAAGTAATTTTTACGACTCAAACTATTAATGTCTTTTATTATTTAGCAGAAAATGTAATCTCTTTTTTTATTTGACGGAATCTTTTTCCCTTTCTCACTAAAAAAGTAAATCAACTGTTTTCACATCAAATAATTCTTCAAACGCAAAAAAAGCCTACCTCTTGTTGATCCAGAGAGAAGAGTCAAAAGGATAGTCAATTTTAATCCACAGAAAAATTAAAAAGCTCTACCCCTTGCCACGCAAGGAATAGAGCCGACTGTTCATTAAGCTTCTTGAGCTACTGGATAAACAGACACTTGTTTTTTGTCGCGGCCTTTACGTTCAAAACGAACAACACCGTCAACTTTAGCAAATAAAGTGTCATCTCCACCAATACCTACGTTCACACCTGGATAAATTTTTGTTCCGCGTTGGCGGTAAAGAATTGATCCACCTGTAACTGTTTGTCCGTCAGCACGTTTTGCACCTAGACGTTTTGATTCTGAGTCACGGCCGTTAGATGTAGAACCGCCACCTTTTTTGTGGGCGAATAATTGTAGATTCATTGTTAACAACATGGTCTGCACCTCCTATTTATCATTAATTGTTTTTGTTTGGATATGTTCTGGGTCATCAACTTCGATCGATTGTAAACCTAATAGGAGATTCTCCAATAAGATTTCCGCAATATTGTTTTGCTCTTGTGTCAATCCTGAAGTTACCTCAACGTACAAATAGCCGCCTTCTTCTTCATTCATATCAACAATCGGTTCAAAGCCTGCTAATGAAGCAATCCCATTGACAGTGCTGATCGCTAAGGCAGAAACAGCTGCACAAACGATATCACTTCCGTAAGGACCGGCATCAGCGTGCCCAGTCAAAGTAAATGAAACGATTTGACCTGCGTCATTTCGTTTAAATGTCCCTTTGATCATTGTTTAGGCCTTCTTTCTCAAACGCAGATTAAGCGTTGATCGCGTCGATAACCACTTTTGTATATGGTTGACGGTGACCTTGTTTACGGTGTGAGTGTTTTTTAGGTTTGTATTTGAAAGTAACGACTTTCTTTTGTTTGCCGTGTTTTTCAACTGTACCTTCAACTGTTGCACCAGAAACGGTTGGAGCGCCTACTTTCGTAGTTTCGCCACCTACTAAAATAACTTCGTCAAATACAACCTTTTCGCCTGCTTCAACGTCAAGTTTTTCGATGTAGATTGTTTGTCCAACTTCAACTTTTACTTGTTTACCACCTGTTTTAATAATTGCGTACATGCTTTAAAGCACCTCCTTATTTTCATACTTAGACTCGCCATCCAGAGTGACAGGATATCCTGTGCTTAATCAAACTCGTTCTGTGCGGTTGTAGCTGTGGAGACCACAATTACAACATTACTAGAATAACAAATCCTACTATATTAGTCAACAACTTTTTTATTTTGTCAATCATTCGTCAATTAGACGATTTCTTTTTATAATGGATGAGAATAGGAGTTGAGACTATGGATTATCCAAAATATTTGATTGACGAAGCAACTCGGCGAATTCAGGGTCACCACGTAGAAGGCTTTGTCGCTGGACAAGGACCTATCCACCCCAAATTGATGTTAGTAGGTGAAGCCCCTGGTAAAACAGAAATCGAGAACCACATCCCCTTCAGCGGCCAAGCTGGCAAAGAGTTGATGAACGCATTAAAATCAGTCGGTTTATCTCGGGATGAAGTGTATATTACCAGCGCTGTCAGAAGCCGCCCTTATCGAATCGTCCAGCGGATCAATGGACGGACACAGAAATCAGAGGTCGTTTATCCAAATCGGACGCCTAGTAAAGCAGAAGTTTTTGCTCATGCACCAATCTTAGATTTTGAACTACAGCATATCCACCCACCTTTGATTGCCACGCTTGGTAATATTGGTCTGCAACGTTTGTTAGGTAAAGACTATACGATTTCAAAAAATCATGGGAAACTGTATACCGGACCAGTCCTAGAGTTGAATCCACAGCATGATGCTTATCAATTTTCCACTAAACAGTATCGTGTCCTTCCACTCTTCCACCCAGCTGCCATTTTTTATAATCGTACACTGACAGAAACGATTTTAGCAGATTGGCAAAAACTCGGGGAAATACTTGACGAAAAGAAGTAAAGATAGCAAAAGAACCAACCAATCTCACGGATCATGATCGATTGGTTGATTCTTTGTTTTAGCAACTTAATCAAGCTAAGATTGGATCTCCTTTGACCAAGTCTTGGTTATAACGAGCGATTTTCTTTTGGAGACGTTCCTGACAAGCTTGCATCTCTGCAATTTTTTTTGCCAATTGTTCACTTTCTTCCATAAGAAGATCTCTACGAGCAAGGATCGTTTCATCACCAGCGCTGTATAAACGGATATACTCAGTCAAAGATTCGATCGATAACCCTGCACTACGCATACACAAGGTGAAATCGACCCAGCGTAAATCTTCTTCAGTATAGTCACGGATACCTCCGTTTGTTCGGTTCACCGGTGGGATCAAACCGATTCGTTCATAGTAGCGCAAAGTATCCGCAGAGATTCCTTTTTCTTCACTCACTTGTTTGATATTCATCCATTCCTACCTCCCAAACGTGTATCACCTTATTTTACCTTAGAACATGAGGTAGCCACAAATTTTTTTTAAGCGAACAACCGACTACATTTCACTATCTAACGCATATTGTTTGTGTAAAGAGGTCAGCGCATGAGCCACAGTAAGATGTTGTTCTGTCTTTTGTTTTTCCCAAAGATGTTGCAATTGCTTTTCAACTTCTGGTTGTAACGAGGTGTAAATGATCGTCTGTTCTTTTATTGCAGCTTTTTCTTGGAATTCTTCAAATAAACTTTGCGCCGTCAAATCAATACTCGGCACCCCACGCATTGAAAAAATGATTCCTTCTTTATCTGCTAATTCTGTTAATGTCGCTTTCAATCGTTCAGCGGACATGAAGAATAAAGGTCCACTGATATAAACGACTGCCCAATTATCCAACTTACCCGTTTCCGGCAAGCTCATTCGTTGCCAGTCGATTTCCTCTACCGAGATCGTGATGGCTGCACTTTTGACAACAAAAAAGACACACCCACTGATGATTCCTATAACGATTGCAATGCTTAGATCAAAAATCACTGTACACCCCATCGTCAAGAAAAAGAGGAGAAGCGCTGACCAGTATCTTTTAGAGAAGAGTTCTTTGATCGTTCCCCATTCATTCATACGCCATGCAGTGACGATCAATACGCCAGCTAACGCCGGCATCGGAATGTTCGACATGATCGGTGCAAAAATAAGCATGGATAGAAATAATACGATCGCATGAATCATTCCAGCTACTCTGGTTTGAGCACCGGATTTGATTGCGACACTCGTTCGAGCAATTGCTGCTGTAGCTGGAATCCCACCAAAAAATGGCAACAGTAGATTACCAATTCCTTGTGCGACCAGCTCCTGATTACTATCTAACTGACGATTCGCCATTCGTCCTGCTGAGGCACCACACAACAAACTTTCGATCATTCCTAACAGTGCAATACTGATTGCTGGTACTATGACTGTTTGGATTGCTGACAAACTAAAATCGCCAAAAGCCAAACGATGGTTACCAATCAATGTTTGCGGGATTTCACCTACTGTCGCGATGGGTAGATCAACGACCATCATCAATGCAGTTGTAATAATGATCGCCAGCAATGAACTTGGCATTTTTTTCGCCCATTTTTTAGGATAGATCAGCATCCCAATAATGACCAAACTCCCCATTAAAATCGTTGGGAATGAAATTTCAAAACCTAAGTCTTGATAACTGGATAATTTCTCCATCACATTCGCTCCTTGTGAACGCACTCCGAATAAATTATCCACTTGACCTAAAGCAATAATGATTGCAATACCAGAGGTAAAACCTGTGATGACTGGCGCTGGGATAAACGAAGTCAGTGTGCCTAACCGCAAGACTCCCGCAACTAATAAAAGGCACCCAGCTAAGAAAGTTGCCAATAAGACCCCTTGCATTCCTTGTTTAGCAGCAATCGACATCAAGATCGCTGCCATCGCACCAGTTGGACCAGAAATCTGATAGAACCCACCAGATAAACCACCAATGACTAGACCCGCAATGACAGCAGTGATCAGACCAGCTGCTGCATCTGCTCCACTTGAAACACCGAAGGCTAAAGCGAGTGGTAAAGCCACCGCCGCGACTGTGATACCTGCCAATAAATCTTTTTGAAATACTGAAAGATTATAGCCAGAAAATTCTTTTTTCAATAAACCAATATAATTCTTTAACAACACTACTACCCCATTTTCATAAAAAATTTATAAAATGCACGTTACAGGATAGCATATTTTATTGATTAAAGTAAGTTTTTTCACAAACTTTCATATTTTTTTCAGCTGTTTTTTCGATTATATCCTAAAAGAATAACGTAATAAGTGCAATCGCTGCTAACCCACCTTGTTTGACGATGATCAAGCGATCACTAGTCAAGCTACCATAAGCCGCTACAAGCAAAATATAGATCAGCAATAGGCCCGTAATTTCTTTTGGTGCATTTGAAAAATAAGCCCCGTATAGTAAAGCCACACCAAGTAAACCATTATAGATTCCCTGGTTCTTGAATAAAGTTTGTACTGACTGACGTCGTAATTCTTCTTTCGGCATGTTGAATACTCGACTAGTTGTGGCAGATTCCGTCGCAAAAGTTTCAATATACATGATATAAAGAAATTCCAAGGCAACAAGTGTAACTAAAATTTGAGATAATAATGTCATCTATTTTCTTCCTTTCTAAAATCGGTGATTGATCGTTTTTTTAGCTGGATCATTGCTGTGATTGACCAAATGAAAACAATCTACTTATGATTATAAAGGAACTGTTGTTTTTTTTCTGCAACTTACTCTTACAAATCAAGAGTGTAAAAACACAAATAAACGCCGACTCATCACTGAGTCAACGTTATGCGTAGTCTAATCACTAGAGTTTTCGATCATAAAGTGGTACTTAGTAAGTAACAGGTCATTGATTCTCCTCCACCTAGATCGATTGGTTGGCGACCAAAAATGTTGAATCCTTTTTTCAAGTAAAATTGGTAATTGCAGTTAGAGTCTGTATAGAGAAATATCCGCTTATTTTTGTAACGTTTCTCTATTTCTTCTAACAAACGTGAGCCAATCCGCTTACCTTTCAATGTGGGATCAACGGCAAAATAAGTGACTTCGCCTTCTGGATGATTGGATGCAAATTCATGATACATTTTTTGATTGGCTTGGTCATAAGTTCCTATTGCACCTTGATATCCGGTCAATCCGATCAATTTTTCTACTACATTGACAAACAAGCGTCTCCCCCACGAAACAGGCACTTTGCTTTCTCCATTGAAGCGAGCGAAAATGAAGCCAACAAATTTTCCATCTAAATAAGCACCTAATGTGATTGTTGATTTCATCATCACTACTGACAATGCATACTGTCGATAGAGATAAAGCGCGATAGGATTTTCCGTATATTGATTAAAGTTCATCCCTTGTGCTGCAAATTCACTTGCTTTGTTTAAGTCTTTTCTATCAATTGAACGAATCGTTAATTTTTCCATATTCATCTACTCCTTTTGAATCAAAACTTTATTTCTTTACGTAACTTTATTATAATTACTCAAAAAGCGACTTCCTATAGGCAATCATTCAACATCTGTCCAATAATGAACACTTAGGAAGATACTGTCTAAAAAAGGAGATACATATGGATCGTCGAAGCACCAGAACGAAGCAAGCAATCAAACAAGCCTTTTTAGATTTAACGAAAGAAAAACCAATCAATAAAATCACGATCGCGGAGCTTTCACAACAAGCAGATATCGGAAGAGGGACGTTTTATACTCACTACGAGGATATTTACGACCTTCGATCAAAAATCCTCGAAGAAACAATCGTTACATTGACGGATATATTCGATCAAAAATACCCTAAAAATGAGCAATATGACTTTCGTTTATTCGTTCATGCATTAGTGAATCATGTAGATGAAAACAAAAAGGTCTTTCATTTTTTCTTCAATGATTTTTTAAATGATGATCTAGCTGTACAGCTTAGACAGATTCTAATGAAAAAAATCATGGCGGAAGAACAACTAGATGTAAATGATAAGAAAAATAAAATAGAAGTCCTTTTTTCTATTTCCGGAACTACTAGCGTCTTAGCCGAATGGATCAATGGTCATTTAAACGTGGAGAAAGAAGAATTGATTGCTATTTTAGATGACATCATCACACGGTTTTAATAAAAAAGAAGAACGACTATACAACGACAATATCGTTGCTAGTGTTCTTCTTTTTTTCGTAAGTGATATCCTTACTCGAGTTGCATCAAAAATTCTCTTTGTTCATCTCCTAAAGGGATGATCTTTTTCATGATACGAAAACGCCAGTGCTTTCTACCAGCGGAAAAACGCCAGACAACGGATAATCCGCCACCTAATGCTACTTGTTCCTCTTCGATCACTGTTCGCTCATACGTGAGATGATCAATGACTTTTGTTTGAAAAAAATTCAAAAACAAAATCGTCACTTTTGTCTCATCGATCAATAGAATCGCTTTACTACTGACACTGTCCATACTCTGAGATTCGGCAAAGCAGCGAAACATTCCTGGTGATCTATATGGACGCGTCAAACGATCCAGCCATTTTTTTGTGATTAACATAAACGTTTCCCTTTATCCTCTCCTGAAATAAGCCCCTTCGATTTTCGACCGAAGGAATATCGGCCCTTGTTGATCGTACAGTTGATGTTGATACTCTATTTTATCATAGATGCTCGATTTCTTTACATTATTCAAAATGAAAAATCCTCAGAAAAAAACAGGCGATAATAAAAAAGATTCTATTTTTCTTTTGGTCAATCAATTGTTTTATTGTTGAAAAAGGCTAATTTACTACGTAATCGTATTCATTCTATTTTTATTTTTATTCGCATCTAATGTCTCTAATCAAACGCTAAAAATGACAGCAAATTATTTCTCGATATTCCCTATCAATGTTACAATCGCCCTTTGTTGATTTTATTTATAGGAGGAGTTATTTAATGTTCGCAATGTTTAAAACTGTCAAGTTCAATCTGTGGCGGTCACTCTTAGCACTCATTATTTTAATTTTTGCTGATTGGGGAATGATGACATCTTATCCGATCTTCTCAGGTAGGCTAGATTGGACCTTTTTACCTATAGGGGGAGCGCTTGCTTTAATCATACTGATTGGTTGGAAAAACACAAAATCTTTATTCAAAAAACTCAATAAGAACGATTGGCGTTGGATTGCTTTTATCCTGATCATTGGTTCGCTACTTGCAGATTTTTTTATCTTGACTGGAAAACTGCTGAATCAAACAATGGCCGCAAATGCTGGTGGGGACAATTGGTACGAAGGGTTAAATATTGGTGGAATAATCCTATATCTATCACAACTTAGCGTGAGTCTGATTGGTGAAGAACTTTACATTGCTGCGATCTTCGTTTTGGCCTTTCTTTTACTTTCTACATTTATGAGTACTAGATTTTCTATTTTGATTGCCAGTACGATTTCTCTACTGGTTTTTGGTCTTAGTCATTATGCCGTATACGATGGAAATCTCTATCAATGTATTTTCGTCATTGGTTTGGCACATGCCCCTTCCCTCTATGCATGGTTAAAAACACAAAACTTATTGATCCCTATGCTAGCGCATATCTTGTATGATTTGATTTTACTTTTTATCATTTTACTTTTTGGGATTTGAAACATCGATTTTTTATACGATCAAGCCAGCATCTTAAAACCTCAGCGATAAATCGATCTTATTTGGCACAATAGACAAAAAAAACCGCTAGAAACAAAAGTTTCTAACGGTTTTTTACGTCACAGGAGGGATTCGAACCCCCGACCGTCCGCTTAGAAGGCGGATGCTCTATCCAGCTGAGCTACTATGACAGCTTTTGCGGAACAAAAATAATTATAGATAAACTGAAAGCTTATGTCAATACAAAATAGTTATTTTATGAAACAAAAATTTTTATCGTACTTTTTTCTTACAGATTTCACTTAAAAAAAACATGTATGATTTTTATACTGTACTTTTTTGCTACGATCAACTTGTCATTTTATCATTGATCGTGAACTCCTGTTCAGCTTAAAGTAGCCAGGCAGAACTTGATTGGATAGGTTTCCCTACTTTCAACTTCTGCCTTACTATCAACGAATTTGACTTAGCTAGCAGTCTCTTGAATCTTTACTCAAAATCTGGCAATTATAAGTCGATCGTTTCTGCCTCTTTCGTGATCAAGATCACACCGTCTCCCAAAGGTAATAACGTAGAGGTCAGATCTGGATGTGCCATGACCACACGTAAAAATTCATTCAATTTACGATGGATTGCTCGTTTTCCTCTTGGAATCTCTTCATCAGCTAGAAGAATCGTTCCTCCTTGGAAAATATCATCAACCATCAAGACACCGCCTTTTTTCAACACGCGAAGGCATTCAGGTAAGAATTCGATATATTTTGATTTTGCACTATCCATGAAGATAAAATCGTAAGGACCAGTCAATGTTGGTAAAATATCAGCCGCTTGCCCCTCTAATAGAGTCACTCGTTCCGTCAACTCTAATCGCTCGTAGGTAGCTTTCGCTTTTCTGATCATCACATCAAAGCGATCGATCGTTGTCACATGACCTTCTTTTCCAATCACTTGTGCCATCAAACTAGATGAAAAACCAATCGCAGCTCCAATTTCTAGCACTTCTTTTGGTTTGATCTGTCCTAATAAAAACTGCAGAAATACAACCGTCTCATGAGGGATGATCGGCACTTCCGCCGCATGTGCTTCCTCTTCGACTTTTCCTAATTCTCCAGTTAACTGTTTTTGTTGTGTCCGCATAAAATCCAATAACTCTTCTTTTACAACGGGACGATGCATCATTTCATTACGCATACTTCCCCTCCTCTTCCAAACATTATACGAAGAAACCTATCTTTCGACAAGAGGGAGAAACTAGCAAATAAAAAATCTGGCTATTGAATGTCAGAAAAAAAATCAGTTTCTTTCTCTCGGCGCTTTTTCAGTTCAAGGTAGGTGTGCCAAGCAGTGATGGAGGACAAGCACAAAGCGATACCCAAAAACACCCATTTCATCCAATTGAACGCATGTCGTGAGAACAATAATCCTATATACGGGATCTGAAATACAGGCATTCCGATAATATTGCGATCTCGTACTGCTTCAACTTCGATTTGCGTTTTTTCATCAGCTTTCGTATAAAAATACTGGTGTTGATCTTCAATAGCGACAACCCTTCTTGTCACGATATGCTTACCAGCATTTTCATAGTAGGTGATTACATCTCCAACTAAAATCGTATCTGCCTCTCTTTTTTGCACATAGATCAGACTTCCTTCTGAATAAGACGATGCCATCGCCTGATCATCAATGATATGTGGTGTCAGTCCAAATACACGAGGGAGTAGAACGACACACAAAATTATCGCTAAAAGAACAACTAACGAAATCGAACTGAAAAAAGTTATTTTTTTATAGATAGGCACATTGGACCTCCTTAATAATATTTCGTTAAATCTATAATATAATAACGTGATATTTATTACAATATTAATACTCAGTCTGTGTACCTTCAATAAAAAAATAAGTAAATCAATGAGAAAGCTAATAAAAATAGATAAAAATTGACTGTCAAATGAAAAAAGTTTACTCTGGAATTAGAGAATTTATCAAAGGAGATTTGTCTATGGTTCTTTTTAATAACGAACGTAATAAAATTATACCACTCTCTACAAAAATCAAATGGAGCGTACTTATTATATTATCATCGTTATTTATAATAAGTATCGCTTATTTTTTTCATTACCTTTTCACGCCAATTGACAATAAACAAATGTCTCAGATCGACGATTCATGGGTCTATTATTCCGAGCACGATCCTTATTTTCAGTTCGATAGCAACCATATCGACTACATGCCATCTATCGACAAAAATGAACCATTTATAATGGAAACTACTCTACATAAAGAATTGGCGGACGCCAATCTCTTGATCAAAGGCAATCATCAATGGCTAAGTGTCTTATTAGATGACACGCTGCTCTACAGTCGCTCAAAAGAAAGCACGCGAAATAATCCTGGATTGTCTTTGTCGATCATTGATCTCCCAGAATCCTATGTGGGCAAGACTTTGAAAATCGTCGTTTCCTCCCCTTATCAAAATTATGCTGGGCTGACACCCAAAGTTTATTTGGGAACTACCAGTCCAATGATCAGCTTTATTTTTTCACAGTCGATCCCACAAGTCATCGCGATGATCTTGGCTTTCGTTATCGCCATCGGTTTGTTGATTTGGACTAGCTATATTCTCTATAGGCATAACAGAATAGATCGTTCATTAGTGATTTTGAGCCTATTTTCTTTCGTACTTGGATTTGAATCCATTTCAGAAGATATCTTAAGTGGGGTTCTTTTTGAACCAATCGTTCATTCGATTTTTTCTCACTTGTTTGCTATCTTGACTTCGATACTGATCATTTTTTACTACCAGTCAAAAATGACAAACTATCAGAAATGGTATGGTTATTTCTGCTATTTCCAGACATTTATTTTTGCGAATATCCTACTTTATGCAGCATTTTCAGATTTTGAATTACCTGAACTGATGCCCTTTGCTAGTGTCGTTAGTGTTGTAAGCACTTTAGTTACTTCCTTGGCAAGTATCGGTGAGGCATACAAACAAAATCGCTTCTTCACTGTTTGTAGTCCTTGGATCGTTTTGATCGCTATCTTTCATTGTATGTTTTATATCCAAACAGCCTTGGGAATCGGACATTCGATCATCAACTGGTCCACGCTCTTATTTGCAATCCTCCTGATCGTTATTGTAGGGTACAACATCATGGAAAATATCATGAAGATCGATAGTTATCATAAAGAACGTCTTTTCTTACAAACTAAAACGGATTTGATCGAAACACATTATTCGAAAATCCAAACACAGATCCAACAAATCGATCAGGCGAAAAATGACTTTGTTGCGCAAATGGAAGAACTGAGTCAATTGATCGATGCAAACGAACAAGCCGAAGCGAACACTTACTTAAAGCGGATCGTAGACGAAACAAGACGATTGGACTTGTCACTTTTTCCGACAGGTCACCAACTAACAAATTTGATTTTGGCGAGATATCAAGAAGTCGCCACTAAAAAGAATATCAAGGTCGATTTTCATACTCATATCCCAGCGTCCTTACCGATCCATGATGAAGATTTCACACAACTGCTCATTCATATTCTTGAGCACTCGTTTCGAGAGACCCAAGCTATTGAAAATCCTTTGCATCGAGAAATCTATTTATCGATCCAAGAAATCAATTCCCAAATCCAAATCCACTGTGAGCACAGTACACACTATGAGAAAAATATTTTTTCAAAAGATGTGACAGAAGAATTGATACGACAGGAACAGTATGACTTGATGATGATCCAGACCACGCTCGACAAATACAGCAGCTCCTTGGTCCAAGAAAAAGATAAGTGGGTCGATCGCTTAAAAATCAATATATCTCCTGGCTAAATAAAGGTGTCTGGGACATTAGTCCTTTTGTACCACCTAAAACCGAATAAACGGCGGGAACAGAAGTGTTCAGCCTCCTTTCCTACGATTAGTCAAGAGAAATTAATAAATCAAATGATTGATTGTTGAACTAGAATCGGAAGAAGAAAATGAAAGTATACGAAATAAACCAAGTAATAAGAAAATTTTTTTACTTGGTTTTGTGCTATGATGAGTGTATAAGGTTAATCCCTTATTGGTCGTTAGAGGCCGTATACGCATAAGCGTACATTGTATGCTTCCTGACCATGGAATGCATGCATTTCAGGAGCTTATTCATACAGGCGACTGTGGCAACCTTTTCCTTTTTGGGGAGAGGTTGCTTTTTTAGTTTGTAATAGTAATCGACGAGATGATTGGGCGCAGCGTGTTGTTGTCGAATCATATTGCGAATTGCGAAATAGAGAATTTTTCTTCCTTTTGGATTGCCTCGTTTATTGATGTGATCTTTTCCGACATAATTTCCAGATTGAAAACGTCGAATATCAATACCGACGAATGCATTGAGTTGATTTGCGGTAGGAAACCGTCTGATATCGCCCAATTCACCAATTAAAAGAGTCGCAGTGGGCGCACCAATCCCAGGTATAGACTGATAGAGTTCAAATTCTTCAAGTGCTTGAGCAGATTGAATCATTTGCGCCATTAAGCTTTCCTTTTGTTCTAGTAAGTCTTGAAGGAGGCGCGCATAGTAACTCGTTTTCTGGCAATGAATACTCGCGGCGTCGACTGCAGGATAAGAGTTTTGCGCATACGTTAAAATTTGGTCAGCTTTCTGCCACGCTCTGTTTTCGGAAATACATTTGCGTGTGCTCTTTACTAAGCGATTTTTTATTTTTGTTCGAGTAGAGGCAAGCACGAACTCGGGGTGAGGGAACGCCTCGATTAACGATAACGCGTAAGGAGTAACACGACTGGAAAAGAAGTGTTCTAACTCAGGAAAGGTTAATTGGAGTGCCTGATGAAGATCCATGCGCACGCGAGAAATTTTATCTTCGATTTCTTGATAAAAACGGGCAAGATCACGTAGTTTCTGAAATACTTCTGCTTGATGTATTTTTGGCAAACGCGTATTTTTCCAATGAGTTTGCGCCAATTTATGTGCGTCGATTTTATCTGTTTTCCAACTACGCAGTGTGCCCTCTTCCATTTGTTTTTTTGCCTCTAAAGGGTTCAATAGGCAGTAGATTAACCGGTTAGCTTGACAGAATTTTTCTAATGGACGAGAGTAGACACCTGTTGCTTCAAAAACAATTTCAGGCGTTTCTGGAAGTGCGATGATTTCTTCAAGTAACTGGTGAAACCCTTCTTGATTGTGAGCGACTTTCCCTTCGGATAGACAGTGCCGATCATGGTAAAGTACTTTGTAACTTTCACCTTTGGATACGTCAAAAGCTAAAATAAATGACATGCGACTTCTCCTTTATTATTTGATTGAAAGACCTTCACTGATTCATTCCGATTCGACTTTCCTTTACACGGACTCGAAGTCCCAACATACTTAAAACAGATTCTAGAATGGCAGTGAAGGAGCTCGTTTTTTGATTCGGACTCGAAGTCCATGAGGTCATGTTCGAGCTTCCTTTCACTCTCACTATACTTGATTACAAGAAAATAGTGGGTAAGATATTCCGTCGAATACCTTACCCACTAATCTTAGTATGTTTATGTTATCTTACAGATTTGTCGGGTATGAGGCATTGGTCATCTTATCCCCTAGAACCAAATAAACGGTGTTCCAGAAGCTGACCTTCAACATTAAGCTAACAAATTGTAAAATATGAAACAAATATTTTTCAATTTTCTATCTCACTGCTCAGATCAAGTCGCTTCTGTCACCATCTCATTTAGTATAGTAGTTCCAATAAATCTTGTGCTTCGATCGCACCAAAGTATTTCTTGATATCGATGGTTTCAACTGCTTCTTGTAAGGTAGCTTTGTCATATTTTAACCCTGTCAACACTTGCTCAACATCTTTGATATCTCCTAGACCAAAGAAATCGCCGAAGATTTTTACCTCTTCGATTATCCCTTCAGAGACATTTAGATGGACCTCGATCGAGCCAATTGAAAAGCGTTTTTGTCGTGAAAAGTTAAAATCTGGTGATTTCCCATAATTCCAATCCCAATTTCGATAATACTGTTCAGAAATTTGATTGATTTTTTCCCAATCTTTTTCTGTCAATTCATAAGTTTTTACTTCTTCTACTGAAGATACCCCAAAGATTTTCAAAAGAATGTCTTCACGAAATTCTTCTGTTGTCATTCCTTGTTTTTCTTCAGGCAAGAAAGGCTTGATGTTAGTAACTCGCGAACGAATCGATTTTATTCCTTTTGATTCGATTTTTTCTTTTTTGACTTTTAACGCATTGACTACTTCATCAATGTCTGAATCGAACATAATCGTTCCATGTGCGAACATCCGACCATTTGTGGCATACATGGCATTGCCTGAAAATTTCAAGCCATCGATCACCAAGTCATTTCGTCCTTTTAATTCGGCACCAGAAATACCTAATTCGTGTAACGCTTGGATAATTGGTTTAGTCACCTTCGCAAAGTCACGGAACGAATCCCCATCATCTGGCATGATGAAACTGAAATTCAAGTTACCAAAATCATGATAAACAGCCCCACCACCGCTTAAACGACGTACCACATGGATGCCATGTTCTTCGACGTACTCACGATTGATTTCTTCGATCGTGTTTTGATTTCGTCCAATAATGATCGACGGTTCATTGATGTAAAACAGCAAGATTGGCTCTTCTAGTGGCATCTCTTGTAGCAAAAAGGTCTCGATTGCTAAATTTACTCTTGGATCATGGTTTTCATTTGGTACAAAAATCATTCTGCTCGTCCTCCTATATATCAAACACTTTATCGACTTCAGCTAAAACAACTTCGATTTCTTCTCCAGCCGCTTCTTTCGCTTCATTCTTTAATTGTGTTAAGTCACCGAATTGTGGCAAGTGGGTCAAAACCAGTTTTTTGACCTTTGCCGCTTTTGCGATCTCTCCAGATTCTTTTGAAGTGAAATGGGCTTTGTGTCGCTCATTTCCTGCAAAAAGATACGTGTCCGCCAAAAAGAGGTCTGCTTCTCTAGCAAAAGGGATGAAACTCTCTAAATAGCCAGAATCTCCTGTAAAAACAAGTACTTTTCCGGTGGCTCTTTCGACAATACGCATCGCATAACAAACCACTGGATGAATCGTTTCCAAGAAAGTGATCAAAAATGGCCCGACTTCGAGTTCTTTGGACGGATCATATGCCACCCCTTGTGACACTCCCGGCATCGTCAAATGTTCAAAATGACTGGCATCTTTCGTATGTCCATAGATTGGTAATATCTTTTCCTGATCTCTGTCTGGATGTAATTGCCACTCATATTGCAAGACTCCTAGATCTGCGATATGGTCATGATGATAGTGGCTGATGATCACCGCATCTAAAGCAAGTGGATCAAGATGGTCCTCCAATTTCACAAGTGTTGCACTCCCAGCATCAATCAACAGATTAAATTGATCTGCTTGTAACAGATAACTCGTCGTTCCTTGTTTTTTGTAAGGATATGCACCTAAGCAACCTAAAACGGTTAATTTCATGACTGATTCCCCCTCAAAAACTTATGCTACCACAATTTCTTATTTTCATAAGGAAAACTGCTTACCCTAAGTTAAAGTATTCCATTGGGCTACCTTTTTCAATACGGGCTTGTTCGTAAAACTGTGCAACCGACACATTGACGTAAGCAATCACCCAGAGTAAACCAAAGAATAGCGCAATAAATCCGAGAATATACCAACCAATAAAGGAAAGTTGTAGGAGAAGATAGGTACCAATACGATCTTTTAATAAAAACCAAGCATATTTCAAACTTTGGATAACTGTCAGTTTCGGATAGTCAAACTTTGTCCAAGCAGCAAATTGGAACAACCCTGCAACGATCGTCATCACAAATAACGACACGAAAAAGAGTAAGGTTGTAAAGACCGCAAAACTCAGATCAATCGTAAAATCGTTCATTATCCCTTGTGGTGATGCATTCCCATTAAAAAGTAGATTGATATACGTATTGAACCCGCCAATCAGAAAACTAGGCAAAAGTATAATACCGTTGATCAACCAATTGAATACGGTATTTAAAAGATTGATAAGCAGAATCGGTACAAAATATTCTTTTTGAAAAACAGCAAACAACAGATTAGATTTTGCTCGCCCACCTCTGACCACAACTAACGAGATATAATAGACCCCATAAGTAAATGCAAAGATCAATACGTGTTGGATCAAAAAATCAAGTATGTTTGCCTGTGTGCTATCGGTTGGGAAGATGCCTACAAAAAGCTGCTGGATGATCAACCCGATAAAGACTGAAAGGAAAATGATCCAAGCATTGATCCCCCATTGTCCTTCTAATGATGCCCGAGCTTTCTTTCGATATTCAGAGACCTTCTTCATTACTCATAACTCCTGATTTCTGCTACTTTTTCACTATCCAAACGTTTGACTACTTCAGTAACTAATTTTACTGTATTGAAGTAATCTTCTTCATGGATGATCGATGTATGTGAATGCAGATAACGAACGGGAACTGTGATTGCAATCGATGGTACACCATTACGTGACACATGCATTTGTCCGGCATCTGTCCCCCCACCAGTGATGACAGTATATTGGAATGGAATAGCCATTTCTTCTGCCACTTGGATCACAAAATTCAATAATTTTTTATGTGGGATCATTGAAGCATCGAAAATCAAGATTTGTGGCCCTTTACCTAAAACTGAATCTGCCTCTTTTGGTGACATCCCTGGTGTATCCCCAGCAGTACCTGTATCTAAAGCAATCGCAATATCAGGATCAACTAAATGAGTACTTGTGCGTGCTCCTCTTAAACCAACTTCTTCTTGCACATCACTCCCGGCAAATAAGACATTTGGATGTCCTTCTTTTGCTAGATTTTCAAGTACACGTAAAGAAACAGCTGTCCCAATACGATTGTCCCATGCTTTTGCTAATAAAAATTTTCCATCATTCATTCGACGATATTCAATATAAGGAGTGATCATATCGCCAGGACGAATGCCCCATTCCGTCGCTTCTTCTTTGCTTGTCGCACCGATGTCAATAAACATATCTTTGATATCATAAGGTTTGTTACGAACTTCAGCAGTCAAGACATGTGGTGGTTTTGAACCAATCACGCCATGGATGATTTTTCCCTCTTGGGTCTTGATTTCTACTTGTTGTGCCAACATGACTTGACCCCACCAACCGCCAAGTGTTTGAAATTCAATAAATCCTTTATCTGTGATCTTTGTAACCATAAAGCCAACTTCATCCATATGTCCGGAGATAAATACTTTAGGTCCCTTACCAGAATCATGTTTGGCGATGATACTACCTAAACCATCGTAAAAAATATCATCTGTGAACTGCTCTGCATATTTTTTATAGACTTTTCGTACTTCTTCTTCATTTCCTGGTACGCCACGCGCAGCTGTTAAATCAATCAATAATTGTTCTTCATTTTTATTCAAACGCTTTCCCTCTTTTCCATACTTAATAGTAGAATTATATCATTATTCACTGATTTTTGGGCAGCATATTTGTTTGATTTATGTAGTCCTATGATAAGAACAGTTATCGTTTTCATATTTTTCGAATCTGACTACATCTCAAAAATGACCCATAACATCCACTTTGTTTGGACGTTACAGGTCATTGCTCGAATTTCTTCATTCCTCTTGTTTTGGTTCAAATTCCTCGCTTATTTTTCTGGTAGTGTGTCTGGGGTTTGCAATTGCCAATCCTTACTATAGAAAGCATCGTCCATCTGATAATGACTCACTGGTTGCTTCTCTTCTAAGAAGGGTTGGATATACTGATCTGCAGTCAACCAGCCTTGCCAACCAAGATGGATCGTATCTTCCATAAAATAAGGGACATCGGCCATTTTTGTTAAATCTGCAATGTGTTGAAATCCTTGTTCCTTTAATTGATACTTGATTTTTTTCGCAAATCCTTGCAACATCTCTTGAGACAAACCAGTATAGTCACTCCATTTTTCATTCACTGGCGGTAGAATAAATAATGCTTCAATGTGTTCATTTGCTAATTGTTGCAATAATAATTGAAAATCAGAATATTCCTTTGAAAAACGATAATCCCAGTCTTTTTGTGAATCTTTCAGCTCATCTAAATGGTGTTTGATCCGGGTATTGTAGAAATCATCTTTCAAAGCAAAAGGATTATTCTTAGTTTTACTAGTACCAATCTGTGTAGCGAGCTTACTTAGTTGTTCTTTTTCATAGCTAGCAGGTAATGGTTTGGTCGCTTGATCGATCTGTTTTTGTTTATCCGTCAAACCAATCCCACTAAATAATTCATCCTCACGCTTCAAGATGTTCCATTTGTCTTCCAAGCCCGCTAATTCTTTATCATTGGGTGTAATCCCTTTTTGTATTGTACTTAAAATCCGCGTGATTTCCTCATCTTTCGAAACAATCGAAAAACTCAATAAACGTCGCGCGAAATAGCGATCTGAAGCGGTCACTTTTTTTATTGAAAACAGCCAATCCAATGTCTGTAACTCTGAATAGTGGGTACTGAAATAGTCTTCCTTCACCCCGTCTTTTACGAACCACTGAGGAGACACGACGACCACTACTTTTTTATTTCTGAGATCTTTACCAGCTGAGCGCATCATCATGAATTGGCTCAGCGATTGAGTCCCGGGGGCACCTAATAAAAATGGTTCGTAGCTCCGTTGATATTTCTGGGCTAAAACCGAAGGATGAAAGGGACTGATCCTACTCAATTCACTCGAACCAAGAAAAGGCACATACTTTTTTTCAGCAAAGGCTGCATTTTTGATTACATCCCCTCGTAAGACGTTGTCTGACATCGAACTGGCTGCTCTATGGATGATTTCTGGATCAGCTACATTCACGCGAAAAGATGAAGTGAAAAAAAACGCAATCAGTATAAACGCAAGTAGCACTGGACCAAAAATCGCAAACAGCTTTTTCTTCATCGTTATCCCTTCAATTCGTTGACTTGATCAATGATTTTATTTGGTGTCGCCCATTCTTCTCGGTCAAATTCTGATACAGGTACTTGCACATCAAGCTGTCCATCCAGCTCTACTAATAATTGGACAGACCCTAGTGAATCTAATAAACCTTCACCAAACAAATCAATTTCTTTATTTTCTTTCACTTCATCTGTACCTGTAATATCTGCTAAAATCGTTAAAACTTGTTCTTCCATGTTTATTCTCTCCTTTAAATTCATTATTTATTTAAAAAACAGTTGATCTAAAAATCCTGAAAAAATCAATAAGCTAACACACACCGCTTGAAACGTCATGAAAACAGAAAATGCGTGGGTCAAGCGATTTGAAGGAAGTTTTTTCTTCCGTTTTTTCTTGTAGCGAATCCATGCATCGGTCACACAAATCAATGTTGCATGATAGATGCCATACAAAATGTAGTACCATGTCAAACCGTGCCAGACACCCATTAATAGAAACAATGCAAAGTACCCGATATTTGACGTCACGATCTTGCTCTTGAACCATTTTTTCTTCATCAAGAAGAACATCAACCGCATATACACGTAATCTCTGAACCAGAAGGACAAAGACATATGCCAACGATTCCAGAACTCTTTGATGTTCCAAGCTAAAAATGGTTTGTTGAAATTGATTGGGGTATCATAGCCCATCAAATAGCTTGTACCAACTGCAAACAAACTATAGCCAGCAAAATCAAAAAAGAGATACAAACTATAGACATACATGTAACCCAATAGCCACCAAGAGACCCCACCATGAGCTAAGGCTCCTTTTGAGACGATGGGTAACAATACCTGTCCGAGATAGTAACCGATGATGAATTTGTATAGAAAGCCCATAAACAGATGATGGACTCCTTTTTCCAACATTGCTAGATATCTTTCCCTTGTTGGTGGTTGGAGCTGATCTTTTTCAAATCTTCGATAACGATCGATGGGTCCTGAAGAAATGGTTGGAAAAAACAACAAGAACTGAATATAACGGTAAGGATGATAAGTTTTGATCATACCGTCTCTCATTTCCATAATCATTTGTACAGCTTTGAATGTTAAATAAGAAATCCCGAGAAAACTTAAAAGTGATCCTTTACCTGATGATAGAAACGGTGTGACTTTCGTAATCGCTAAAGGTAGAATCGCTAGAACTACCGCGAGATAAAACCAAACACTCTGATTTCTTTTTTTTCGATAACTGAAATAACACCAGACAAGTATGGTTTGCCAGATCACATAACCAATCAAAGCAAGTCCTTGTTGCCAATACGTTCCTCCAAAGCTGATGAATAAGAAAAAGAAAGTGACAAGTACTTGATAAGTTCCTAAACGTTTCTGGAAAAATAACAGAGAAAAAATAATTGGTGCTAACGCGAAACTCAATAATAGAAAATAATACGGCTCCGCATAAGGAATCATATGTGGGAGACTCATCACCTATTCACCTCAGCTGTCAATGCTTTTCTGTCGATTTTTCCGTTATTCGTTTGTGGCAATTGTTCAATAAACACCACTCTTTGTGGGATCATATAATCCATCAGAAAAGCGGTCAATCTTTGTTTGATCGAACGTATCAACTGATAATTAGTATCCGGAATCGCTTGATCCAGTACAACAAACGCCACTAATTGTTGGACTTTCGATCCTTGATATTTGGGGACAACGATCGCTTGATTGATTCGCTCATCTTTAAGCAACGCATGTTCAATATCGCCTAATTCAATGCGGTAGCCATGTAATTTCACCTGTTGATCGATTCTTCCCTCAATAAAAAGTAAACCGTCCTCTGCTAAATATCCTGCATCTCCTGTTCGATAGTTTTGATGCCCAGTTACTTGAAAGAACACTTCCTTCGTTTTTTCAGGATTGTTCAAATAGCCTTTTGACACGCTAGGACCAGTAATCAAAATCTCGCCGCGATCACTTTCGCCTTTTTTCAAAATGGATACAGTAGTATCGGACTTGACGTAGCCAATTGGTAAACGTTCATACGCAGCCAATACTTCTCTAGTGATCAATATACTAGAGATAGCTACTGTCGCTTCTGTCGGCCCATACGTATTGTAGATTTTGGCTGAAGGAAACCGTTCGAGTAACGCTTGCGCCGTTTTCTTCGTTAATTCTTCGCCACAAAAAATGAATGTAGTCAGTTCTGGTAAATGCTCCTCATCAAAAGATGCGTCCATTAAACAAATATCGACAAATGAAGGGGTTGATACCCAGATATCCAGTTTTAATTGTGGTAAAACGGCAAATAGTTTTTGAAAATCTTGGACGTTTTCTTTAAATAAAGGCTTGAGGATTCCACCAGAAACCAGTGCTGGATATAGTGTGAACACAGACAGATCAAAGGAGAAAGGAGCTTGTGCTAAAAAAGCTTGCCCCTCTTTAATCGGAAAGTCGCTCAAGACCCAATCAACAAAGCTCACCAAATTATCATGACTGATTTGCACGCCTTTGGGTTCCCCTGTCGTGCCAGAAGTAAAAATCAAATAGAAATTTTCGTCACCTTTTACTGAATGCTCAAATGGATAACCAATCATCGATGAGATGATTGAGCGTAAACAATCTTTTTGGATGATTGGTAGATCTGTCTCAATCTCCCAATCACTTAAACTAATGATCATGCTAGGTTGAGCGACACGTAAAATCGCTTCGATCCGCTCCTTCGGTGTTTGGGCATCAATCGGTAAATACGCATGCCCTGCTTTCACTGCGCCCAAGAATGATACCACCATCTCAAACTCTAGATTGCCAAACACGACGATTGGTCCCTTCGTAGTCAAACGTTTCTCTAAGTAATAGCCTAATGCGTCTGAGGAGCGCTTCAGTTCTTGATATGTGTACCGCTCCTCCGCTGTCTGATACGCGATTCTTTCTGGGTCTGCCATTCCCCAAAAATCAATCGCTGCCACGATTCCTTTTTTCTTCATCGTTTCCCTCCTAGAATTCGTTATATATAAATGTTCCACCTTGAATATTTTTGTAATGATACAAATAAATGAGTAGCAATAGTATCGTAGAATAAACAAGGGTTCGAAGCATAAAAGTTCGCCAATATCGAACCTGGGGTTGCTGCCACCATTGTTTCATCTCTTTTTCCTCCTATTTAGATCCTTAGTCAAATTCTACTCATTCCATCCACAAAAAAACATTTGTTTTACTAACAGAATGCGCTTTACAGCTAACAGTTTTGTCACTAACTAAAGAGAACAAAAAAAAGAGCCGTACGAAAATAAATTCGTACAACTCGATTCTGTCTTTGGTTCAGCTAGAATAAGATAACCTTCTGGCTCTATTTTTTTATTCCTCAATGATCCGACAATACAAACGACTAGTCATAAAGTAAAAGAGTAGGTAAATGACGATCAATAAGCCACAGACAAAGTAAGCCAACCAATAATCTGCCCCTTCTACATATTGAGAAAACACATTGATGGCAAATACTGCATGAGTGATCCCCAAAATCATCGGTGGAAAAAACATCAACGCATTTTGCTTATAGATCATCCGATTTGTTTTGCGTTGGGCAATCCCTAATTTTGTCAACAGTTGATAATTGGTTCGTTCAATTTCAGCTTCGGATAATTGTCGCACCATCAAGATACTACCAGTTGCGATGATCACGATCATCCCCACAAAAAGGGCAACAAAGATATTGATCCCAATTTGACGATCAATGGCACGCAGCCTAGGATAGCGAGCATTATAATTCAAACGTGATGCTTGACCTGTCAATTTATTTTCTGAGTATTCACTTTCCTCTGCTTTAGAAGCATCGGTATGGATCGTCCCAACTATCCCTTGATCGGTGATCTCATAACTATAATAAATCGTGTGGTTCCAATTAGTAGCTACTTCTTCATTTAATCGTTCGGTCAATTTATCTTGATTGCCACCAGTCACATTCCAATTGATGATCTGAAAGTCTAATCCAGTGACACGGTCAAAGATTGCTTGATCAACAACCAAGGTCGGTCCATAGTAGGTCATATCTTCATCTCCCAGAAATCCCGGAAGCACCTGTTGGATCAATAGTTCTTGCTGATCAGGTAGATGGATCTTTTTCCCATAACTAGAAAAATTACGAAACATCGATTCTATTGCATCTAACATGACCGTATGATTTTTTCCTGTAAGTTTGATTTCTGGCAGACTAGGTTTGATTTTGCGAAAGGCGTGATACTCTTTTTCAGAAATCAAATTGACTGGCTTGATCTCATTGCCGGCAGATACCGAACCAATGCTCAGGTCATAATAACTCCCTACTACTTTGTAATGAAAAACAAATTCATCAGTGATCTTTTGATTCTCTTCTGCTAAGATCGGTCGAAGTGTGTTTGCCGTCTGAGTATCTAATTGATAAGAAACAGGAGCAGCAATCTCTTCACGATGGGCAATGAGCGTCGATATACCAGTCATCCCTCCGATCATTGCCAAAGATAGACCGATGACTAATGTGATCAACGAATTCATTCGCCAACTTTTTAAAAGATGGATTTGTGTGTTCCCAATCAGTAAAAAATTGGTTCCTCGATACTTGAATCTCGAATCACTCAACAAATGGAGCAACAAGCGAAAAGAATAGCAAAAGAACAGATAGGTTCCTAATAAACAAACAAAAAATATCGAAAATGGGAAAGCAATCATCAATCCTAGATTTACCTTTTTTTCGAATAGCTCACTAATCGTTTCTCTAAAGTTCCATGCGGCGAAATAGCTACTAGAAATCATCAATAGACCGATTACGCCTAATAAACGATGCCTTGTGCGAATACGCAACATTGAACTTTCCACTTGTTCTCTTTCACCAAAACTACGATTCATGGGATAACTCCAAATTTTCCATAGTGAATAAAGAGAAACTGCTGAAAGAATGACAAAAAATACCACAACGGTTTCAAAAATGGACGGGATAGAAATAAAAAAACGACTAGTAATGTCCATCTTCATCATTCGGACTAAAATCATTTGAAACAATTTTGAGAAAATACTTCCCAATAAAATCCCTAACATACAAGCAAAAAAGCCAATAGTCATCGTTTCCAACACATAGATTGATGAGATCTGGAATTTGCTGATTCCAAATAATTGATAGATCCCAATTTCTTTTTGTCTCCGATTGAGAAAGAAACGATTAGCACTGAGTACGAAAAAGAGCAAAACAACAGTGATGGTCCAGCTACCGAGCTTTAAAATATTATCTATCGAAACATCTTGACTCGCCCTTCGAATCAATGATTGGTCATAGGTCATCGCGCTAAAAGAGTAATAGATCATCGTCGATAAGGTCAAACTGAAGAAATAAACAAGATAGCCCCTTGATTGTTTTAAAAAACTTTTTGCGGCTAATTTATAAAGCATTGATTTTACCGCCTCCTCCAATCGTCGCCTGCATATCGATGACTTTTTCAAAAAATTCTTTTCTTGTCCCTCGGCGGATCACTTCCGAAAAAATCACCCCATCTTTGATAAATAAAATACGATTGCAATAACTAGCTGTATAAGGATCATGCGTCACTAATAAGATCGTTGCTTTTTCGACCTCGTTGACTGTTTTTAAATAATTCAACAATTCTGTTGCTGATTTTGAATCCAATGATCCGGTTGGTTCGTCTGCGAAGATCACTTCGGGTTCCACAACTAAAGCTCTAGCTGCCGCAATCCGTTGTCTTTGTCCAACTGACATTTCATCAGGATAACGTTTTAGTAATTCTTCGATCCCCAAAAGCTGGGCAACATGTAAGACTCTTCGTTCCATTTCATCTTTCGCCATATTTTCAACAGCTAAAGGAAGCAAAATATTATCTTTACCATTCAGTGTATCAATAAGATTGAACGTTTGAAAAATAAAACCAATTTTTCTTCGCCTGAAATCACTCAATTCATGTTTTTTCATTTTAGTGATTTCATTTCCTTTGATCAACACACTACCCATCGTCGGTAGATTGATCGTTGATAAGATATTCATCAGCGTAGTTTTTCCCGCTCCACTTGGTCCCATGATCCCAATAAACTCTCCTTCTTCAACTGAAAAAGAAACATTGTCTAATACTTTGACCGGTGATTTACTACTTCCATAACTTTTACTTAGATGTTTTACTTCGATTATTTTACTCATGCTAATCCTCCACCTTTATCCTTAATTGAATAGTAGCACATCCTTTCCTTTTTTTCCCTTTTGATTTTGTCACCTGATCACTCACGAAAATTATCTTTGAAATTTTTTTATTCAATTTTTTTATTCAAAAAAAAATAATTCGTATTTTTTAAAAGCTGATACCGTACGTTTTCACTTTTTTTCACAAGATAATATACACCATATATAGTATACTCATTCAATTATGCAGTGATAAAACACTATATGTAGCAGATAATCAGTTGCTCCTTTCCTTAATTTGTTTTATGATAGACAAGAACTATTTTTTGTAGGAGCTGAAGAAAATGAAACGAACAGATCAAGAAATGGCTGTACTAGAAAAACAGCCTGAAACCAAAAAAATGACTGTCATCAAACGCGATGGACGCGAGGTACCATTTGATGAACAGAAAATAAACGCCGCACTGATCAAAGCAGAAAAGAAAATTCACGGTTCCTTATCTCCTATTACGTACGAAAAGATCCAATCAATCGCAGAACTTGTGATCAAAGAAATCAAAGATCGCTTCGCAAATAACGTAAAAATCTATGAGATCCAAAACATCGTTGAACATATTTTGTTGGAAAAAAACGAATATGCCCTAGCAGAAGAATATATCCATTATCGAACAAAACGTGATTTTGCTCGTAGTAAAGCAACAGACATCAACTTTTCAATCGAGAAACTGATCAATAAAGACCAAAGTGTTGTCAATGAAAATGCGAACAAGGATAGTAATGTATTCAATACACAGCGTGACTTGACTGCTGGGATCGTTGGGAAATCGATCGGATTGAAATTACTCCCACCGCATATTGCCAACGCACATCAAAAAGGTGATATCCATTATCATGATCTTGATTACCATCCGTATACACCAATGACCAATTGCTGTTTGATCGACTTCAAAGGTATGTTGAACAACGGGTTTAAAATTGGGAATGCAGAAGTCGAATCACCAAAATCGATCCAAACAGCAACGGCACAGATCTCACAGATCATTGCCAATGTTGCATCTAGCCAATATGGCGGATGCTCTGCCGATCGTACAGATGAATTGCTTGCTCCTTTTGCACAATTAAATTACAAAAAGCATTTAATTGATGCCAAAGAATGGATCGACACACCGGAACGTCAAGAAGCCTATGCAAAAGCAAAAACCAAAAAAGATATTTTTGATGCCATGCAAAGTTTGGAATATGAGATCAATACACTTTTCACATCCAACGGACAAACCCCTTTTACTTCACTTGGCTTCGGTCTAGGTAAAAATTGGTTTGAACGAGAAATCCAAAAAGCGATTTTACAAATTCGGATCAATGGATTAGGAAGTGAAAAACGGACAGCGATCTTCCCCAAATTGATATTTACGCTAAAAGACGGAATCAATCTGAAACCAACTGATCCAAACTATGACATCAAACAATTGGCCTTGGAATGTGCCACAAAAAGAATGTATCCAGATATTCTAAATTATGACAAGATCGTTGAATTGACAGGAAGCTTCAAAGTACCAATGGGATGTCGCTCCTTTTTACAAGGTTGGAAAGACGAGAACGGTGAAGAAGTGAATGTCGGAAGAATGAACCTAGGTGTGGTTACGTTAAACTTGCCGCGGATCGCCTTAGAAGCAGACGGTGACCAAGAAAAATTCTGGCAATTACTTTCAGATCGCTTGTCAATCATGAAAGATGCATTAGTTTATCGTGTCGAACGTTGTAAAGAAGCGATTCCAGCAAATGCACCGATCCTTTACATGTATGGTGCATTCGGTAAACGTCTATCTCGTACAGACGCCGTAGACGAATTATTTAAAAATCGTCGAGCAACTGTTTCATTAGGCTACATCGGACTTTATGAAGTCGCTGCTTCTTTCTTTGGCGGTGAGTGGGAAAATAATGCTGAAGCCAAAGACTTCACTCTAGATATAGTGAAAAAACTAAAAGCCAATGCAGACGCTTGGGGAAATGAATATGGCTATCACTTCAGCGTATACTCCACACCAAGTGAAAGCTTGACGGATCGTTTTTGCCGTTTAGATACAGAAAAATTCGGTATCGTTGAAAATATCACAGATAAGGAATATTACACTAATAGCTTCCATTATGATGTACGTAAAAATCCAACGCCATTTGAAAAACTTGAATTTGAAAAAGACTATCCAAAATACTGTTCTGGTGGCTTTATCCATTACTGTGAATATCCAGTCTTGCAACAAAACCCTAAAGCATTAGAAGCTGTTTGGGACTTTGCCTATGACAAAGTAGGCTATTTAGGAACCAATACGCCGATCGATCATTGCTACCAATGTGGTTTTGAAGGAGATTTCCAACCAACTGAACGTGGCTTTGAATGCCCAGAATGTGGCAATCACGATCCAAAATCATGCGACGTAGTCAAACGAACATGTGGCTACCTAGGAAACCCACAAGCCCGTCCAATGGTCCACGGCAGACACAAAGAAATCTCGTCACGAGTGAAACATATGAAGTAAGGTTGTGAAAGAAGCGTTTAGCACTGAGTAATAAGACAGAAAAATCAAAAATGGCTGTTTCATTTTAGATTTTTTTGACTTATTACCAAAGTGTTGCTTCTTGAACACCGTAGATAAGGTTGTGAGAAAAGCGCCCTGACCTGAGCAGTAAGATGGAAAATCAGAAAATAGCTTCTCATATTTTTTGATTTTTCAGCTTAATGTTGAAGGTCAGCTTTTCGAACACCGTGGATAAGGTTGTGAGAAAACAGTTCAGCTCAAAGACACAAGAAAATAGCACCCCTTCTTCTGGCTATTTTCTTATGTCTCTTACGACCTTCAAGAATTTTTTATAACGGATACCATTTTATAATGAAAGAAGTTTTACTATGAGAAATCCTAAACCTAAAGAATGGCTGGCTCAAGATTATAGTCATGACTATATCGCTGATTATAAACCATTCAACTTTGTGGATGGCGAAGGTGTTCGTAATAGCTTGTATGTAAGTGGCTGTTTATTTGCCTGTGAAGGTTGTTTTAACAAAGCCGCTCAGAATTTCCGTTACGGCAAACCATTCACTCCAGAACTGGAAGAACAGATCATGGCTGATCTACGCAACGATTACGTCCAAGGATTGACCCTCTTAGGCGGTGAACCTTTTTTGAATACGAATGTTTGCCTACGTGTAGTCGATCGAATCCGGCAAGAATTTGGTCACAGCAAAGACATCTGGTCATGGACTGGTTATACCTTCGATGAATTATTACAAGATTCGGAAGATAAACTAGAACTGCTCTCGAAAATCGATATTCTCGTTGATGGCCGTTTTGAATGGTCAAAAAGAGATTTCAAATTACAATTTCGTGGAAGCAGCAATCAGCGCATCATTGACGTGCAAAGATCGCTTGCTGAAAAACAAGTCGTCATCTGGGAAAAATGCACTGATGCTACCCAAACATATGAACAAATAAAAAAACAAGAACTGATTTAACTATACTCCGTTTTGATTGAACACAATAAAAAATGCTCCATCTAAAAGGCCAAGACAGAAGTGAATTTCGCTTTTGTCTCAAAGTCTTAGATGGAGCATTCTTTATTCTATTTCTGATTCTATCTCTTGTGTTTCCCACAACGGCAACACAATATTCTCATAAGTCATCGGATCTAAATTCGTCAATGTGATACCTAATAAACGAATCCCCTTCTCTATCCCTAAAATCTCTTCCCATATCAGACTAGCTTGATAAAACAGTGCTTCTTTTTTATAGACATATTCTGGTAATGTTACTCGCTTTGTTACTGTAGAATAATCGGTATAACGGACCTTCAAGACAACTGTTTTCCCATGTTTCTGAACACGTCGGAGAGACTCTTCTACTTTCTCAGCCAGCTGACGCAACTGTCCAAGAACTTCTTCTTCTGTTCTTAGTGGTTGTCCATACGTATGCTCTTTCCCGACTGACTTACGCTCGCGGGTGACATTCACAGGTGAATCATGGATACCTCGTACTTTTCGATACAGCGAATACCCCATTTTACCAAACTGTTGGATCAACATCATTTCACTGCATTTATAAAGATCTTCTCCTGTAAAAATACCTAATTCATGCATTTTAGGAACAGTTTTCTTACCAACACCATGAAATTTTTCGATTGGTAATGCTTTTAAGAAATCGACAGCTTCTTCGGGGGTGACGACTGTCATCCCTTTAGGTTTTTGAAAATCTGATGCAAGTTTCGCTAAAAATTTATTATAGCTGACACCAGCCGAACAAGTCAGATGTACGTTTTGCCAAATATCAAGTTGGATCATGCGAGCGATCTTGATCGCCGATTTACAATTGATTTTATTATTCGTGACATCTAAATAAGCTTCATCAATACTAACTGGTTCGACTAAGTCTGTATAGCGATAAAATATCTCCCTGACTTCTTTTGATATCGCACTATATTTTTGGTGGTCTCCCGGTTTGAAAATCGCTTCTGGACAAAGTTCATAGGCTTTTTGGGCACTCATTGCTGAATGGATGCCGAACTTACGTGCTTCATAGTTAGCCGTCGTCACTACCCCACGCCCGCCAGTATCACTGGGATGTCTGGCGATCACTAAGGGTTTTCCACGAAGCTCAGGGTGATCTCGTTCTTCAACGGACGCGAAAAAAGCATCCATATCGATATGAATGATTTTTCTAGACGTATCATTATGTAAAGGAAACTGTAATTCCATCAGACTCACCCCACTATCATTATACACGAACTATTGTTCCCTTTCAATCTAGGAGGCTAGTCTGGTAAAGAAAATTTAACAATTGCGCTTGACTGTATTCTAAAAACAAAAAAGTGTTCAAAAGGAGTCTGGGCTTAGTCACCTTGTACAACTCTAAAACCGAATAAACGGTTTTTCATGAGTAGCTCCTTCAGAAATAAGCGTAAAACCCCAAAAATTCGAAGAACAACTTTCGGGGTTTCACGCTTATTTCTCGGATTTGAACACTTCCGCCATTACCTCAACCTTTTTAGACGATTTTTTACATAAAAAAACTAGTCATCTAATTCATGGAACTGACGATAAACTTCTTGTTTCTTGATTCCGTTTTTGACTGCAATCCTTTTGATTGCCGCATTCGGTTTTTCTCCTTGATCGATCAATTGTTGTACTTGTTCTTTTAACGTACCTTGAAGTTGTTCAGTTGGCACGATCTCTTCGTTACTTCCCTCAACAAGTAAACAGCATTCTCCCTTGATCGGCTGTTTTTCTAAATAAGCAAGTAATTCTTCGATGTCTCCGCGTAGGTATTCTTCATGGATCTTCGTCAATTCTCGACAAAGCACCACTTGACGATTGCCGAATACTTCTAACATATTAGTCAACGTTGCGGCTACGCGATAAGGTGATTCGTAAAAAATCAATGTTGCTTTCTGTGCAACAAGAGATGCTAGTATGTCCTGTTGTTCCTTTTTCTTTCTAGGTAAAAAACCATAGAATAAAAATGGTTGCGGAACGAGCCCAGAGGCAATCAATGCGGTCATACCCGCTGTAGGACCTGGCAATGCCACAACTGGGATATCTTCTTTGATACAAGCCACGACAAGCTCATGTCCTGGATCACTAATGGACGGCATCCCCGCATCACTAACTTGCGCAATCGTTTTTCCCTCTTTTAACCATTCGATCAATTGAGGAATACGTTCTTTATAATTATGCTCGTGCAAACTTTTTTGGGGAGTTTGGACCTCGAAATGATTCAATAGCTTTTGTGTATTACGGGTATCCTCACTTGCGATCAAATCCGCTTCTTGTAATGTCCGTACACTGCGAACAGTCATATCCTCCAAGTTTCCGATCGGCGTTGGAACGAGGTAAAGTGTGCCAAGCACGTGATTTCCTTTAAAGCTCTTTTGGTTATACATATGATTCTCCTTATCAAACAGAGTAAAGGAAGCTACTCTAATTAAAAAATTTATCCTGGTAGTTCAACGACGAATACCGCAAAACAAGAATGCTTTGCGGTATTCATTGACCGTGATAGAAGCCACTAGATCCTTTGATTTAGCGTCCGCTTTCTCGATAGATCACTTCTAAACAGAACGCACAAGGTTCATCATTTTCACGTCTTGAACCATACAAATCATAACAAACATGAAATCCTTCTTCATAAATCTTTTCTAGATTCATGCGGGATTTTGATAGTTCTTGTTTGGCATTTTCAGCTGGAGCTTGCGCCACTTGGTTCAATTCACGAAGATGTTCACGTAATCGTTGATTTTCCATCTCTAAGGTGGTATTTTTCTCAACGATCTCATGCAGTGCATGTTTCATCTCTACTAATTCAGTCAATGTATTTCGTAACTCTGACTCCAATTGGTTCAACCCATCATATAATGATCTCTTATCCATTCATCTCACCTACTTGGATGAAATTTTTTAGTTCATCCCATTCATATTCAACAGGATTCTCCCGTCCGTTCAGTCGCACACTAACTAAGCGACTAAGCAGATTCAATCCTACGACTTTCCCTTTACCATCAGGAGTTTCAAGTGTTTTCCCAAAGTCAGGGAGTTCTTTTTTTGCGGCTTCATATGCTTCACTTTCATACTGTAGACAGCACATCAAGCGACCGCACAAGCCAGAAATTTTAGTTGGGTTCAGTGATAATCCTTGTTCTTTTGCCATTTTGATCGAGACAGGGACAAAATCTCCTAAGAAAGAAGAGCAACAGAGTGGTCGCCCACAAGGCCCGATACTTCCGATCATCTTCGCCTCATCCCGAACACCGATTTGTTTCAATTCGATCCTTGTACGAAAAACGGCAGCCAAATCTTTCACTAATTCACGAAAATCAATACGTCCATCTGCCGCAAAATAAAAAGTCAATTTGCTTCGATCAAAAGTATATTCAACTTGGACGATCTTCATTTCTAGTTTTCTATCTCTAATTTTTTCTTTCGCAATCAAAAAAGCTTTTTTTGCATCTTCTTGATTTTTTTTGCTTTTTTTAAGCTCAGCAGTCGTTGCTTTATGCAAAATGGGATTGATGGTTTCAGGTAAATCTTCCAGATCAATATCTCTTTTGGGAATAGCAACCGTTGCGATATGTAAAGTTTGCTGAGACTCGACTAACACTTTATCATTGTATGCATATTCTGAATCTCCGGGTGTAAAATAATAGACATGACCAGCATCTCTATAACGGACACCTACTACTTCTACCATTTGTGGCCTCCTTGATTACGCAAAATATAAATTGACAAAATCAAAAAATCGTTTGTAATACGAATTGCTCAGCGACGGCTTGAAAACTCACATTGCTACGCAGTTTTTGTTCTGCTGACAAAATACGTTCAATCGTTTGATTCAGCCGTTTGACTTTACCATACTCCCCAGATGTTATCGCCTGTTTTTGAGCTTCCTGATAATAATACATTAAAATTGAAAAACCAGTAAATTGTTGATTTTTTTCTTTAAATACTTTCACCAATCGTTTTTGGACATAGATAAAGGCTTGTGTATCTCTTTTATCCAAGTAGACAAACCATTGATAAATCAAGTCCTTAGCCTCATTAAACCATTCATCTTCTGAGATTTCAACTGCTTTTCCTAAACTGTTTGTCAAGAATGCTAAAAGTTTTGCTTTTTCCGCAGATATTTGCTTATCTTGTAATTTTTGAATCAATGAATCCTTTGACAATTCTTGGAAATGCAAGGTTTGACAACGAGATTGGATCGTAGGTAAGATCCGACCAATGGCTTCCGTTTCTAAAATCGCTAGAAAATCACCAGGTGGTTCTTCTAAAAATTTCAATAAACTATTTGCCGCACTCGCATTCATTTTTTCTGCTTCCTGGATCAAGAATACCTTTTTCCTGGATTCATATCCGCTTCGACTAAACTCTGTCTGTAAGCGCCGGATCTGATCGACCTTGATCGACTGACCATCAGGTGCAAGAACGAGCACATCTGGATGTTCTTGATTTTGGATCCGTTGACAATTATTACATTTGCCACAAGGTTGTTGATTGTCCATATTCGTACAATATAAATGTTGTGCTAACCAAATGCCTACTTCGTGTTTACCTGTACCTTTTTCACCTTCAAAAAGATAAGCATGAGCGAGACGCCCATGCTCAAAACTTCGTTGAAGTTGTTGATACACGAGAGGTTGCATTTGCGCAAGTATGTTTTCTTGAGCCATAGTTCCTCCTAGAAATGGTGGAATCCTTCAACTGGTAAGACAAAGACTGTTGCTCCGCCTACTTCTACTTCTACAGGATAAGGAACGCCACCGTCCATTGAAATATCTAACGTTACTGGAGTAGAAACAAATTGTTTTCTTGACTCACACGTTTTTTTGATGATCTCTAATGCTTCTTCGACACGATCGTCCTCGATACCAACGATAAATGTACTGTTTCCCGCTTTAAGGAAACCGCCAGTAGAAGATAATTTAGTGGCACGAATATTTGCATCGATCAATTCATTGGACAAACGGTTGCTATCTTTATCTTGAATGATTGCTAAAATGATTTTCATTTACGTTCACCTTCCTGACTTTCAAAATATTGTGGAAATTGGTTGATAATTGCGTGGTAACTCAATTGTAACACTTCTTCAAAACTATTTCTTGCATCAATCTTATGGATACGCTCTGGATGCTCCTCTGCCAATTTCAAATAGGCATGACGGACACGCTGGTGGAACTCTAATCCTTCTGAATCTAAACGATCGATTTGATTCTGGCGATTTTTAGCGATTCGACGTAACCCTGTGTCAGAGTCCACATCAAGATAAAGAGTAAAATCAGGAGTCGTTCCTTCTGTAGCAAATTCATTCAGTTCAGCAATCTCGTTTATGCCGATCCGACGACCAGCACCTTGATAAGCCAACGAACTATCGACAAAACGATCACACAAAACGATTTTCCCACTCGATAGTGCAGGTAAAACTTTTTCGACCAAGTGCTGTCTGCGAGCAGCTGCGTATAATAAACTTTCTGTTCGCTCGTCCATGCGATCATTTTTCGGATCAAGGATCACTGCACGAATCTGTTCAGCAATTGGTATCCCACCTGGTTCCCGAGTTTGAATGATCTCTGTTTTTGCTACTTGTTGTAAAAGAGGAAATAGTTCTTTGATGATACTCGTTTTACCTGCACCATCAGGTCCCTCGATCGTAATAAATAAGCCGTTCACACTTGTTCCTCCGTCTCTTCTCTTGCTTTTCTATTTTATCTGAAAATCTTTGTTGATCAAACTACCGCGATCAGACTCATATCAAAGAATCATAGTTCTCGTCTGCCTTCGACCGCTTTCATTAAAGTCACTTCGTCTGCATATTCGATATCGGAACCAACGGATAAGCCATGAGCTAACCGTGTGACTTTGATCCCAGCAGGCTTGATCAATCGTGAAAGGTAGATTGCTGTTGCTTCTCCTTCTGTTGTCGCATTCGTTGCAATGATCACTTCTTGGACCTCTGCATCATGCAAGCGTTGTAAGAGAGGAGGAATATTGATATCTTCTGGACCCGTGCCTTCCATTGGTGACAATACACCATGTAGCACATGATACAAGCCACGATACTCACGCATCTTCTCCATCGCCATGACATCTTTTGGTTCTTCAACAACTAAGATGATGCCACGATCTCTCGATGGATCTTTACAGATCTCACAAGGATCTTCTTCTGTGATATTTCCGCAAATACTACAAAAATGTAGATCGCGTTTGACGCTCAATAAAGCTTTGGCAAATTCATTGACCACTTCATCCTTCATATCGATCGTATAAAAAGCCAGTCTTGTCGCTGTTTTTTGACCAATACCTGGAAGTCTCATATAACTGTCGATCAGTTTGGCAATTGGTTCTGGATATTGCATGTTCATTTCCCCTTCAGGAAAATTTAAAAGGGTAAGCCCTTAGTGTATTTTCCCATTGTTTTTTCTGATTCTGTATCGATTTTTTCTAATACGTCATTGACAGCCATCACGATCAAATCTTGTAGCATTTCTGTATCTTCTGGGTCAACTACTTCATCATTGATCTGGATATCTTTCATCCGACGATTACCAGTAAAAACGACTTTTACTAGATCATTCGTAGAACTACCAGTAAATTCTGTTTCATTTAGTTTTTCTTGGGCTTCGCCCATTTCTTTTTGCATTTTTTGGACTTGTTTCATCATCCCTTGCATATTTCCCATTCCGCGCATCATTATTATCGCTCTCCTTTTCTAATCATCGATTACTGTGACTGCTGAACCGAAAAGTTCTTCCGCTTTCGTCACTACATTTTCTTGGTTTGTTTGTTCTTGAGGAAGCAATTCGATCTCGTCTGATTCATCATCAGACGCAAACGATTCTTCGGCTTCTCCGTCCTTTGCTTGGACGAGATAATTTTTTCTAAGACCGGGCCAACTTTCACGTGTGATATAGACGGGCTCTGGCGCATAATCTTTGATCATGCGACTAAGTTGGTTGTGGATCGCTAATTGAAGCTCTTCGTCATTAGCTGCGCGCTGACAGACGATTTCATAATCAAAAGCAATCACTAGTCCACTAGGTCCTGCCGCAACTGGTTCACTTGCTTTCAGCATCGCTCGCTGGGTCACTGACAAGCTCATCAAAAGGTCATCCCAGACTTCTTTTACTTCATTCAAGTGTTTCCTTGTTGCCTCTTTTAGTACATTATACACCCGTTCCGTTGGAATACGGTACGTACTTGGCTGTTTTTTCTGAACAGGTGATTGCGTCGTTTGCTGATTCGCAGTGACTTTCACCGTGCCATTTTTGATTTCTTTGATTTCCTTTTTAAGCTCTTGGATCTCTTGTTGCAATTGTCTCACTTGTTGCTGATCAATTTCACTTGGCACTTGCTGACTTTCATTTGCTGAAGATTGAGCTAGTTTGACTGTCGCAACCTCTAAATAGATGGTCGCACTATTTGTAAAACGCACCTCATTTTGCGTATCGCTCAAAATTTGGATCATTTGAAACAAGCGTTGTGCCGGGATTTCTTTCGCCAATGTCGTGAATGTTTCTGTTTTGACATGTGAGGTTTCCTCTAATAGATTTGGTGCTTGCTGATACATCAATAGATCACGGCAATAAGACAACAGATCTTCTAAAAAGCGTCGTGATTCTTTTCCTGCCGCTAGAATTTGATTTAATTCTTGTAAGGCTTGTGGGATCTCTTTGCTAAAACAAGCGGATAGATACGCATCCATCATCTCATTCGTCAAACTCCCCGTGACTTGCATCGCATCATCCAACGTGATCGTGCCATCACTGAAAGAAATCGCTTGGTCAAGAATACTTAATGCATCCCGCATCCCACCTTCTGCTGCTCGTGCGATGACAGTCAACGCAGGCGCTTCGTAAGCAATCTCTGTTTGATCCAAGATATATTCTAAATGTTCGGTAATATCTGCTGCATTGATCCGCTTGAAATCAAAACGTTGTGTTCGAGAGATGATCGTTGCAGGGATTTTGTGTGGTTCGGTGGTTGCTAAAATAAAAATAACACTTTCTTTTGGCTCTTCCAGTGTTTTCAGTAAAGCATTGAACGCCCCTGTCGAAAGCATGTGGACTTCATCAATGATATAAATTTTGTAAGCGGCTTTTGTTGGTGCATAATTTGCTCGATCTCTGATGAAACGGATCTCCTCGACACCATTGTTACTTGCCGCATCGATTTCAATGACATCTTCTTGTGTCCCAGTCGTGATCGACTGACACATCTCACAATGATTACAAGGTTCACCATCTTTGCTGTTTGGGCAATTGATCGCCTTGGCAAATATTTTTGCCGCACTTGTTTTCCCTGTCCCTCTTGGTCCTGTAAACAAATAGGCATGTGAGGTTTTATGGGAAACAATCGCATTTTTCAATGTTTGTGTCACAGCTTTTTGTCCAACGATATCTTCAAATCGCTGTGAACGCCACACACGATAAAGTGCTTGATATGCCATAAGGATCCCCCTTCTTTTGAAAAATTCACTAACTTTTATTATACGTGATTTAGCAAAAAAAAACTACTATACTTTATTAGGTTGTAACAGAAGTGATCAGCTCTTAAAAATAAACCGAAACATTCAAAAAAAGCTGTTCGTATTTTGGGATGTTTTGGCTGAACACCAAAGAAGTTAGCTTTCAAACACCGTTTATCTAGGTTGTGAAAGAACCGTTCAGCTCAAATCTATTAGACAAAAGATCGAAAATGGCTATTCCATGTTTGATCTTTTGGCTGATATCCGCAGAGTGCTCCTTGAACAGCATTTATCTAGATTCTGAAAAAAAGGTTCAGCTCCAATTAGTATGGCAGAACGCAGAAAATAGTTGTTCTTGTTTTCTACATCTTTCGACTGAGAGCATTTTCAGTCTCCTATGGTATAATACAAACATATACTTAGTAAAAAATACTTGCTCACAGGGAGGACTTTTTATGGGACTTATTAAAGCAGCAACTAGCATGATCGGCGGCGGATTAGCAGATCAATGGATCGAAGTCATTGAACCAGACAATATGAGCGACACTACGGTCATGACAAAAGGTGTCAAGGTACGAAAAGATGATAAACGAGGATCCAATCGAAAAGGTACAGAAGATGTATTGACAGATGGTACAGTCGTTCATGTGTATCCGAACATGATGATGCTTTTGGTAGATGGTGGAAAAATCATCGATTATACAGCTGAAGAAGGCTATTATACGGTTAAAAACGATGCAGCTCCTTCTATGTTCAATGGTTCATTGAAAGGTGCAATCGCTGAGACCTTCGACCGCTTTAAATTTGGTGGTGTGACACCACAAAAACAACAAGTATTCTATATCAATCTACAAGAGATCAAAGGAATCAAATTTGGAACAAGCGCTCCGTTGAATTATTTTGATAATTTCTATAATGCAGAATTATTCCTACGTGCGCATGGAACGTACTCTATCCATATCACTGATCCAATCTTATTTTATACAAATGCAATTCCTAAAAATAAGACCCAAGTGGAGATTGCAGATATCAATGAACAATATTTAGCAGAATTCTTAACTGCTCTACAATCAGCAATCAACCAAATGTCTGCTGATGGTCAACGTATTTCTTATGTCCCATCAAAAAGCTTAGAGCTAAGCAAATACATGGGAACGGCATTAGATGATTCATGGCGTGAGCTTCGTGGAATGGAGATCGTTTCTGTCGCAGTTGCTAGCATCTCTTACACGGATGATTCGGTCAAACTCATCAACATGCGCAATGAAGGTGCCATGTTAGGTGATCCAAGTGTTCGTGAAGGCTACGTGCAAGGTTCGATTGCTCGCGGGATGGAAGCAGCCGGAAAAAATGATGCTGGTGCAATGACTGGCTTCATGGGGATGGGCATGGGCATGAATGCCAATGGCTCATATTTAGCTCAATCTTCACAAAGTAATCAAGAACAAATCAAACAACAACAAGAAAAACAAAACCAACAAACAGCTCAAGGTACTAGCGATACATGGACTTGTCCTGTCTGTGGTACTGAAAACACAGGGAAATTCTGTTCAAACTGTGGTGGCGCAAAACCAGTGGCGAATAGCCAACCAAAGCTTGAAATGAAATGTAGCGAATGTCATGAAGTGGTGGATCTTTCAAATGGAATTCCTAAGTTTTGTCCAAATTGCGGAAAACCATTCAAAGGTATCCCACTCGACTAGTTGAAAGGGGTGCCTGAATGGATGCTTTAACACATAAATGCCCCAATTGCGGCGGACCATTGACCTTCGATCCAAAAGATCAAAAATTTCATTGTGACTATTGCTTGAATGTCTATACCGAAGCAGAAGTCAGTCAATATGAAGAAGAACAAAAAGCGGCCCGCAACATCGATGGGAATCAAGATCAACCAGTTGCAACGGATGACTTCACCTTTACAGCAGAAGAACAACTTGATCAAATGGATGAAACAGAACGCCAATCATTTGCTGATGCTGGTGGAATGACCGATACAGAGGCAACAGCTGAACAAACGGCTACCGACGAACAAAGCAACATGGAACTATTTTTATGCCCGAACTGCGGTGCAGAAATCGTCACAGAAGCCACTACAGCTGCTACCTATTGTTACTACTGTCATAATCCAGTCGTGCTGTCAGGACGGCTAAGTGGTGACTTCTTACCAAATAAAGTCCTGCCTTTTGCTGTTGAAAAAGAAGAAGCAATTAAACAGTTTCTCGCATGGACGAATAAAAAATGGTTTGTACCAAAAGCATTTTTCAATCAGGATCAAATCGACAAATTGACCGGCGTGTATTTTCCTTATTGGGCAACCGATGCCGAACTAGATGGTTCTTTACAAGCCAACGGGACAGTTGTCAGGATCTGGCGTGTCGGTGATATCGAATATACCGAAACAAAACAATATGCCGTACACCGCGAAGGAAAGCTTTCCTTCAAAGAATTAGTGAAAAATGCTTTGTCAAAAAATACTCAACAAAAAATGGTGGAAGCTGTCCAACCATTTCCTTTAGCTAAAGCTATCGGATTCAAAAGTCAATATCTCGCTGGATTCCAAGCAGAGAAACGTGACATTGAGTACCAAGCAATCAAAGCAGATATCCAAAATGAGTTACGTGACTATTCCGAAAAATTATTGCGAGATACAGCCAATGGCTATACTACTTTGACCGGAGTACGTGCTTCTGCAGAAATCACTGGCGAAAAAAATGAATATGTCTTGTTACCGGTCTGGCTTGTTACTTACCGTAGCAACGATTCTAACAAGAAAGTCTATTATTATGCAATGAATGGCCAAACGGGGAAAGTTAGCGGTGTATTACCGATCAGTCATAAAAAACTCGCTTTGACCTCTTTCGGGATATTCGCTGTTCTAGCGATCCTCTTTATGATTGGAGGCTATTTGATATGATGAGTAAAAAAAGTCTCTCCATTTTCTTTTTATTAGCCATTAGTTTACTGTGGACACCGATCGTAGGAGCTGCTACCCCAACAATCAATGATGAAGCGAATTTGTTTACAAGCGAACAAGTCAACACACTGAACCAACAAGCGAAAGAAATCAATGAAAAGATCAAAGGACAAGTATTTATCGTCACGACTACCTCAAATAGTGCAGAACCGAGAGATTTCGCTGACAACTATTTAAGAACCGCAATAGGAAATGATCAAAATGGCTCTGTTTTACTTTTAGATATGGGCCAACGAGAAATCTATATCTCGACTTCCGGGAATATGATCGACTATTTGACGGATCGTCGGATCGATTCGATTTTAGATGATGTCTATGATCAGATGACGAATGCCAACTATTATGCAGCAGCCCAAGCCTATTTGACCAAAGCTTCTACTTATGTAGATGAAGGTGTGCCTGGCGGTCATTATCGTATAGATGAAGCCACAGGTAAAATCACTCGGTATAAAGTTTTGACTACCGTTGAAATAGTGATCGCGGTAGTTTTGGCAGCTGTCTTAAGTATCGCTTTTTATATGATCACCGTCTCACGATACCAGTTGAAATCAGGGACATATAAATACCCATTTCGTGAAAAAGCAAGTATCAAATTGACGGACAAAACAGATCGTTTAACGAACTCCTTTGTCACGACTCGTCATATCCCTAAAGCGCCACCACCAGGAAGCGGTGGCGGTGGAAGCACGACTCATTCGAGTGGTGGCGGTACCTTTGGCGGCGGTGGCCGAAGTTTTTAATTAAATGAAAACAGAACACGAACCAAAACATGGATCAGACTATGAGGGAATCCCTCTATCTGGTCCATGTTTTTTTATTCTTTCATCAAATACTTACACACTTGCCATGCTGAAATAGTCATAGAAATAAAATTACGTTAAATGGATATATATATTGATTTTTAATTTCATAAAGGTATACTTGGTTTATGTAAGCGTTTCAAAAAAAACGAAAGGAGGTCTCACAATGAATAATAAAGAAACAGCTCCATCAATCATTCATTTTGGGATGAAATCGGCTTTTTACTTGCTTCTTGCTTGTATCGTGAGTGGTATCTTCATTCCCTATTTATTCTATTTATTGCACTGGGAAGTTCGACTGGGTGTCTTTCTCTTTCTTCCTCCCTCTTTAGCTGCTGTTATCACTGGCAATTATTATTTTATTTCAACTACTAAAGGATGTATCCGAACATTTCTTATCGCTACAGTATTTCTGATGTTCGTCGCTTATCTATGGTTGTATCAAGGCATCATCTTCTAAATTCTATCGATAAAAAAGGAGTGTCAATATGTTAACAAAGTTTACAGAAATCATTGAGCGTTATTTGGCAGGCCCAATGGCTACAATTGCCAATCAAAGACATTTACGTGCCATTCGTGATGGGATCATTGCTACATTGCCACTAATTATCGTCGGTTCGTTTTTCTTGATCATTGCTTTTCCTCCCTTACCGCCTAGCTGGGGAATCTATCGATTTTTATCCGAAAATGCAGCAACTATTTTATTACCCTATCGCATGACCATGTATATCATGTCTCTTTATGCGACATTTGGCATCGGTGCCAGTTTAGCCAAAACCTATAAACTAGATGTTGTTTCTGGTGGGTTACTAGCTACGATTGCTTTTTTGTTGACCTTTATCCCTGTCAATATTCCTCTTGAGGCTGCGGAAGCTGCTGGTACTTCTGGTTTTGTTTTGCCTATGGCCAATCTTGGCGGTGGCGGGATGTTTGTCGGGATCATTACTTCGATTTTTGCAGTCGAAGTGTATCGTTTGACGGATAAATCGAAATTCAAAATCACGATGCCTGAGCAAGTACCTCCTGCAGTTGCTCGTTCCTTTGAAGCATTGACGCCAACCTTGATCGTGATTTTAGTCATGGCATCGATCAGCTATTATATTGGCTTTGATTGGCATACAGCCGTTTCAAAAGTTGTCAGTCCTTTGATCAGCGCAACCGATACGTTGCCGAGTGTCTTGTTGCTGATTTTTCTAATCACTTTTTTCTGGGCATTCGGCATCCATGGCGTATCCATCATTGGTTCACTTGCTCGCCCCTTATGGTTGCAGATCTTAGAATCCAATACAACCGCTGCTGCTGCAGGTGAGACTTTACCGAATATTGCAGCTGAACCTTTCTATCAATGGTTTGTTTGGATCGGTGGCGCAGGTTGCACGATTGGTTTAGCGATTCTGCTTGCCTTCACAGCAAAATCAAAATATGCTTCAAAACTAGGTAAGGCAATCATCACTCCTTCTATTTTCAATATCAATGAACCAGTCATCTTTGGCGTACCGATCGTATTGAATCCGACACTGATCATTCCGTTTATCTTTGCTCCAATGGTTTGCGCAACCATCGCTTGGTTTGCGACTAAACTAGGCTTAGTCAGTGCAGTTACCATCACCGCACCATGGACACTCCCTGGACCTATTGGTGCTTACTTAGCTACCGGTGGTGACTGGCGGGCAGCCGTGTTGAATATTTTATTGATCATTCTTTCCATTTTTATGTATTATCCATTCGTCAAGATTTATGATAAAAATGAATTGGCAAAAGAACAGGCTTTAGAAACTGGAACATCAAGAGAGACACCACTATCTAACTAATTTGAGAGAGACTTAAAGTAAGTTTGAGCCTACTTCTTTTATTTCATAAAAACAGCACCTACTTTTCTTAGAGAAAGAAGTAGGTGCTGTTTTTCATTACTGTTTTTTCATTCTAGTGAAACTGATTTGTTGTAACTTATTATTTCAATACCCAGACACTGCTTGTTTCTGGATTCGAATTAGTATTCCACCATTTTGCTTCATAGGACTTTCCTTTGTAGACGACTTGATCACCACCCGAATATGCTTTATTCGCTACCCAATCTTGTGTTTGTGTTTTATCTACTTTCTCCCATGCTTGAGATGTATCAGGACGTTCACCTCTGACCCACCATTTAGCACGGTATTGGATGCCATTATAAATCACTAAGTCTCCTGCTGTGTAAATTTGGTCACTGCGCCAAGTATCTTGAATAACATTTTGCTCATTGGTCTTGATTGTCACTCCCTGGCTTTTTCCTGACTCATTACCTGCTCCATCATAAGCACTGACTTGATAAGTATAGCTAGTATTACTTGCTAAGTTCGTATCCGTAAAATTCAAGCCTGTTACTGAATTGATTTTCACCCCATCACGATAGATATTGTAGCCAGCCACACGTAAATTATCTGTCGCAGCAGTCCAAGTGATCTGTGCGGTATTTGTAGTAACAGTGCCTTGTGTCAAACCTGTAGGGATGCTTGGTGCCTCGTCATCTTTTTCTTCTTGTCTTGTAACGACAGTCAAGAAGCTTGTTCTTGCGGATTCGTTCCCTGCTTCATCATAAGCGCTCACCTGATACACATATACTTCGTTACTCTTTAGATTTGCATCTAGGTATTCTGGCTTATCCGTTGTTCCCACTTTTACGTTGTTCCGATAGATATTGTACCCTTTGACTTTCGTGTTATCAGACGATGGGTTCCATGCTAGTTTGACAGAATGACTCGTTACCTCATTCGCCGCAAGACCTGTTGGGATCGTCGGTGCTTCTTTGTCATTATTGTTCGTACCACCATCGATATCCCCTACTTCACCTGTCATCTCATCTCGGTATTCCCAGATTTTCTTAGTCAAGCTTGGTAGTTTTTCCATTTCAATTCGACTTTCAGCAGTCACTTGGATCCCCCATTTTTCAAAGAAAGGTTGCAAGTTTTGACCACTGATTTTTGAAGCTGCAACAACAAAATACTGACGTTTGTCTTGTTCCGTCGGTAGTGAACGCTGTTCGTTTCGATACATTTTATGTAAATTAGGATAGAAATCATCACCAAATGCTAGTTCCAATTGCCAGAACATTCCAAGTCTTGTCCAGACACTTTGGCTGTCAAATTGTTTTTGCCCTGTCCCATTCAAATAGTTGAAAATAGTTGGATAATGATTATCTCTTTCTAGACGACTACGCTCGCCCAATCCTTTTTCTGCACGCATAGAATAGATGTTTACAGTGACTTCCGTCAAGTCTTTCCAATTCATTCGTGATAATTGGTAGGTATGACCAAGTTCATGCCAAATTCCCCATTGTCCCCTAGTCGTAGGATTCAGTACTGCTCTCATTGCATCTGAGGTGCTGTTATAAGCTGTATGTTGGTAAAAAGCATACATATAATAGCCAGACTGAATGGTTTCTCGCAAATGCTGGAATAAACCAACTGGCTTACGATGGACAGCGGAACTACCATCTAAACCTGATGTTTGATTATGGAACGTAATGACTTTCTCATGTGCATTAAGAATCGTCTCAGGATTCTTTGCATCCTGGAGTGTTCGATTCGACCCTGTTACTAATACACGTTCACTGACTAATTCATAGCCTACTGCTGTCGGATTATCGGCAATCATCTTTGTCCATTCTTGTTGGGTTGTTTCACCAAGAATAAATCGAGGAATCGTTACCCCGCCTTTGATTTCAATATTTAGTTTCCCTTGCGATGTTTGACCAGATTCATTTCGAATGTGGATCAGACCGACTTGCGAACCAGAAATCACATTACGTCCTTTGACTAATTGTGTCCCATTTGCCGAGCCTTCCGAAAAATTTGTTAAAGCAGGTGTAGTAACTGTATACGTCGGTAGTTGTGTTTGATCAGTTGATTCATCTACATATATCTCGATCACATCATTCGCACGTTTATATATTCCGGTCGATTGATTAGTACTCGGACCATATGGATTATCTAAAATAGTTGATCTATATGTATTTAGATTCTCACTCTGTTTGAGTTCTAGTTTAGTAGAAATATTTTGATTGGTTTGTACGATTGCAGATGTAGCAGCTTTTTCATTCTCTCCTGAATGAATAACTTCCTCTGCGGTAGTTACATCAGAAAACATAACTACCCCTAACAGCGCAGCGCTAAATAATAAACTTTTTTTCATTTTTAAAATAACTCCCCTAAAATCATTTTTTATTACAAAATAACTATAACATCCACAAGAATGTGTTATTTACCAATTTTTCTTCGCATCTGGAAAAAATGAAAAAAAATTTATTTTATTTATGCTTCCACTGACAATTACCTATAAAATTGCGGTTTATACCACTATCCGTATCAAACAATGATATAAAAAATAAATATATAACAGCATGCCCGTCATATTTTCTCACAATAATAAAAAAACGTGTTTGGGCTATCAGTCCTCTCCCACCACCTGAAATCAAATAAGCGGTGGGAACAGAAGTAACCCTTTCGGAAAATAAGGCACCATCCACGAAAATTTTTCTCCAAATTTTTGTGGATGACGCCTTATTTAATGAGGCTAAACACTTCTGTCCCGATCTCGTGTTAGAAACAATAGGAGGATTTTCAAGCAAATAGATTTTTCTTATATTGACCGATGAGTGCCACAAGTATAAGAAGTAATCCTGAACAAAGATAAACGAGTTTCACGCCAAAAAGATCAGCAATTTTCCCCATAACTAGCATCGCAGTCGAAAAAGTTCCCATATGGATAACTCCTGATATCGCATACACAGAAAGTAACTTTTCTTCTGAAGTCTTTTGCTGAATGATCGTTGCTTGCGGAATATTTTTTATCTGGAAAAAGATTCCGATCATAAACGTACAGAGCAAAACAAATGACGCATAAGGGAGCAACACGACTAGCAAAGTTGCTACACCACCCAAAAAAGAGCCTCCTACGATTGCTTTTCCTTTATGATTATCAAAAAAGTCCGGACTTTTCATCACGATCAAACTTCCAAGTAACGCGCCAATAAAATAAGAAGTATTGATATAGCCCCACCAGTTAGCTGGTTGTTCCAATAACACCGATACAAAAACCAGTACAATAGAAGAGGCCCATGCTGTATTGGCAATTCCTTCTATTGTATCCATGATCACGACTATCCGTATCAAAGGCTCTCTCCAAACGTATTGCCAACCTTTTTTCAACTCTTGCCATTTTGAGTGCTTTGCTTCTTTTTCAACAGCTTTAGGTAGAAATAAAAATAAAACAGAACAAACTAAAAATAGTCCAACGTCTATCCAAACTAGCTCAGAAACAGAAAACCAGATAAGTAGAGAAGCACCTACCGCCCAACTACCGATATTAACGACTTGAAGCATCGTGCTAAATAAACTATTTGCCCGAATCAACTGATCTTTTTTGATATACCGAGGAATAAGTGCCATACTGACTGGTTCCGCACATCCGTCTAAAAATGCAATACAAGCAATCAAAAGGTAAATCACCCCTAGGTTAATTTGTTTCGGCAGATAAGAGAGATAGGCTGCTAGAACGGTCAAAAAAATGGTCTTCATTATTTGACTCCATTTTAACATTCTATCAAGCGATATTTTCATGGATAATAAGGGTGTCAAAAAGCTAGCCAACATCATTGACCCTGTCACGACGACTGGTACAACGGCTGAAGCAAATGCTGAATTTGTCCAAGAAAAAACTGCACTGATGATTGCTACTGTATAAATCGTATCGCCGATATTCGCTACTGCTTGACCGAACACCAAACACAAAAAAGCTTTTTTATCCTTCATTTTTTTCTCCTTCAATCAGAGATTCAATCAACCGAATTCGTCCGTCACTATTCATTGTACCCCAATTCTTCTATGCCGCTCCTCGAAAACAGCTTCCTAAAAAGCAGCAACTACCAAGGAACGACTTTGAGCTCTGGCCATTTCTTGGTCCATTTTGCCACTTTCTGATCATAAATTTCTTCTGAGATCATTTTTTTATTTGGTCGGATGATCCCTTCAAATAGATCATCTAGCCCATAAGGAGAGAACACTTGCAACTGTTCCTTTTCATCAAGAGAAACAGCGATTGCTGTAGCTGTAGTTGGCCATGTAGAAACGGCTTCTTTTGAAGAAGTATACGCCTGGATCGGAAATCCAAATCTTTCTTCGTACCAAAGATGGACCCTTGCTTCGTTGATGATATCCAACGAATAGGTTGAATATCCGATTACCTCTGCTATTTTCTTACTCGTGTCCAGCTCTTTTTCTTCGCTTAATTCTTCATCAAAATAAATAATATCAACATCACTTATTCCGTAGCCGGTCGGTCGATCATACAGCCGATTCCAAACGGATTGCACGATACATCCCGCACCCACATATAGTTCTGGTATCGCCATTTTAGAGACTGTTTGGATAATTTGATAAAGCACAGCGTCTTGTTTTAGAATCTCATGTAGTGTTTCTTTTTGAATATTCATTGGTTGATTTTTCGTCATTGTTCTTCCTACCTTTTTTTATTTTTTTAAATTCGGTGCAAACAATTATTTCAAATAAAATCTTACAGGAAGCGTTTGCAATTAGCAATAGGTCAAAGTTTCCCAATCTAATTCTTTAGACAAAAAAAACAGACTACACACAGTATGTAGTCTGTACACCTTTGATTGCTCAATGGTTTGATTATTCCGCAGCGTTTTCGTCTTTGAGACCGTATTTTTTGTTGAAACGGTCCACACGTCCGTCTGCTTGTGTGAATTTTTGACGTCCAGTGTAGAATGGATGTGAGTCAGAAGTTACTTCGACACGGATGACTGGGTATGTATTACCGTCTTCCCATTCAACTGTTTCTTGTGAAGTTTTTGTTGAACCTGACAAGAATTTGAAACCAGTTGTAGAATCCAAAAATACGACTGGATGGTAATCTGGATGGATATTTTCTTTCATGCTATTCGCTCCTTTGCCCTGCTTCATTTGCTGAACCAGAGTTGATTTGTCGATTTACAACATTTACATCTTACCATGTTTCCTATAAGCTTGCAATTATCTTTTTAAATTTCTTGTGGGATTTTTTTTGCCAAAAGAAACATCTTGGAAATCTTTAAAAAATTGTTGGTTATTTTTGGTTTTTCGCAAGAAACGAATCAATTGTTCCGTATATTCTAATGAGTCGCCAATCATATGCTTACGGAGTTTCCAGATTTCTTCTAGCTGATCGCTATCCATCAATAGCTCTTCTTTACGAGTACCTGATTTTTTGATGTCGATGGCAGGGAAAATACGTCGCTCTGATAATTCACGTGAGAGTTGTAATTCTAAGTTCCCTGTACCTTTGAACTCTTCATAGATGACATCATCCATCCGACTACCAGTATCAACTAATGCCGTAGCCAAAATCGTCAAGCTACCGCCTTCTTCAATATTTCTGGCAGCACCAAAGAATTTTTTCGGTTTGTACAATGCAGCAGGATCGATCCCGCCACTCAATGTACGACCGCTTGGTGGTACTACTAGATTATAAGCACGCGCCAAGCGAGTGATACTGTCCATCAAGATGACGACATCCCGTTTATCTTCAACTAAACGCATGGCACGCTCTAAAACTAATTCAGACACTCGCGTATGGTTTTGTGGTTGGAGATCAAATGTCGAAGATACCACATCCCCTTTGACACTACGTTCAAGATCGGTTACTTCTTCTGGTCTTTCGTCGATCAATAGGACGATCAATTCCACTTCTGGATGATTTTCAGTGATCCCATTAGCGATTTCTTTTAAGATGGATGTTTTTCCTGCTTTCGGCGGCGCAACGATCAACCCACGTTGTCCAAAACCAATTGGCGAGAAAATATCGATCATACGAGTTGCAATTTGTTGCGGTGTCGTTTCTAAGCGAAGCTGCTTCTCTGGATAAAGAGGCGTCAATGCTGGAAAATGCGGGCGCTCTTTCGCATCTTCCGGGTCTCTCCCGTTAACACTCTCAACATGCATCAATCCGTAATAACGTTCTGATTCTTTAGGTGGTCTCGCTTTACCAGCTACTTTGTCACCATTTCTTAAACTAAAGCGACGAATTTGGGAGGCAGAGATATAAATATCTTCGACACTTGGACCATAGTTGATTGGACGCAAAAAACCATAGCCGTCTTGTCCGACGATATCTAAAATGCCCTCCATATAATAAAAGCCTTGTTTTTCCGCCTGAGCTCGAATAACAGCTAAGGATAATTCCTTTTTGTTCATCTTACTGTAATAAGGAATCTTGAATTCTTTTGCATAACTGTAAACATCTTTTAGTGTTTTGTTTTCCAGTTCGGCCATTGTCAAATAATCGCTCATTCGGCTTCCACTTCCTCCACCATTTTGATACTTGCTCCGATTGCTGTTAGTTTTTCGATGATATGATCGTATCCGCGCAGAATATAATCGACATTATAAATCGTGGTCGTTCCTTCTGCCATCAATCCAGCAATAACTAAACAAGCACCTGCACGCAAATCTGAAGCAACGACCTCAGCGCCATGAAGTTTATTTGGCCCATTCAGGATGATCATATTGCCTTCTACCGAAATATCAGCACCCATTCGTGCTAATTCAGGGACATGGTTCACTCTTTTGGAATAGATCGTATCCACGATTTCAGCTGTTCCTGTGGTCATCAATAATAAAGGTGTCAACGGTTGTTGTAAGTCTGTGGCAAAACCTGGATACGGATAAGTCATCACATTCGCAGCTTTTAAATTTTTTGAAGGATAGACTTCGATCTCGTCTTCACTGATTTTCATGCTCACACCGATTTCTTGAAGTTTAGCAATAAAACTTTCAAGATGCTCATAGATCACATTCTTGATTTTCACGCCATTTCCTGCGGCAGCAGCTACAGCCAAATAAGTCCCAGCTTCGATACGGTCAGGGATCATGAAGTGACGGCAACCATGTAATTCTTCTACCCCTTCAATACGGATAACATCAGTACCTGCTCCCCGGATCTTGGCACCCATATTATTCAATAATGTCGCAACATCGATGATTTCAGGTTCACGCGCCGCATTTTCGATCGTCGTCTGTCCTTTTGCTTTCACTGCTGCTAACATGATATTGATCGTTGCACCAACAGAAATCACATCCATAAACACACGATTTCCATGAAGCGTTTTGTTTTCTGTTCGTAGGTACATCGCGCCATGTTCATTTGTTACTTTTGCTCCTAACGCTTCAAATCCTTTGATATGAAGGTCGATCGGACGTGGACCAAGGTAACAGCCACCTGGTAAGCCAACAACTGCTTCGCCAAATTTGCCCAATAATGTGCCCATAAAATAGTACGAAGCACGCAAGCTATTGATCTTTCCGCTTGGCATCGGTACTGAAACGACACCACGTGGATCGATTTCTAATACATTGTTTTCAAAACGGACAGTCGCGCCCATGATTTCTAAAATTTCTATCAATGAATGAACATCTTGAATGTCAGGTACACCTTCCAAGATTACAGGAGAATCTGCTAAAATCGCTGCTGGTATCAAGGCAACTGCACTATTTTTAGCACCACTGATCGTTACTTCACCAGTCAATGGACGATTTCCTTCGATGATTATTTTTTTCATTTGTTCCCCACCTTGTTTATTCCTCAAATTTTATACATATGCTTGTATTTTATCATAGATGAAACGAAGAAACGAGTATCGTTCCTTTTATTTAAATAAAAAAAGAGAACAATCGCCGGATCGGCACATTGTTCTCTTCTATCAGTTATCTCGTTCGATCTAACTTTAATCGATTATGCTTTGTTAGCAGAACCGAACCAGTCGATATGAGATTCAGCATCTTTAACGATTGCTGCTTTACCTGGTGCTAATAATTTACGAGGGTCAAATCCTTTACCTTCGCGGTCTTTACCAGCTTCGATATATTCACGAGTTGCTGCAGCAAATGATAATTGGAATTCAGTGTTCACATTTACTTTAGAAATACCCATTGAGATAGCTTTTTCGATTTGATCTTGAGGAATACCAGATCCGCCGTGTAATACTAAAGGTACATCTGAACCTACAGCATCAGCAATTGCTTGTAAGTGATCAAATGCTAATCCGCTCCAGTTTTCTGGATATTGACCGTGGATGTTACCAATACCACATGCTAAGTAGTCAATACCTGTTGCTACCATTTGTTTACATTCTTCGATGTCTGCTAATTCACCTGTTCCGATGATTCCATCTTCTTCTCCACCGATTGAACCAACTTCACACTCAACTGAGATTCCTTTAGCATGAGCTCTTTCAACAACGTCTCTAGCTAATTTCAAGTTTTCTTCGAATGGTAAATGAGAACCATCGAACATAACTGAAGTATAGCCAACTTCGATACATTCTAATGCAGCATCGTAGTCACCGTGGTCTAAATGGATTGCCACTGGAACAGTGATGTTCATTGATTCAACTAAATTAGTGATCATGTCTTTACATACTTTGTAACCACCCATGTATTTAGCTGCACCCATTGAAGTTTGGATAAGTACTGGTGCTTTTTTAGCTTCAGCTGCTTCTAAGATCGCTTGAGTCCATTCTAAGTTGTTTGTGTTGAACCCGCCGACAGCATAACCGCCTTTACGAGCAGCTTGTAAAAATTCAGCTCCTGATACTACTGGCATAATAAATTCCTCCTAAATTTTGTGAAAACTAAATTTGTTAAGATGATCCTTAACCAACGAACCTATTTTACCAAACATTTCACTAGTTTTCTACTAAAATCAATAAAAATGAAAATTTTCAAGACGCTTTTTTCATTAAATAAACAGAATCTCCTGAAATATCGTAGGCAAAAGGTTCTCTACGAACATTTTAATTATTTATTAATAACAATTCTAATAATTTGACATCGTCTGTTTTTTGACGATCGACTCAAATCATCTTTTTATTTTGATTCGCGTTCTGTTAATGAAGCACCCACAAACGCTTTGATCAATTTCTGTGGACGGTTCGGGCGTGAAATCAATTCTGGATGGAATTGACAACCAACAAAGAATTTCTTCTCTGTGATCTCAACGATCTCAACCAAACGATTGTCTGGAGATACACCTGAAAAGACCAAGCCATGTGCTTCAAATTGTTGACGGTATTTGTTGTTGAATTCATAGCGATGACGATGACGTTCTTGGACAACTTCTGCCCCATCATAAGCTGTAGCAGTGGTCGTGCCTTTTTTGACTTTACATGGGTAAAGCCCTAAACGTAATGTCCCACCAAGATTTTCAACGTTCTCTTGATCTGCCATCAAGTCGATGATGTTGTTTTTCGTTTCTGGGATTGTTTCCGCTGAAGCAGCATCTTCTAACCCTACGACATTACGTGCAAATTCAACACACGCCATTTGCATCCCTAAACAAATCCCTAAGAAAGGTACATCATTTTCACGAGCATAACGAATGGCTTCGATCTTGCCTTCGATGCCTCGGTCACCAAAACCACCTGGTACTAAGATCCCATCTGCATCTTTCAACCGTTCATCTACGTTTTCACTCGTTAATTCATGTGCTTTGACCCAATCCAATTCGATATCCGCATCAAATGCAAAGCCTGAATGTTTCAATGCTTCCACCACCGAGATATACGCATCAGGTAATTCAACATATTTTCCTACTAAAGCAATACGAACTTTTTTCTTCAAGTTCAAGACACGATTTTCTAATGCTTTCCATTCCGTCATGTCTGCTTCTGGTGTTGAAAGCTTCAAATGATCACAAACGATTCGATCCATTCCTTGTGATTGCAATAACAACGGAATCGAATACAATGTATCCACATCTGGCGATTCGATCACCGCTTCTGGTTCAACATCACAAAATTGTGCCAATTTATTTTTGACATCTTGGGATACAGGTTGTTCTGTACGCACGACTAAGATGTTTGGTTGGATACCTAATCCACGTAATTCTTTTACGCTGTGTTGTGTTGGTTTAGTTTTCATTTCACCAGCCGCTTTTAAATAAGGAATCAACGTTGTATGGATATACATCACATTGTCAGAGCCAACATCAGCTTTCATTTGACGCAACGCTTCTAAGAATGGTAGTGATTCGATATCCCCAACTGTGCCGCCGACCTCTGTGATAATGATATCTGAGTCAGTCATTTTAGCTGCACGCATGATTTTTTCTTTGATTTCATTCGTAATATGCGGAATCACTTGGACAGTTGCACCTAAGTACTCCCCTTTACGTTCTTTACGTAAGACTTCTGAATAAATTTTTCCTGTCGTCACATTGGAGTATTTGTTCAAGTTGATGTCAATAAAACGTTCGTAGTGGCCTAAGTCCAAATCCGTTTCTGCCCCATCATCTGTAACGAAAACTTCTCCGTGTTGGTATGGACTCATTGTTCCTGGGTCCACGTTGATGTATGGATCAAATTTTTGGATCGTTACTTTCAATCCACGATTTTTCAACAAACGGCCTAAAGATGCTGCTACGATCCCTTTACCAATCGATGAAACCACGCCGCCTGTCACAAAAATGTATTTTGTCATATGTTCAAAAACTCCTTCTTGTTTTATCTGCAGGAAAAGTCTAAGAAAATAAATAAGGCTCCCTATCCTTCTAAAGAATAGGGAGCGTTGATTTCTGTAAACTTCTGACCCTCTAAAAGGGTGCCCAAGGTGTATATTACAAGCTATCTAAACGAAAGTCAAGTATTCAATTGTGTTTAAACCTACTTGACGGATAAAAGCACTTCCACTTACGTCAATACATTAAGTCGTATGAAGCGGATTAAAAATAGTGGAAGAAAATATTACTATATATATATCAAAATAGATAGATCAAAAAATCTTACAAGCGAGCAAATGATCGCTTTATAGGAAAAAATTTTGTTTGGATGGTACCCTTTTTACTCCTTCCCATACTATATCAAAGCAGGTAATGGGAGAGTTTTTTCAGTGTTCACTACAAACGAGCCACAAGACCAAAAAATTCACACTCAAGTGATGAAGAAAAAAAGTGTCTGGGACATTAGTCTTCTGGTACCACCTAAAACCGAATAAACGGCGGGAACAAAAGTAACCTCTTCGGAAATA
>NZ_PUAP01000078.1 GCF_002947535.1 Enterococcus mundtii
AAAACTTTGCAACAGAACCGTTCAGGGCGTATGGCGACACAAAACGAAAAAATGGTTTCAATAGATATGCTTTTGAAAAAAGCACTCCATACTCTTGTCTTTTAAGGAAAAACGATTGCGATTATAGGAGTTTTTCTTTTCCCTGCTTTTGTTATTATTCTCTCTTTTCATCAGTAAATGAAAGTCGCTGATAAAAAAAATCAGGACATTTACTCCTTGTCCCCCTTCACAAAACGAACACTTGTTCTTATAATGGTTCTAAAGGAGTGATTATCCATGAAATATTTGAATGACGAATATCAAGACCGGGGTATGAAAAAATGGGCGGGCTTTTTCTTATCTGAACACACAGCTGAACAGGAAAAAATTCAAAAAGGATTGGCTCACATCAATTCCCCAAAGCCCCAAATGTCCGAACAAGAGATTGGCGAGGTGCTTCAAGTGGCTAGATTAAAAAATAAGTCCGTTGCCATCCAAATCGAGGCCATCGATAACGAAGGAAATTATTACGATTAATATGCCACTGATGACGGTGATTTGATTTTTCTTTCCTAAAATACACCTTTGCATGATTTTTTCCTCCTGTTTGTTGTTTGTAATGTAAGTCTACTGGATTGAATCAGATTAAGAATTGATCCTCATCAAGAAGTGGTTTTCCTTCGAAAATAGTTTTTCACTGCGCGGTCTTTTTTGTTTTACTCTTTCGTATAACTCTATGATAGCTCCTTTATTGTTTTTAATAATTGATGACAATCAAGTTTGAATAAACGATTTTTAGCATGTATTTAAAATAGATAAAGCTGATAATTTCTGTTCAGAAATTATCAGCTTTTTTGACGATTTAGGCTTTCGCCAAGGGTAAGCTTCATTCCCTACAGATACAAATTTAAAAAGCTGTAGATATTCGCTCACCCTTTCAGCTAATATCATGATGCAGTCTAATAAGCACCACTTAATTCCGCTTTTGTTTTTTCGGACCCTAACAACCGCAAGCCGTTTAAGATGACGAGGATTGTGGAGCCCTCATGGAATAGTACTGCTAAAGGAAGTCCCAGAACGCCGAACATATTTAAAGTAATCAAGCTGACAATAACAGCGATGGAGAAAATGACATTTTGAATAATGATTTTATTTAATTTCTTGCTTAGCTGATAGCTATAAAACAATTTAGACAAATCATTCTTCACTACAACGACATCAGAGGATTCCATTGCGACTGACGAGCCACTTCCCATCGCAATTCCGATATCTGCATTCGCTAGCGCGGGCGCATCATTGATCCCATCGCCAATCATCCCAACAACTTCTTCTTTTCCTTGGCTTTTTAAGACAAAATCTATTTTATCTTCCGGTAACATGGAAAAAATATAGTCATCTACCTTTACTTCCTTTGCAACCTGTGCCGCAACCTTTTCGTTATCTCCCGTTAAAAGATAAACCTTGATGCCCTCTTTTTGGAAATCCGCAACCGTACTCGCTGACTGCGGACGAATTCGATCCCGGAGTGAGAAGTAACCGACGACTTCATTTCCCTTCGCTACAAATATGGTCGTATCGCCTTTTTCCAGTAGCTTTTCAAACTGATCAAATTTATCATATTGCTTAAATGCATCCGGTTTTCCAACTAGGATTGCCCCTTTTTTAATTCCCGAACCAGCAATTTCTTCAATCGATTCCGCTTGATTCACTTGTGCTAAGTTAATCTCTTTAAAGGCAGAAACAATTGCTCTTCCGATTGGGTGACTGGATTGTTGCTCCATATAAATGACTTCTTTTAACAGCTCTTGGTCCAAATGATAATCGACCACTTGGAAGTCGCCATACGTCAATGTTCCGGTCTTATCTGTATACAAAATATTCATTGTACTTAACGCTTCCATTGCGGCTCCACCTTTAAATAAGATACCGTTTTTGGCTCCATTACTTATCGCGCTTAACGTAGCCGGTGTAGCTGATGCCATCAATGCACATGGACTAGCCACTGTTAAAAGTACCATTCCACGATAAAATGCTTCTTCTAATGGTAGGCTTAGGAAATAATATAGAAAGAAGATGAAAATAGGTATGATAATTAAAACGCCAATCACGTACTTACTTTCAATACGGTCTATAAACTTTGCGATTCGAGAAGGTTTGTTTTGTGCTTCTTCAACCATCCGGATAATATTGGAAAACATGGTTTGATTCAGTGTCTTGTTTACTTCTATATGAAAAACATTTCCTTCATTAATCGTTCCGGCAAAAACTTCCTCCTTTAACTCTTTTTCTACTGGGACAGACTCACCCGTTAAAGCCGCTTCATTCACGATTGCATTTCGGTCGATCAAGCCATCAATAGGGATTTGACCACCTTTCGATACCACGACAATGTCCCCAATAACTAACTCTTTCGTAGGGGTAACCACTACATCCCCATTTTCTTTTAGCACTTGGGCTGTGTCGGGTACTTGCGCCATTAATTCTGAAATCGCGCTGGTGGATTTGTTCGTTGCATAATCTTCCAAAACTTCTGCAGCAGCAAAAATCAATAGCAACGCCGCTCCTTCAGACTCAAAATCAATGATTACTGCACCAACTGCTGCCAAAACCATTAATAGGTCGACATTTGGTGAGCGATCTTTAATCGTTTCAACAACAGCATGTTTTGCCGCATAGAAGCCTAAAAAGAAAATTGAAATATAAAATAGTATGGAACTGTATGCATCATTTAGTGGGATAAAGATAAACCCTAAGATTGTAAATAAAACACCGACAACTAAAAATTGTCCTTGCCTACTTTTTGTTAGATACTCAACCATTTCTAAAACCTCTTTCTTATTTTTTGTTTTTTTGCTTACCAATTATTACAAATCCATTTCATCTCATCTTTTCACTCCCCTTTATTTAGAAATATATATATAAAAAAGGGCACACCTATAGAACAGAATTAACTGTCCCACAGGTATGCCCTTATTATTTACATACTCTGCTGCCGCAAAAATTGCAGCCCGGCTGCATGGACCTTTTATATGTCCACCGCCTGTTCAGATCACAATGAATATAACCAACAAACAAAATCTGTTATATTCCAAAGCTTTCATTATTTAGTTTTAATATGCTTCATTGATTCTCATGTGACTATTATAACAAATTTTTTTTGAATTTCAAATCGCTTTTCCATTATTTGAACAGGGTAGAATAGCAATCGCAGCCATAAGCTTTGTGGCGGATCGAAGTCTAGGAAATGTATGCTTCCTTAGTTAGTTCATAAAGTTTTATTTCCACTTTTTTAAATAATTTTTGATATTCTTCTCCCATTTTTTGGTAAATTTCTAATAATTGCATCAATTCTTTTTTTTTAATAAATCACCCATGTGTTCACTCCTGTTCTCCCTCTGTTGTTTTGAATATTCATAATACTTTAAAGGGTTCTGTTGCAAAGTTTTCTGATAAACTGATTTTAAGGTAAAATGAATGGAAAAGATAGCTTGGAGGAATCAAGATAGATCATTTTAAAGGCAAGCAATTTCAGCAGGATGT
>NZ_PUAP01000079.1 GCF_002947535.1 Enterococcus mundtii
TTAGTGTCAAAAGAAATCACCGTCCCTTATGAAGTCAAGTGGGGAAATACGATCGTGATGCGCTCAGCCAATGGCGGGGCGGCAGGTGCTTTCTCATTAAGACCAGGAAGTAATAATTCAGTACGTCAGTTAACGATGTTCCCAGGGATTGATTCACCATTAAATGAGCAGTTAAGTCCAAACTCTTCCTTGTATTACTCAATGGAGATCATTCGTGGAGATCGTACAATTTATTCCCAAGATATGCCAGGACGAGCAACGCTACAACAAGTGATGGATAATTTTGGAAATAATCGGGCTGTAACCGTTCAATTTGGGGATATCATCAAAATTTATCATCCGCAACGCTCAGAAGGAAGTTCAGTATTATTCGTTAACGAAGAAGAAAAAGACTTCACTTACAATTCAGCTTATGCTTACTACGAAGTAACCGCCTACGGATTTGAACCAATGGCAGTGATGGATGCTCATACAGCAAACAAGGAACTTGTTTTAGCGCAAGATACAACCAACTTTGAATTGGAAGAATTATTAGATAGCGTGACGATCAATGGAGAACCTGTGGCAGAAGATACGTATACAATCGAGCGCTTATCTGACTTCGATACTTCAACCATTGGTAAACGAGAAGTTCGTTTGAGAATGGCTATGAAGGACGGTCTAGCCTCCGTAGAGCTGGAGATTCCCTATGAAGTTAAGTGGGGAAGTACATTCTTACTGAAAGGCTTAGAAGATGCGACAGTAGGTGCCTTTAGTATCATTGAGCAAGATGGTGTATCAAAGATCCATGCGACACAAGGGGAACAGGGAACGATTTTAAATAATGCGGTGAATAATGTTTTTGGTCGAGATACATATTATCGAATCGAAATTTTAGCTGATCCAGAACAACCAGAAA
>NZ_PUAP01000080.1 GCF_002947535.1 Enterococcus mundtii
TATTTCCTCCTGATACGTATCAACGTACGTTTATAGTGCAATAAATATTTGATAGGCAAAAGGAGTCTTATAATGTTTAACTTATAGCTCAAATTACGTTTCAAAATAGATTACTTTTATACTATAGCATGCCTTTTCAGAAAACACAACTATAAACCCTCGGGACTTTCAGTTCCTCTATTCATCTCATTTGTTTGAACATTTCGTTGAAAGAAGAAATTTCTTTCTTCTGATAAATCAGTCCTAGCTCCTCCATCAAAAAGCGCTCACTCACATTGGACAACATTCGTTCAATTCCGCTAATGGCTTCCTCTGGTGCAGATCCTTGAACAAACCAGAAGACAGATTTTTGATACAAAGGAGCCTCTGGTGTGTCTAACCCATACTGAAAAAGATCCGTCCAGCGATCAATAAATGTTTTCAACAGACCGGTCACATCCCACCAGTAGATCGGTGTGCCAATAACTAAGATATCTGCTTCTTTGATTACTTCTATTACTTGCTCGAATTCATCTTCTTTAGTCACCTGTCCTAACTGATTGACCGAATAATCAACTAAGTGTAGGACCCTATACTCGATATCCTCCAAGATTTTTTCTCCCCATTTAACGGTCATCCCCTTTTTATTCGGGCTTGCATTAATAAACAAAATGCTCATGCTTTCTCCTCCTTTTAAAGTTGTCCACCTGCGCCCTCTTTTTTATATAAGATCTTGGCTTATGTTTATATTGGAACGATTATGATATCAAAACGATACTTTTCTTCAACAAATATAACATTTTTTACATTAAAAAAACAAATATCAAAAAAATTATCGTCTGCTAAAACTATCTATTATTATTCTCTGCTTAATGATAAAATAATGTTTGTTTGTTATTATTTCTTTATATAATTATAACGTTGTTTGTTCATCTGCTAGTATTCTTGCTTTACCCACACTCTCTAACTGGCTTTCGTCGGTTCGATTCCGACATAGAGAATACGGTCAATCGCCGTAAATTAAACCACTCGCTTTTATTAGGGGAGCTTCGCATGAAAGCGATTTATTTTTAGGAAATAGGAGGAAGAAATGAATTTATTGTTGTTATTGTTAGGGTTCATCAGTTTGATGCTTGGTCTACATCTCTTTAGTCGATCGAGTAAAAGAGGCGCAAAAGCTTGGCAGCGCCATCTCATTTTATTTAGTGCTTTATTCGGTTTGATCCTGATCACTGGCGCTTGCGGATCTGGTACCAATCAAGCTTCAAAAGCAGATACCGCTACTTCGGAAACCACTTCAACATCCAGTGAAGAAAAAGCCAAACGAGAAGCGGATGAAAAAAAAGAATTAGAAGAGAAAAAGAAAGAAGAAAAGCTAGCTGCTGAGAAAAAAGCACAAGAAGAACAAGCAAAACTTGAAGCAGAAAAAAAGGCGCAAGAAGAACAAGCGAA
>NZ_PUAP01000081.1 GCF_002947535.1 Enterococcus mundtii
TTCGATTGTTAAGCTCAATTTGTTTGCTAGCATATTGCTTGCTTGTTAAAAATGTTTGTTGTCTTGAATTGAATCAAGACGCCCTACACATTTGGTTTGTCTTACTTTGTTCAGTTTTCAAAGGTCTACGTGATAAATGAAACACAACTGCTTCGATTTATCGTTTGTGATTGCCGTAGCAACTTTTATATCTTAGCAAACTCTCGAATGATTGTCAACTATTTTTTAAAAGTTTTT
>NZ_PUAP01000009.1 GCF_002947535.1 Enterococcus mundtii
GCATCAAGTTGTTTCATTTTTCTTTTATGGTCTTCTCTTTTTGCGAGCAAACATGTTTCTTCTGTATGTAGATCGGTCATTCGATTCATTAGTGTCTCTCCTTGAAAAGATCTCGACTTAATTGAGTGTCTAGTGCAGAAAATCCTTGAGCAGCAGTTTGCAATTGATTAGCAGCGCCTGAGATGGCTGAGGCAATTTGATTGGCTGAGTTTTTAGCGGACGATATGCTACTTTGAATGTCTTGATTGCCAATTAGCGTGGTACGTGTGTCATTTTGAATCGATGATGCTTGGTTTAAAGGGGTTGTTGCACTGGTGATTCTTGATGTGGACTGTTGGGTTTGTTGAAAATTACTGCTGAATGTGACCATAACTTCCTCCTTTACCATAATGTTTAGATAGAACGCTTACATATTCATTATAACAATGCATAACCTTTTGTTGGATGAGAATTGTATTAGATAGGTCTTGTTACTTTATTTCTTATCTGGTTGTTAAAGGTATTTCTCAATGGACTAAAAAACACTGAAGGAAAAATCTCCTTCAGTGTTCCTCTATGCTATCCAAACTGATTCCAACATTCTGCTCTTATCTTATACGGATAGTTGTTTCTTTTGAATGTAAAATAATAAATAAAGAAAATACGGCGCGCCCAAGACAGCAATCAGAATTCCTGTAGGTACTTCTCCATCTGGCAAAATGACGCGCGCAAGAATATCAGCAATGTTGACAAATAATCCTCCGAACAAACCACTAAAAAGGAGGGTCCACTGATTTTCTTTACGTACAATGATTTTGGCAGCATGTGGTGCGAGTAAGCCTACAAAGGACAAACTACCTGCCACAGCAACACTGCCACAGGCTAAGCCTACAGCAAGCAGTAATATAATCGACTGACTTCTTGACACATTCAATCCTAAGCTTTGCGCACGTTCTGGTCCAAAGGATAAAAGACCGATCCTACGACTATAGAAAAACGCTAAAGGGATCAGAATAAGTACCCATGGCAAAAATGCAGTGACATACGGCCAACTAGCCCCCCAGATCGAACCTGCTAACCAAGCGTTCACAAAACCATAATTTTCTTTTGATATCTTTATCGTACTTAATAACATTGCCGCAGAAAAGCCTGCATTCACAGCGATACCTGAAAGGAGCAAGCGATTCATCGCTACTTGTCCAGAACGCTGATAGGCAACAAAATAGACTAGACAGGCAGCAAGTGTGCCCCCCAGAAAGGCAACGAAAAGCAACAAGAAAGGTGACGCATGGCTAGTAAAAAAACCTAAGTATAGCATCACAAAAAATCCTGCGCCGGAGTTGATGCCTAAAATACTTGAATCAGCTAATGGATTTCTTGTTACACCTTGTAAAAGATAGCCAGCGATCCCTAAACAGGAACCGGCTAATAAACTGATCAATAGCCGTGGTAAACGAAATTCTGTCAGAACTAATTGTTGGACTTGCGTTCCTCCACCAAGAACTATATCAAGCAATTGGTCAATGTAAAGAAAAGGTGTACCGATCATTAAACTAATGCCTGCGGTCACAAGCCATAAAAATAGTAACAGGCCAATCCCCCAATAAATTTTTTTCACACGCGTTCCCTCCTGACTTGTACCAATAAGAAAGGGACACCGATCAAGGAGATGACTAAGCCAAAGGGTGTTTCAAATGGTGGATTGATCATTCGTGCCACAAAATCTGCTAACATGACTAAGATCCCCCCAGCGATAAACGAAGCTGGCAAGACGTAACGATAATCCGTACCGACAAAGCCACGAACAACAGGTGGGACCATCAAGCCAATAAAGGAAACGGGCCCAACTAAAGAAACAGCTAGCGCCGCCAAGATCGAAACAAAGATGAAAACCAAGACCCGTGTGCGCTGTGGATGTCCTCCTAATGCAATCGCATGGGATTCGCTCAAATGGATCAAGGAAATCGACTTCCCTAATAGAAAAGAGCCAATAACCGCCACTAAATAGATAGGAGAAAGAACGAGCAACTGTTGCCAAGTAATATTAGCCGCACCGCCAACAAACCAAAAAGTCAAATCTTGTTGTAGATTAAATAGTTGGGTCAGTGCTTGGCTGATTGCCGTAAAAAAAGAACTGATCGCCACACCTGCTAAAATCATTTGCATGGTGCTAAGTCCGATTTTTGAAAAACTAAAGAAACCTAGAACTGTCATCGTCACGATCAACGAACCAAGTAATGAAAGCAGAAAAATTGAAAACGGCGAAGCTTTAGGTAAAAAAGCAAAGCTAAATGCCATGGCTAACGACGCGCCAGCATTGATCCCTAACAATCCTGAATCTGCCAAGTTGTTCCGCGTTACCCCTTGCATCAAAGCACCACTGAGGGCGAAACAGCTGCCCACGATAAATGCTCCGATGACCCGAGGCAGACGGATATTGCGAATGATCTGCTGGGCTTGATCAGTTGGATCGAACTGGAACAACGCCTGCCAAACTTCATTACCTTTGACTGTAGAAGCACCATTATATAAAGCAAAAAAGAAGACAAGGATTGCCAATAACAGAAGCAGCCATAGGATATTTATTTTTTTCCCCTTCCCCATCATTTTCCCTCCGGTTTCTTGATGAGATCATATGTCAAAAAGACAGGTTTGTTTGTTTCAGGTAATTGAACGATTTGTGCTTCGATCTCAAAAATCTCTCTCATCCATTCTTTCGTGATGACTTGTTCTGGGGTCCCGTTGACGACTAATCGCCCTTCTTTCATTGCGACTAAATAATCGGAAAAGCGGGAGGCATGATTGATGTCATGGATCGACATCAAAATCGTTGTTTTTTTCATTCGGTTGATTTCTTTCAACAGATCTAAGATTTCCAGTTGATGCGCAGGATCTAAAAAAGTCGTTGGTTCATCAAGAATCAAGATATCCGCTTCTTGAGCTAACGCCATCGCGATCCAGACACGTTGGGCTTGTCCTCCGGATAAACTCGCTAAGTCTCGATCTTTTAACGAGATCAGATCCGTCGCTGTCAGTGCCCACTCAATGGCTTGCAGATCTTGATCATCCATGCCACTGAATAGTTTTTGATAAGGGTATCTACCGTAAGAAACGACTTCTTCAACTGTCATTCCTAATGGGTATTCACTTGTTTGGGCTAGTAAGGCAAGTTTACGCGCTAATTCTTTTGAATGATAGGTCGTCAAGTCACGATCATTGACTAATATTTTGCCGTTTTTTACAGGAAGTATGCGGGTAAAACTTTTTAATAATGTAGACTTACCACTACCGTTAGGACCAATCAAACTGGTGATTTTCCCTTCAGGTATGGCGACAGACAAATTTTCAATTATCGTTTTGTTGGGGTAACCGGTAGTAATTTCCACTGCATTTAATCTAGACATATACTTCCCCCTCTCATTGAAAATCATTCTCAATTATGACGGTACTTCACAAATTCGTCAAGCACAAATTTCGTCGTTCCCGCTAGTAAAAAGAGTTGACAGCGCCCTTTTATTGGGGAATAATAGCAGTTGAGAAACGTTCTCAATTACATTTGGAGGAAAGACATGAGACTTAAAAATAAACTATTCACAATCTCTAGCGCATTATTTTTGGTGGGATTACTTAGTGCTTGCTCACCTAGCACATCAACGACCGAAGAAACAGCTACTTCAACAACTACTGCTGATAATGGTACCCATACCGTTACAGATACATTAGGCCATTCGGTTGAGGTCCCGAACCAACCAAAACGGATCATCGGCAGTTATCTAGAGGATTACCTTGTGGCATTAGGTGAAACGCCAGTTGCTCAATGGACCGTCGGCAGTGGTTCGATCCAAGATTATTTACAAGATGATCTGAAAGATATCCCAACTATCTCCTATGATCTACCCTATGAAAATGTGTTAAGTTTTGAACCTGATTTATTATTGATTTCTTCTTCTGCTACTGTTGAAGGTGGAAAATACGAGCAATATAGTAAAATTGCTCCAACCTATGTTGTTAAGAACGGTACAGATGTCACATGGGAAGAACAGTTGCAAGACATTGGCAAGGTATTGAATAAAGAGGACAAAGCAGAGGAAATCATTCAAGACTATCAAGACTATGCGAAAGAAACAAGAGAAGCATTAAGTGATAAGATCGAAGGTAAAACAGCGGCTGTCTTATGGGTCACGAACAACTCCGCCTTTATGGTCAGCGAGAATCGTTCAAGTGGTCGCATCGTTTATGAAGATCTACAATTCGGTGTCCCACCTTTAGTGGAAGAAGTATCAAAAGAAGCCACTTCTGATTGGTCTGCTGTTTCATCAGAAAAATTAGCTGAACTAGACGCTGACTATATCATCTTAGTCAATAGCGATGAACAAGCAGCGATGTTCAATGAACCCACATGGCAAAATCTGAAAGCAGTCAAAGCGGGTCAAGTATTCGAATTTGGTCCAACTTCCAGCTGGTTATATAATGGACCAATCGCCAGCCGTCAAATGATCGATGATATCAAAGGTGAGCTAAAGTAAGGTAGTGAAAAACACAGTTTAGCTTGAGCAGTAAATGAAAGAAGTTTTCAGTACGCTAGCTTCAAATAAGCATCACATCAAAAACGACAATCACCAGAATGGAAAAACATTTGGCGATTGTCGTTTTTTTCGATGTTCAATTGTTTGTCGATTTCTAAGAACTCCGGTAATCACGTAATCGATAGCCCACCCCGATCTCAGTGATCAAGTATTCTGGACTAATGGTATTTTTCTCGATTTTTTTCCGAATGTTTGACATATTCACTCGTAACACTTGGGAATCTGTGCCATAAGGTCCCCAAACTTCTGATGTTAATACACGATACGTGACGACTTTTCCGAGATGTTGGAATAACACGAGTAAGATACGATATTCATTCTTAGTGAGATGGATCGGTTCTCCTGCTTTGGTCAACAGCTGACTTTCTGTGTCCAATGATAATTCCCCATTCGTGATGACTGAAGGTAATTCTTCTTGTTTACGATGACGAAAAGCAGTTCTGATCCTAGCAAGTAATTCATTCATCCCAAAAGGCTTGGTAACATAATCATCAGCACCAAGATCGAGGGCTTTGACTTTTTCATGCTCGTTGTTTCGAGCAGAGATCACGATCAACGGTGTAGCCAGTCGTTTACGAATGATTTTCAATAATTCGATGCCATCAATATCTGGCAAACCTAAATCGAGTAAAAGTAAGTCAAAGGAATTTTCTTGGAACACATTCAAAGCTTCCATGCCTGTTGTAGCAATCGTAACGTGATAGTGTTCTTTTGCCAACACGACTTCCATAAAATCAGTGATCGTTGGGTCATCTTCAATCAATAGTACTTTCCTCATGTAACGTCACCTCCTCACTCTTATTCAAATAGATCCGAACCACTGTTTTTCCTTCTGATACAGCCATCTCTAATTTACCATTATGGGCATGGACGATGGTTTTGACAATACTTAAGCCAATGCCAAGACCATTTTTTGAATCGATCGGTACTTCTTCTTCGTTGGATAGATTCATCTGGATTTTTTCATATTGCTTCAATGAGATCTCACCCTCATTTTTCACTTCACAAATAACCTGTTCTCCCTCTTGGAATACGCTGACCTCTACTTGTCCTTTTGTTGAACCATGGCGAAACGCATTTTCCACAAGATTGAACATCGCTTGTTCAATTAAAATAGGGTCAACTTCGACAAATAAAACCGCTGCTGGTAAATGGACCAATAATTCTTTGTCAGGATAGACTTTTGCGACATGTTCATACACTGCTTCAATGATCTCTTCGATCGGTTCTGCTGTTTTTTTCACTTGCATCGTGTCCATATTGATCCGTGTGATCGATAACAGATTCTCCACCATGCGAATCAGCCATTGAGATTCTGTCTGGATATCGGTCAGCAATTTTTGGCGCGTTGCTTGTTTCAGCTCTTCATCTGTCTGCAAGAGTGTTTCCGCAATCCCTGAAATCGCAGTCAAAGGTGTACGCAAATCATGGGAAATCGCACGTAATAAATTACTGCGGACTTTTTCACGCTCATTTTCTAACTCGATTTGCTCTTTTTCATTCTTAAGCTCTGTTTGCTCTAAGATAACAGCGAGTTGGGTCAACACCAACCGTAAGTAGTTCAACTGACTATCCTCGATCGGAAGCCCACGACTACGACGAATCCCTAAAACGGCTAATGTCTTGCCGTTTGCGACAATCGGCAAATAAAAACCCTTTGCGCCACTTAATGTATCCGTTCCATAACCTGAATCTTTTTGATTTTTAGCGGTCCAGTATGCTACAGCAGCTTCTTCTGGATGGTCTAGTACAAATGGTGCATCTTTTGGTGTATATTGACTTAACTTGATTGCATGTTGATCAAAGAAAATCACTTCCCGATCCAATAATCTGCCTAAATAAGTCGCAGACAAATCAACGATTTGTTGTTGGTCTTCTGCTAAAACAAACTGCTTGTTCAGTTCATACAGAATTTCCATCTGTTGCTCTTTTTCTCTCGCATGGACAGCTTGTTTTTTCAGACGGACCATCAAATTGCTGATCATCAGTGCAACGATCAGCATGATGACTAAAGTGATCGGATAGCCTTGTTTATACACGGTCAAGGAATACAGCGGCTCGACAAAAAACCAGTTGAAAGCCAAGACACTTAAAATAGAAGATAACGCGCTCCAAAAATAGCCAGAGGTCAGACGAGCAACGAGTAAAATAAAGAAAATGTACACCAACATCAAGTTTTGTTCTCCGAAGTGAAGATATTGCATCACCTCAGTCAAAAGTGTTGCTACAAATACACAGATCAATGAAATCGCAAAATCTTTCCCTCCCCCTTCCACTAGTTCTTTGGAATGGGAAAGGATGGTTGAACGTTTTTCTTTATAGGGAATCAAATGAAGCTCAGTTTCTGGTAACCGTTTAAGCAAGCGAACATCTAGCTCTTCTGAAAACAAGCGTTCAGACCATGGTTTTGCCAAATTTTTCCCGATGATCAAATCGGTTGCACCGACCAGTTTAGCATATTCGACGATTGTTTCAAATGAATGATCTTCCTCGATCACCACGACTTCTGCCCCAAGTTTCTCGGCTAAGTCGCTCGTTCCTTGTAAATGATCATCAGAACGGATATATAAGACGATCCATTCCGCCCCCAACCCTTGAGCTAATCGCGCAGTCCAACGAATGCTTTTCTCAGCCATTTTGGGGAAGGCGTCTTGAACGATAGTAATCAATTTGCTTTGGACACCATTTGTTTTACCAATCACACGATTGATATGATCTGAAGCTCGCTGAATTGCTAGCCCCCGCAACTGTTCCAATTTTTTAGGGATAAAAAAATGTTGTAATGCGCGCTTCGCATTTTCATCAGCATAAATTTTTCCTTGCGTTAAACGATCGATCAATTCATCTGGTTCAACATCGATGACCTTCAATGTTGCCTGTTGGAAAAACGTATCAGGAACCGTTTCTTTTACTTCGATTCCAGTTACTTCTTCAACGATATCATTCAAGCTTTCAATATGTTGGACATTGATCGTCGTATGGACATTGATGCCCGCATTCAATAATTCTTCAATATCTTGATACCGTTTGCGATTTCTTGATCCTGGTGCATTACTGTGGGCTAACTCATCGATCAAAACGATTTCTGGTTGACGTTTGATGATGGCGTCGATGTTTGGTTCACTCAAGGTCAACCCTTTATAGGTCAGCTCTTTTAAAGGAATCTGCGGTAAACCTTCTAACAACTCATTGGTATCAGGTCGATCGTGAGGTTCAATGTAGCCAACCACAACGTCTTTACCAAGTACGCTAAGCTCCTGTGCTTCTGCCAACATCGCGTATGTCTTACCGACTCCTGCTGCGAAACCAAAATACACTCGTAGACGTCCACGGCTTTTTTCACGCTTCTTTAATCTCTCTGAAAAATCCTGTCTTTCCATCTTTGTTTCTCCTAACCCCTCTGCCACCTACATATTATCTAGTGATAGATTCAATTCAAGCACGTTGACAAACCTGCGATCCGAAAACCAATCCTTCTGTGCTTTTTCCTGTATTATAGCACGAATCTTAGCAACGTCTTGTCCCCGCTCTTTGGCGATCCGCGTCACTTGGCTTTCAGCAGCAGCCAAGCTGATATGCGGATCGACACCACTTGCAGAGTTTGTGACTAGATCAATTGGGATCTCTGTGGTTTGATTGCTTTGTTTTGCTAATTTAGTTTTATCTTCTACTAATTTCTTTTGCTCAGTCGAAGTTGGTGAAAGTTGCGTCACTTCTTGCGCTCTTCCATTAAAGTAAGCGGCTTGTTGAAAGGATTGTCCAATCAATGAAGAGCCGACCACTTTTCCTGAAACGACTTTCTGACTGCCATTGGCTTGATGAGCAAAGAAAAGTTGACCGATACCTGTAACCGCGACGGTGTATAGCCCACCGAAAAGTAAAATGCTGATGAATAAAAAACTGAGCTGTGCCCTAAGTACCTTTTTCATAGGTGATTTCCTTCTTTCTGCAAAATGTTTCACTTTTATATCAAGAAAAAGCTTAATGCGAGATCAATCAGTTTGATGAATATGAATGGTGCAACTAAACCACCTAATCCATAGACCAATAGATTATGTCGCAAAATTTGACTAGCTGGTTTTTCAGTATACTTGACGCCTTTTAGAGCTAAAGGGATCAAAGCGACAATGATCACTGCATTATAGATAACAGCCGATAAAATCGCCGTAAGAGGACTACCTAGTGCCATGATATTCAATTGTGCCAATTCAGGATAGATCCCATAAAACAATACTGGGATCACAGCAAAATATTTCGCGACGTCATTTGCAATACTGAACGTTGTCAATGCTCCTCTAGTCATCAATAATTGTTTCCCGATACGTACGACCTTCAATAGCTTCGTTGGACTAGAATCTAAATCGATCATATTGCCTGCTTCTTTAGCTGCTTGAGTTCCTGTATTCATTGCCACAGCCACATCCGCTTGCGCTAATGCTGGTGCGTCGTTTGTTCCATCACCTGTCATTGCTACAAGGTGTCCTTTTTCTTGATAGTCACGGATAAGGTCCATTTTATTTTCAGGGGTTGCTTCGGCAAGAAAATCATCGACACCCGCCTCAGCTGCAATCGCCGCTGCTGTCAAAGGATTATCCCCTGTGATCATGATAGTTTTGATGCCCATTTTACGCATATCTGCGAAGTTTTCCTGTACGCCATTTTTTACAATATCTTTTAGATAAATGACACCCATCACTTGATCATTTTTCACAACAACTAAAGGAGTTCCGCCAGCTTGGGCAACTTTTGCAACGATCTGGTCACATTCTTCTGGATATTTTCCGCCTCGTGCTTCCACATATTTCTTGATCGTATCTGCGGCACCTTTACGGATCTGATCGCCACGATAATCCATGCCGCTCATGCGCGTTTGCGCACTAAAATCAATGAATTTCACTTCTGATTTTTCAAAAACACGTTCTCGCAAAGCAAATTTTTCTTTAGCTAAGATGACGATACTTCGCCCTTCTGCCGTCTCATCTGCCAAAGAAGAAAGTTGAGCTGCATCAGCTAATTGTTGTTCTGTGACGCCATTGACCGGTAAGAACTCACTTGCCCGACGATTTCCTAAAGTGATCGTTCCTGTTTTATCTAAAAGCAATACATCAACATCTCCTGCTGCTTCGATGGCACGACCACTCATTGCGATCACGTTTTCTTTCGTTAACCGGCTCATACCAGCAATCCCGATCGATGAAATCAATGCACCGATCGTCGTCGGTGCCAAACAAACGAATAAAGCAATGACGACGATCGTCGCAATCGGTTCCCCTTTACCTGACAATAGACTGCTTAATTCGGTAAATGGAACTAAACTAACAGAGACCACTAAAAAAATGATCGTTAATGTGATCAAAAAGATTTGTAAACCGATCTCATTCGGTGTTTTTTTTCGTTGAGTCCCTTCCACCATTGAAATCATTTGATCTAAAAAGGAGTGACCATTTTCGGATGTCACACGGATCACCAGATAATCAGAAACAACCGTCGTCCCACCAGTAACGGCACTTCGATCACCCCCTGATTCACGGATCACTGGCGCTGATTCTCCTGTAATGGCACTTTCGTCCACTGAAGCAGCTCCTTCGATCACATCACCATCCGCCGGAATTTGTTGACCCGACTCTACGTAAATCAGATCTCCCTTTTTGAGGTCAGAAGATTTGACCTCAATAAATTCTTGATTTTCAATATCTTCTAAGCGATTGATCTTATAAGTGATCACTTCTTTTTTCGCTTGCTTCAAGCTACTTGCCTGCGCTTTTCCGCGACCTTCTGCGACTGCTTCGGCAAAATTTGCAAATAACAAAGTGATCCATAACAAAGCGGTGATCGTTACAGTAAACCATAAAGGCACAGTTGTTTGTTCAAAACAAAGGATCGTCGCCAAGATCGCTCCGACGTAGACCATGAACATCACTGGATTTTTGATTTGTTGTCTTGGGTCTAATTTGACAAAGGCTTCTTTGATTGCCCATACATAAATAGTTTTCATTTGATTTTACTCCTTCTAACTTAAGGTAAAATGATCAGCGATCGGACCTAACGCCAACGCTGGTAAAAAGCTCAATGCTCCGACAACAAGGATAACGATCATCAACATGGAGATGAATGTGCCATTGGTCGTTGAAAGTGTTCCATCATTGATGGCGATCGTTTTCTTCTTACCCATGTTTTCAGCTAAGAACAAAATAGCAACGATCGGAATGTAACGAGAACACAACATCAAGACACTTCCTAAAAGATTTAGAAACGGTGTATCGGCCGTCAGTCCACCAAATGCACTCCCATTGTTATTTGCTAAAGAAGTCACATTATATAGCAACTCACTAAATCCATGGGGGCCTTTATTGGTCAACCAAGTAAAAATATCAGGATGAAGCGAAACTGCCATTGTGCCAAACAACGTCAATAAGACTGGCGTCAGAATCACTAAACTAGCCATCTTGATGTCGAAAGCCTCGATTTTCTTGCCTAAATATTCTGGCGTACGCCCGACAAGTAGACCGGCAATGAATACAGTCAACAGCAGAAATGCCAACATGCCATACAAGCCACTACCAACACCACCAAAGATGATTTCCCCCAATTGCATCAAGAAAAGCGGAATACCACCACCGAGGGGCGTAAAGCTATCCATCATCGCATTGACTGAACCATTCGATGCCGCTGTTGTGCTAACGGCCCATAAACTTGACCAACCTACACCAAAACGCACTTCTTTTCCTTCCATATTCAGTGAACCCAGTACATCCGCAAAAGCAGGACCATGATATTCACTAACGGCTACACCTACAAAAGCTGCAAAAAGAAAAACAAACGAAACGATCAAAATCGTTCGACCTTGTTTCCACTCTTTGACCCAATAGCCAAAAGCAAAAATCAATGCTGTAGGTATCAACAAGATGGCGAGATTCTCGATGAAATTAGAAAAAATCGTAGGATTCTCAAATGGATAAGCGGAATTTGCACCGAAAAATCCACCACCGTTGGTCCCTAATTGCTTGATAGCTACTTGGCTGGCTACAGGTCCTAGATACAACCATAAAGATTCTCCGGACAGACCAGTGTAAGACAGACCATGACTAAATGTTTGAACCACACCTTGAGAAATCAGGAGTACCGCAGTAATCAGTGAAAGTGGTAAAAAAATGTAAAGCAAACTACGCACTAGATCTTGCCAAAAATTGCCCAATTGGATCGATTTCCGTTGGATGATGCCGCGGATCAAAGCACAAAGAACCGCTAAACCAACCGCTGCTGACAAGAAGTTTTGCACAGTCAAACCAAACATTTGCGTGGTATTCGAAAGTGTCAATTCTCCCGCGTAAGCTTGCCAGTTGGTGTTTGTCACAAAACTAACAGCTGTATTCACGGCTAAATCAAATGATAGATTTTCTACGCCATTGTTGCCAGGAAGCCAACCTTGGATCATCAATAATCCCGTTAAAAATACTAAAGAACAGATCCCAACACCCAACACATGTGCTAAATAGCGCTTCGCCGTCATTTTCTTTTGACTCTCAGGACCAATCAATTTATAGAAAAAACGTTCGATTGGTTGGATGAAACGCACATATTTTGGTGTCTCCCCTGTCATGATCGACTTGATGTACCACCCAAGAGGTGCGGCTAAGACAATTAAAATAAAAAAGAAAAACAATCCTTGAAATACTGCACTCATCATTGCTCTTCCCCCTTAAATAAAAACCAGAATAGATAAGCTAACAAAATAATACTGATACAACCTAAAAATAAGATCATTTTCTTCCTCTCCTTTGTTTTCATCATAGACAAAGGACTATAAAGATAGTGTTAATATTCCAGAAATTTCTTTATATGTTCTTTATACAACACAAAAAAACAGCTAAGTCTCAAGGAAGAATCCTCACGTGACTTAGCTGTTTCTCTATAAAAAAGACAAAAAAAAGATGCTCCCATGATCTTGAACATCTCCCTTTATTTCTTTCAATCATTCATTTTTATACATCAATGATCAGAACTTACTTTCTTACCCATTTTTGGAAGCGATGCGCATAATGATTTTCTTGATCCATGATACCGATATGTTCTTCTGCTAATTCAAAATCGCTAAAGTCGATCTCTCCAATATACGTATCTCCTTCAAACTCCCCATCGATCAGCGTTCGCCAAATAATCCCAGTCTGGGGCAATAGCTCTTGAAAGATCCGACTTCCACCAGAAACATAAATATCTTCTGAAACAGTCTCCGCAAAAGCCAATAATTCATCGATCGAATGCATGACTTCTGCATTTTCTTTGACCTCAAAATCTTCCTGGGTAGTCAACACGATGATGTGGCGATAAGGAAGAGATAGATCGCCCATGCCTTCATATGTTTTACGCCCCATCACTAATAAACGATCCACCGTATGTTCTCTGAAAAAACGCATATCATTTGGCAAACGCCAAGGCAATAATCCATCTTTACCGATCAATCCATTCTTGTCTTGTGCCCACATGGAAATAAACATTCTGACTCGCTCCTTTCATCTACTACTTGATTATACTAAAAATAAAAAAGCTTGGGTACAGACCCAAACTTTTTTAGACATATTATTTTGTTTCGCGGTGCAAAGTAACTTTACGTTCGCGTGGGCAATATTTTTGCTTTTCCAAACGATCAGGATTGTTACGTTTGTTTTTGTTAGTTAGGTAGTTACGTTCTTTACAAGAAGTACACTCTAAAGTAATGTTTACGCGCATGATTTTCCCTCCCATTTATACTAGAATCCTCTAAGATGACTCTCAGACTTGATTATCTTACCATGATTTTTATCAGATTGCTAGCCTTTTTCACGATTTTGTTAAGTAGTTCTACTTGACGAGCAAAAAACAAGCGCAACAAATATCGAAACAGATGATTTTTCTTTTTACCGAGTTGAGATTACACTTGTTATAGTAGTAAAATCAATTATTCTTTTAGGAGGAGTTAGCTATGCCTTGGAATATGAAAGATTTTCCACCAGCCATGAAGAACTTGGAAGAGTTGACCAAAAAGAAAGCAATCGATATCGGCAATGCGCTTTTAGATGAAGGTTATCCAGATGATCGAGCAATCCCGATCGCAATCAGTCAAGCCAAAGAATGGGTTGAAAGTGCTGACGAGAAAGAAAAGAAAGCTTTCTCAAAAGAGAAAAATCCGCAAAAAGATGACAAACATGAAAGCAATCCACGAGCGGCGAAATTATTAGATGCTACAGTCGAAGTAAAGTTTGAAGAGGATCACTGGATCGTTCGCTCAAAAGGAGCTGAAAAAGCAAGCAATCACTTCGACCACAAGGAAGAAGCCGTTGAAAAAGGTAAAGAAGTAGCTCGTAATAAAGAGACTTCCTTGATGATCTACAAAAAAGATGGTACATTCGAGCGAGAAGTGCATTATTGATTGTTCCTCATCGCTTTTTTGGATTAAAAAAGCAATCAATGTCGATTTACGACAAAAAACGAAGAGTCTATCCATTATGGATCGGCACTCTTCGTTTTTTTATTCATTAGAAAAAATATTTTACCTTCTAAACTGTTACATATTGGATCGGTTCAGCTTGAGGAATCGTTTCATCCACAAAATAAACTTTATACCAAGTCAAGAAACTAAAAATCGTCCAGATTTTACGTTGTTCTTCACTTCTGCCTTCATGATGGTCATCAAGTAATTGGATGATCTTCGCTTGATCAAAGAACTCTTTCGCAAAATCAGCTGTGAATAATTCTTTTACTTGGCGGTAGCCATGTTCTTCTTTCAGCCAAGCTTTGATCGGTACAGGGAACCCAAGCTTTACACGATTCGACCATTCCTCAGGCAAATGCTTACTCGCAGCTTGTCTAAAGACATCTTTCGTATTGTTTTGATTCAATAAATACTTGCTTGGGATCTGTTGTGCTAATTTCATCACTTCGATATCTAGTAATGGTACTCGCACTTCCAGTGAACTTGCCATCGAAAGTTTATCGGCTTTCAATAAAATATCTTTTGGCATCCATTGGTGTAAGTCAACATATTGCATCTTGTTGATCTCGTCTTGGATTCCTTCAGTTTTCGCATAATGTTCTGCCATGATTTCATTGACTGTTGGGGCTTGTTGAAACTCTGGAGTCAACAGGTTGGCTGCTTCGTTTTCTTCAAAGATTCGTGCATGCCCGATAAAATATTCTTTGGCAGGGGCTAATGATTCATATAAATGGATCCTACCATGGAAGTTACGCATCTTACCGATTTTTCTTCCTAAGTTATAGCGCGTTCCTTTAGGTAATTTTTTCAACCCTTGGGCAATCACTCGGATAAATTTTGAATTCGTGTGGAAGCCATACGATTGATAGCCAGCAAATAATTCATCTGCCCCTTCACCAGATTGGACCACTCGTACACTTTGTGCCGCAAGATTTGCTAAGAAATATAACGGTACACAAGATGGATTAGAATCTGGTTCATCTAAATGGTATTGGATCAAAGGAAAAGCCTTAAAGGACATGTCTCCATCAATGACAGCTGCAGTATTATCCAAATCAAGCATCTCTGTTAATTTACGTGCTTCGATTGCTTCGTTATAAGTTTTGTCATCAAAACCTATTGAGAATGAATGGTCTGGTTTCAGGACAGAAGTCACATAACTTGAATCGACCCCACTTGATAAGAATGAGCCAACTTCCACATCACTGATCGTATGTGCTTCGATTGATGCTTTCACAGTTTCATCAATTTGATCGATCCATTCTTGACGGCTTTGTGTGCCTTTTTCTTCAAAGTTCGCATCCCAATACTGTTGGATATCCATTTTGCCATCTTTGTAAGTGAAATAATGACCTTCTGGCAAACGATAGACACCTTTAAAGAATGTTTCACCATTCAAAGGAGAATATTGGAACGTCATATATGGTTTCAATGCTTCCCGATTTAATTCTTTATTGAAATCTGGATGTGGTAAGAAGCTCTTGATTTCAGAACCAAACATCAATGTTCCGTTCATTTCAGCATAATAATATGGTTTGATCCCAAAATGGTCTCTTGCACCAAATAATTCTTTTTTCTCATTATCCCAAATCGCAAAAGCAAACATTCCACGTACTTTTTGCAATAACTCAGTGCCCCATTCTTCATAGCCATGCAGTAAAACTTCTGTATCTGCATGGGTTTTGAAAATGTGACCCGCGTCGATCAATTCTTTTCTAAGTGGTTGATAGTTGTAGATTTCTCCATTAAAAATAATGATCTTTGTTTGATCTTCATTGTAAATGGGCTGTGTGCCACCTTCTAAGTCAATAATACTTAAACGTCTAAAACCCAAAGCCACATCACGATCAATGTATTCACCCGAACTATTCGGTCCACGGTGAATGATGCGATCCATCATGTCATTGATGATTGCTTTTTTATTATCTTTGTTATTAACAAATCCTACGATTCCGCACATTTATTTCACATCCTACTAAAATTACTATTCCATTATTATGTCCACATGAATCTTATCACAGGAAGGCATTCAGAATGAATGATTTTCACTCTTACAATTTCGTCACATGAAAACAAATAAAATGAAAAATCTCTATCTTTAAAAAAAGTAGACTCAACAATTAATTTAACATGTTTTATCCTAGGAAGCTACTGGATTCTCCTATAGTTTACAAATATTTCATGTTATTCATAAATAGGGTGATTTTTGTAGACTGTCATCTCCAAAATAACAAGCGATTTCATTTTTTATTCCAAGCTGAAATCCAGTTAGTAAACTTGAAGAAAAATAAATTTTTACCCATTACTTTCTCTCACATGATGATGTCAGTAAACGATCTTACTAAAGTAGTTTATCCTGAATGGTATCAGTAAGAACCAATCATTGCAGTGTAAAAAAACTAGCCATACTTCCATTATTTCAAGTGAAAATAACTGACGATCTCTTTATCTTTCCTGCTTCACTTAAGAAAATAGTTAAATTTTCAAAAATAAAAATCAGCATATAATAACTACAGCCTGCTATCAAATCACTTGACGAAAAAACGTTTTTCAGAGATGCTCAATTTAAGAACATATTTTATTTTAAAGTTAGGAAGGATCAACATGAAAATCGGAAAAGTACTATTGGGGATATTGTTAGGGGTAACAACTATTATTGGGGCATTTATGTTAGGAATCATGCTATTTCCTTTATTTGCCCCAGAAATCCAAAATACGGCAGTTCAAGAAGCCACGAATACTTCACAGACAAAAAGTACCGAACGTTCATTAACTACAACAGAAACAACAAGCGAAAAGAATCGACCATTTGCAAACCAAACACTTACAGATCAAAAGCAAACAGAAGATCCAGTTTTGGAAAAAGCATTGAATACACCTGCTACACCATTGACCGCTTTTAGCTCTGATCCTTACGATTGGGATCTAAACCAAGCCCAGATCACGAACGGCACCGCTCAGTCAATCGGCTGGATACAAGCAGAAGACTCAACTGGACGAATAGAGGTAGAATATCACTGCTTCGCTTGCGACACGAATTGGACCGGTAGAAATTACGCCTATGAATGGAATGGGCAAACGACGACGACTAAAGTAACTCCTTTCACGATCATCGGAACACCTTGCGAACATCAAAAATCCTTAAAAAATCATGGCTATATTAGTTGATTTCAGATAAATAGAAAAAATATATATAAAGAGAACAGATTACTTGAATACAACAAAACAAGCGCACAAACCAAAAAGACCACCCCGTCGTTTGGGTTTCTGCGCTTATCTTCTTGTAATTAAAATTTTTTATTGCTCAAGCTAGTAAGCTAATTGATTTTTTTATTGCGAGCAACAAAAAGCAATAACTTGAGATTCAATGACAAAAAAATCAAGATTAGCAATCGCTACTTTAATAATAAATTTTTTTCTTCCATCATTTTTATTGCAAGATTTTTTTTAAACAACCTCTTCCATCATAGCGAAAAAATAATCCTCATGATCACTCAACCTTCCAGTATAATTTATACTATCAACGAACAAGACGTTGAAATAAATCAGGATGGTAGATATAGATGGCAATTTATTATTTTAACAAAAAAACAGATAATCGAGAAAACCACGAAGTCCACGTGATCTCGTGTAGGCATTGTCCAGAGGATGCACTTTTTATTGGCGTATTTGCTACTTGTGAAGAAGCCTTACATAAAGCAAGCACAACCCACACATCCAAAATTTTTGATGGATGTCGCTACTGTTGCAAAGACTGCCATAACGGTTGATTTTCAAGGGATAGCTAGGCTGTCCCTTGTTCTTTCTTTATTTTTACAGAGAACTTTCTTTATACATAAAATAGACCGTGTTTGTAAATTTACAAATTACATGAGATGAGTATGTAAGATTATAAAAGGAGTACCAAAAGGGGAGTCAAAAAATATTTCAGGGTAAAAATACAACAAAAAAGACACGACCTAAATCGTGTCTAACCGTTGGTATATAAGGAAGGTACGGGATTTGAACCCGTGCACCACATTTCTGCGGCTCGCCGGATTTCGAGTCCGGTGCATTACCACTCTGCCAACCTTCCATGCCTACTATTTTTAATCTTTTTCCCAAAAATGTCAAGAGGAATTATGTACTCATTTTAATCCTGTTTGTTTTGTAAACTGGTCATTTAAATACCAAAACTGTTATGTTTAAATTTGAGAACAATTTTCAAATTACACGATTAGAATAAAATAGCTTACGGGACATTCGTCCTCTCGCACCATCTACAACCGAAGTAACCTATTCGAAAAATAAGGCGTCATCCACAAAATTTGAAGAACATTTTTCGTGGATGGCGCCTTATTTCTAGAGGCTGTACACTTGTGTCACAACCTCATGATATGGCAATTAGCGTATTTTTTCTGGATTTTCAATTGCAAGTACGGAATCGACCGTCGTTTTGATGATCGAGATGATTTGCTCTTCTGTAGGATGCATGATACTAGAAGACATCAATGAAGCGATACCAGTGATAGTTACCCAAGTACCAGTATGCAGTGCATCAATATATTCTTCCGATAAATCTTTATAGCGTGCGTCCTCTTTTAATAACTTGCGGAAATAATTATAAGAAAAATCATGCATCTTTTGACCATTTCCATGCTCATCGATATATAAAGCCATATAAAGGCTATGGTTTTTCTTAGCGAAATAAATATAATTCAATCCTAAATCGATGATTTTATCTCCTGTACGCTCAACAGGAAACACTTCTTCTTCTAGCTGTTGGAAGATAACATCTAATAGTGTATTTTTTAAATCTTCCATATTTTTGAACTCTAAGTAGATCGGTTGGGTAGATATCCCCATCTTCTTCGCGATATTTCGTGCAGTGAAACCTTTAAATCCTTCTTTAGCAACAACTTCGTATGCAGCTTTCAGAATTTGATCCTTCGTATAGACTTTTCTTCTCATTATAAACTCCCCCACTTCATGCTACAGTCTCTGTTCTTTTTATTTTAACCGATATTAGTCAATTTTTGCAAATAATATACCTAAATTGTTATATTTTAAAGCATATATGTGTTTTTTATTGATTTTTTCAATTTTCTAAATATTTTTTTACCTAATTTGTTTCCCCTTACAATTTTTGATTTTGTGTTGAATTTAAGTTGACCAAAAGTTTTCTTTCAAGTTATAGTTAAATAAAAAGGAAAAGAAGGTGTGTAATGAAGAATAAAAGCGACGTTATTTATATTCATCCTAAAAAAAGAATTATTTCTCAAAGAAAAAACTATTTTTACCTTATTTTTTCAGGATTGTTTTTTTTGATTATTGGCTTGCTCAGCGATTCTTTGACAAACAATCTTGTTGGCCTAATGGTCATCATGACCTCCCCAAGTAATCTCTTGACTGATTATATTGCTTTAGGTGGATTTGGAAGCGCATTTATGAATGTCGGTCTTCTTACATTATCTTCTGTTTTACTAGCCTATCGCCATAAAGTCATGTTGAATGGTGCGATGTTTGCTTCCATTTTGACCGTCGCAGGTTTTTCTTTCTTTGGAAAAAATCTATACAATTCCATTTCGATCATCCTCGGTGTTTATTTATATGCTCATTTTATGCACAAACCATTTTCTCAATATGTAATGATCGGCTTATTTGGTAGTGCACTCTCACCTGTCGTCAGCTATATTACGTTCGGGATGGGTTTACCAATCCTTCAAGGTGCTTTTTTAGGTAATCTAGCCGGTTTGATCGTCGGCTTTTTATTGCCGATCCTAGCTGTTCAGACGCTGACCTTTCATCGTGGTTTTACACTTTACAATATCGGTTTTACTTCAGGTTTGATTGCTATGTTGGTAACAGGTATCCTTCGGCAATTCAGTTATTCGATCGAAGTGCATTCGATTCTTTCGACTGATTACCACCATGAATTGACTTGGATCATTTTTTTATTCTTTTTATCAACTGCTGTTTGTGGCTTCTTCTTTAATGCATTCAAATTGAAAGGATTACGTGAGATCTTTGAGTCTTCTGGAAAACTTACAACGGATTTCATCGGTACTTCAGGTATTGGCGCAACGTTGATCAATATGGGCTTGGTTGGCTTGTTATTGATGTCTTACGTCTTGCTGATCGGTGGTGTGCTAAATGGACCTGTGGTGGGAGGAATCATCTCAGTGGCTGGTTTCAGCTCATTTGGAAGTCATGTTAAAAATTGTTTTCCGATTTTGATTGGTATCTACATTGCCTCAATATTAGGAACGATGCATGATATGACCCAAACGACCATGCTCGTAGCAGCGATTTTCGGTACAGGGCTTGCCCCCATCAGTGGATTTTATGGAGGCATTTATGGAGTGATTGCAGGCTTTTTACATATTACTCTTGTCCATAATCTCAGTACCTTGCATGGGGGATTGAATCTATATAATAGTGGGTTTTCAACGGGATTTATTGCTGGTATACTAGTGCCTATCCTAGAAAATTTTACGTTTACCGGGAAGGGAAAGAACGCACATGGAAATGGAAAAAGAACTATCAAAGAGGATCATTGATGAATTTCTCACGTATTTTTACGAACACGAGATCAAGGAGATTCGTATTGGATTAGAATATACAGATGAAGGACTGTACATCGAATTCCAAGGAACAACGAAAAATCCGCCAAAAGATCTGAATACATTGGCATCATTGTTGAATACACCTAGAGATCCTAGTATGGAAATCTATTACCACGAGTTGCTAGGTACCCCTTCTCATGGCCAAGAATCCTATCGCTTACTTGGGAATCTGATCGATGATGTGGAAATCATGTATGATTCGCCAATTTTAAACATCAAGATTTTTCGTCGGATCTAACATTTCATAGATCATAAAATTACGTAAATAAGACTCTAGATGGATGTTTTCTGTTGGCTCATCCTCTATACTTGGTTTGAACTTACAAAATTGTTTGTTGTTTCTCACTTGAAATAGTGGCGTGCAGTTACGCTTTTCAGGTAAAATACAATTATCAGATGAAAACCTTGAAGGAGTTGACTAGGGATGAACGTTGCAGTATCACGTAAATTAATGAATATTATATCGATCATCGGTATTGGTTTTTCAATTGCACTCACGATTTATTTTATTAATCTAGGCGTCTTTAAAGATTTGAACGCATTAAGAGGTCTTGTAGGTGATTCAATCATTTTAGGACCGATAATCTTTATCTTGATCCAAATACTGCAAGTCGTTATACCGATCATTCCTGGAGGGATCAGCACCGCAGCAGGTGTCCTGATTTTTGGTCCTTACGCTGGCTTTATCTATAATTACGTTGGCATTTGTATCGGTTCGATCATTATTTTCTTATTAGGTAGAAAATATGGAAAACCATTTATCCTGTCGATGATCAGTGATAAAACATATGACAAATATATTGGTTGGTTAGAAAACCAAAGTCGTTTTGAAAAGCTTTTTGCGCTAGCGATCTTCTTACCAGTAGCACCAGACGATGCCTTGTGTTTAATGGCTGGCTTGACAAATATCTCAGTCAAAAAATACACGTTGATTATTTTGATCGCTAAACCCTTATCGATCTTTATGTACAGCATGGCATTGATTTATGGTGGTAACTTCCTAACTGGCTTGCTAGGATGATTTCTTAATAGATACACTGTGAGTACTGCAATGAAAGATTCCTGCAGTACTCCTTTTTTATGCTTTTTTGCGCTATAATGTTAGGAGTAGGTGATAATAATGATCGTTTATTTAAAACGAAGTTTAGGAAATGCTTGGGACTTCCTGAAAGGAACACAAGCTTATTTTCGTGATGTAGTTCTGATGCATGGGTTTATTTTGTTTATTTGTTTACCTTTGCTTGGTAGTATGACACGTTTGATTTTACATCGTGGGTCGATCGATTATCTTTCAACGGATAATATCCCCACACTGATTTCGCAGCACCCAGGAGTTTTCTTCTCCTTGATTGCTGTCTTGTTGTTGATTTTGCTCTTAGTCTATTTTGAGTTTACTTTTTTGCTAATGAGTGTTTATTTCATCAAAAAACAAGAACCAATTTCATTAAAACAATTACTGCAATTGACGATACGACAAATAAAAAAAGTTCGCCCGATGATTTTTTTATTTTTCTTAGCTTACTTTTTTTTGATTTTACCGATCAGTGGTTTAAGCTTTAATTCAGACTTGCTTTCTAAAATAAAAATCCCTGCATTTATTATGGATTTTATCTTTACTAACCGCTGGATCTTCGTAAGTTCTTTTCTACTTGTCTATGTCTTCCTGGGTTATATCGGGATTCGTTTGATTTTTGCATTACCCGAAATGATTTTAAGAGATCGCCCATTTCGTGAAGCGATCCGTGAAAGTTGGCGTTTGACCAAAGCACGTTTTTTTGCGATCTCAGGTCAATTTTTAGTGATCAGTGGTACGATTTTATTGATTTCAACAATCAGTTACTTGGCGATCTTGTCAGGTCAGATCTTTGTTGAGGAATACTTCTCTGACTATTCCTTGATCAGTGCTGTTTTTGCCATGACCCTCTTACAAGGCATTCTTTTGTTCAATATCGTGATGTCCACCGTCGGAATCTTCTATGTCATTGTAGACTTTATGGACGATGAAGGCTTCTTACCAGAAATTCCCAGCTGGTTCTCTTCACAAGAAGTGCCCAAAAAACACTCTGCTCTAAAAAATACTGGATTTACTTTATTTGCTGTTTTCTTCGGTGTAGGTGTTTGTATTTATAATATGAATTACCTGACGTCTGCTTCTGAAACAAAACCCCTAACGATTTCCCATCGTGGGGTTAGCTTAGGAAACAGCGCACAAAATACGATTGCTGCATTAGAAAAGACGAGCAAAGATTATCATCCAGATTATGTAGAAATGGACATCCAGGAAACAAAAGATGGTCAATTCGTGGTCATGCATGATTTCAACTTAAGGAATTTGACCGGAGTCAATAAAGCACCGCAAGACCTAACGCTAGAAGAATTGGAAAAATTGACTGTTACTGAAAATGGTACCAAAGAGCCTTTGGTTTCATTCGATACGTATTTAAAACGAGCAAATGAATTGAACCAGAAATTGTTGATCGAAATCAAAACGACTAGAAAAGATTCGGATGATTTAGTCAAAAACTTTGTTAAAAAATATGAAGAAAATATTTTAACACATGGACATATTTTACAAAGTTTGACTTACCAAACAGTTTCAGATCTAAAAGCTGAAAACCCTAATTTTTATGTTGGCTACATTTTGCCTTTCAATCTAGTTGGCCCTCCAGTAACACCTGCAGACTTCTTGACCATGGAGTACAGTACGATCAATCGTAACTTCATTGATTCTGCCCATCAGGATGGCAAGAAAGTCTATGTATGGACACCTAATGATTCAGACGATATGAGCCGGATGATGTTTTATGGTGTAGATGGTATCATTACAGATGATATGAAAGCATTGAATGATACGGTCAAAGAGTCAGAAGGAGAAATCACTTACTCAGACAAGTTATTAAACTTTGTTCTAGGAGTTGGTTAATATAAAAACGTGTCGCTCACTATCCCACCGGATAAGTAAGCGACACGTTTTATTTAGTTTATCTTTGCTTTGATTCCTTAATAGCTCGAACGACTGCTAAAACAGCAGGTATAGCAGATATCACTGCTAGAAAAATGCTTAATTTACCAGAATTTTTTCTTTTTTGCATAGCGATTCGCCCCCTTTCTTTTATTATAATGAAGTTTGCGAAATATCTCAAAGCAAGTGTTTGCTCACCGCTTCCAATTTTCACTATTTTGATTCCTTTTTTAGTATTATTTCAGTCATCCCAATCTAAAATATGACAATTTTGTTTGAACTTTATCCCCCACTGTTCGTGAGTCCAAGCTAAAAAAGAGCTACACTAGGGTCAAAGAGGTGAATAATGATGGTCTATATTCAAACTGGTATATTTATTTTATTAATGATTGGATTATTGATGGGAATCTCAGAGAATTAATTTCAAGTAAATTAACGTCAGCTATCCAATACCAATAGCACATTGATTGCCCAAATTCTAGAATGGTGCTAAACTTAAGGTGTATTCGGAAGTTTTATGAAAAATTTCATGAATACATAAATACTAATGAAAGGAGAAATATCTATGACATTCACAAAAACAAGCATCAGCTATCGTGTAGCCTTTGATAGTTCAACGAATCGCTTCATGGCAATTGATGCAACGAATGAACAACACATCGCTTATGGGATCACCATTGAGCAAGCAATAAAAGCGTTACACGAAACTAACTAAGGAGTGTTCCCTTTTCATGTCAGTTGATAATTCTATAGAGAATTAAAAGACGTTTTTGGCTAAACGAGCCATAGAAACGTCTTTTTTGTTTGCTCCAAATAATAATACAATCCTAGCAGTACTTTTAAGAAAATCCTATCCATCATTTTTTGTACTTTCCCTGCTCCTCTGAAAAATCACGCCATTTTTTCAAACGTGCTTTAACAAAATCAGGTACAGGTATTCCTAGTTTCCTTAGATTTTCAATAACAGACAAGCCATAGATCGCACAATACGAAAACACCAAAGCAATAGCAATTGCTTCAAATCCTGTAATCTTTAGATAGGGATAAGCAATCAAAACAATAAGTAAAATCAACAAATATTTGATCACATCTTTAATCAAAGAACGTTTGAATCGTTTCTTTTTTCCAGTTTTCAGACAGATACCGCTTATAAAATCAATACATAGAATCAATACAAAAATCTGAATGTACACATTACTTACAAGATTTCTAAACTCATTCAATACCACAGCATTCTCTACAATCATTTGTTCACCCTCCACTTTCTATAATACTTATCCATTCTCTAACCTAAGCATCACACACTACTTCATTGCTAATTGCCGTTCAACTATTCATCATCTTTGACACGAAATAACTTTTAAGCTATTATAAAGACAATAGAAATGAAAAGAATACGTTTTATCTTAATCTTGATCGATCGAAAGAACTTTTAAGTGACTGTATTCTTAATTTTTCGAACAATTGAATCAGTGTATAAGCAAACTATAATAGCTTAAAAGCTATTTGTCAATTATAATGACTTTTATGCTATTTTAATATCAAGAAAGGTGGTTCCTTATGACACTAGTTGCGCGAATCAAACAATTAGCAGAAGAAAAAAAAGTAACCTTTGCTGAAGTCGAACGTGCCGTAGGAATCTCTAATGGCCAGATCAGAAGATGGGATCGTGTTTCACCCAAGTCGGAAAATTTAAAAAAAGTAGCGGATTATTTTGGGGTAACAACCGATTTCCTGTTAGGGAGCAACCAAGCGCCAAAATGGGCAAATAAAGATGATTTATTTGAGTTGGACAAAATGCTCAATTCAAATGTCAATATGGCGTATGGTGGAGAAACATTGACAGAACAAGAAAAGCAACGTGTGAAAGATGTATTGACGGGGCTTTTCTGGGAATTTCGAAAACGTGGCAAAGAGAAGTGAGCATATATGGAGATGGATACTATCAAACTAGTAAGCGAACTGAAGCGTACCTATGATACCGCCAATCCTTTTGTGATTGCTGAAAAATTAGGAATAGAAATCAGATATGTTTCTTTTCTTGATAATCCAAAAGGACAGTTTCAAGAACTATTAGGCTCCCCTATTATTTTATTGAACAACTCACTGAAAGAATCAGAAGAACGTTTTTATATTTGTGCCCATGAACTTGGACACGCTTTGTTCCATCGAGAAATCTCTAGTTACTATGTGTCCTCTAGAAATTCAAGAAGCAAATCAGAAAGCGAAGCCAACTGCTTTGCTTCAAACTTGATCGTTTCCTTGTACAAAGAAGACACAGAAACCTATCCAAGAGAAGTGGAAGAACTGACACGACTCTACGGACTACCAGAGAGTTGTTATCGGTTTTTGATTTAATGGATGTACCTGTTACGTTTATTTAGGACTTAGTGGGGTAAGTCCTTGATAATATAAATTTGGCGACTACTACTACCTGCCGTTAAATGGGAGTAAGAAACTATCAGGAGGGCTATTATGGAATTGGAAAAGTTTCAAGACAATTTAAAACAGTTAGGTAAAAGAGTCATTGAGCTAAAAGATAGTATTGGTACAGAGGAGGCAACCAAAACATCTTTGATCATGCCATTTTTTGCAACTTTGGGCTATGACTTATTCAACCCCACAGAATTTGTACCAGAATTTACAGCAGATGTCGGAATAAAAAAAGGAGAGAAAGTAGACTATGCCATTGTCTTAGATGGAAAACCAACTATATTGATCGAAGCAAAATCAATCAATCAACAGCTAACAAAACATGATTCTCAATTGTTTAGATATTTTGGAACGACCACATCTAAGTTTGGAATCTTAACAAACGGTGAAGAATATAAGTTTTTTACTGATTTAGATGAGCCAAATAAAATGGATCTAACACCTTTTTTAACCATTAATATCACAAGATTAAAAGACAATCAGATACCTGAATTAGCGAAATTCCATAAAGAGAATTTTGACGTTGATAAAATCACAAGCTCTGCGGCAGAATTAAAGTATCTGAGTTCATTGAAATCTTATCTTACTTCTGAATTAAACGAGCCTTCTGATGATTTCGTTAAGTATTTATTAGGTGAAATCTATGAGGGGATGAAAACAAAACAGACAATAGAGAAATTCAAACCTATCATAAAAAAAGGGATGAATCAGTTTATTGCTGAGAAAGTAAATGATAAGTTAAGTGCAGCATTAAAAACTTCAGTTATCACAGATGAAAATGAAGCTAAATCTCCATCAGACACAACAGATGAAAGTGACAGCGAAATTATTACTACACCAGAAGAGTTAGAAGCCTATACTATTTGTAAAGTCGTGCTAAAAGACACTATTCCATTGAATCGTCTATTTTATAGAGACAATAGAAGCTATTTTAATATTTTACTAGATGACAATATTAGAAAGTGGATTTTAAGAGTACGCTTTAATTCAAATGGAATGAAAATCGAATTAAACGATGAAGACAAAACGGTTTATGAATTATCTAATCCAATGGATATTTACAATTTATCAAAAGAAATCATTCAAGTAGTTTCCAAGTTTCTATAATCAGCATCATTAAGAAAGCGTTATCATGTCTGTGTTTATGTATTTTGTTAATTATTCATAGCCATTAATAATTTAAATAACTTTCAAAAAATAAAAATTTTCATCTTATACTCGAATATCTAGTATCATCTGAAGTAACCTCTTAGCATAAAAGTAGGAGTCCACGAAACTATGTCTAATTTTCGTGGGCCTTTTTAATTTTCGCAAAATTAAGCAATTTTTCACGACCTCTTTTCTAGCACGCCTCATATATTAAATTCTTTTCTAGCACCCGCATCAATCGCCCAAACCGATCATTTTCCTTTGTTATTTCCTGATATCCCCACTTTTCATATAGCCCTTCATGTTGTGTTGTTATATAAACTTTACTAAAACCTATTTCCCCTAATTTATGTTCGCCTATTTCCACTAGCTTCTGGCTAATATGATTTCCTCGATATGCTGGTGCGACAAAAACAGTGGCAATATTAGGGGTATATTCATTTGTGTCGATAATATCTTTTTTTACAAGAGTACAAAATCCCACTACTTTGTCGCTTTCTTTTGCGATAATCACTGATTCCCAATCTGTAAATTCTTCATTCTTCATTTTTTCCGCTGTATACTTTGCTGCTTTCCAATCAAATTGACTAATCTCGTTAGCTACTTTTAGCCAGTCGGAATGTCTATTTGTTAAACTCAAGTAGTCCATATAGTTTTCCTCTATTCTATTTTCTAATAACAAAAAAACCATCTCACAAGGAGATGGTTCAAATTCGTAGATTGAATTATTTATTGATATTTACTGCTTGTGGTCCACGTTGACCATCTTCAATATCAAATGTAACTGCTTGACCTTCATCTAAAGTCTTAAAGCCTTCACCTTGGATAGCTGAAAAATGTGCAAATACATCTTGTCCATCTTCACCAGTGATAAATCCAAAACCTTTGTCTGAGTTAAACCATTTTACTGTACCGTTATTCATATATATTTCCTCCTATTACGTATATCATACGTGTTTTGTTGCAATTAATATTACTTGGTAAAAGGAGTTTTTATAGTGTGAATATATCGCTCAGATTACGTTTCAAATTAGATTACTTATATAATATAGCATGTATTACCTAAGAACACAAATATTAACACTTACTAACTGTAATTAGTGCTTATAATACCTGTCTCAAGTCGAAAAATTAAATGTAAGTTATTATTACTATGCTTATATCTGATTATGAATATTTTTTTCTGTGAATAATATCCTTAGTAAATCAAACTTTTTTTATACCGATAACTATAACAACCCAATTCAAGATTATTAAGTTCATAACGCTAGTTTGGATGTCTAATCTTTTTACAATATACATATATGAGGTGTACGATAAATAAACAAATAATCTATATGGAGAAAATACAATGAAAAAAATTATTTTTATTGGTATGCTAAATAGTCTTTTTTTACTTGCTGCTTGTGAGACAACTACTTCAAAAAGTACAGAGTCAGATACACAATCTAAAAGTTCAATGAGTAGCACTGAAATAACTACAACATATAAAGAGATTTCGTCGGAAAAAAATTTATCAACTTTTCAAAGTTCACAAATTCAAGAGGCTACAAATTCTACTCCAACATCTGAGATAACAACGGAATCAACGGATGCTTCTTCGCCCCTTGTAGGTAATGCAATAACCTCTCAGGAACAAGCAATGCAAGTGCTTATCAGAAATTCTTCTGAATTACAAAATGAAGATATTGTGGTTACTTTCTATAAAATGGTTGAATCAGATTATTTATTCAATGCACAAAGTAAATCAATTCTTAAACAAGGGGGCTCAGGAACTGTAGGTTTTTATCGAGTTTCTAAACAAGGAATGATCACAATAACTGATGCATTTGGAAACGCAGTTTAATAATTTAACAAAAAAATCAAGGAGACTTCTTTTGTCAATAAATCTTGATAAAACTACACTACCTCCATAAATACATTTCTTCACTCCAAATTTACTAGGTCATAAAGAAGTATCTACCCACCCAGATGTATGCTCACGTCTCTCCTCTTGTCAAAGAACGTGCTGTAAGTAAATTGGATGTTTTTTAAAAAATCAAGATAAAAAAAGCAACTGGTCAAGTGGTCCAATTTACATCAAAAAAAGACAGCCAATAACTGGCTGTCTTTTTTCATGTAGTACCATTTGTAGTACCACTAATTTAATGGTGCCTACATGTTTTGTAGTTTAGTTACTAAGAATCTTCTCTAAACCCTATCCTAAAGTCGTTCGTTCAATTCTTTCGCAAGGTCTTCAAACCCTGGTTTGCCTAGTAAAGCAAACATGTTTTTCTTGTAAGCTTCTACTCCTGGTTGGTCAAATGGATTGATGCCATTCAAGTAACCTGAAATGCCGACAGCAATTTCGAAGAAGTACATTGTGTAACCTAATGTGTAAGCATCCATTGTAGGGATTTTAACTAATAGGTTTGGTACATCGCCGTCTGTGTGAGCTAATAATGTACCTTCAAAAGCTTTTGTATTTACAAAGTCGATTTCTTTTCCTTGTAAATAACCAAGTCCGTCCAAGTCTTCTGCTTGTTCTGGAATTGTGATCGATTTACGTGGTTTTTCAACTTTTACAATTGTTTCAAAGATATTGCGACGTCCTTCTTGGATGTATTGTCCAAGTGAGTGCAAGTCTGTTGAGAAGTTTGCACTTGAAGGGTAGATTCCTTTTTGGTCTTTACCTTCTGATTCGCCGAATAATTGTTTCCACCACTCAGAGAAGTATTGCATTCCTGGTTCGTAGTTGATCAACAATTCAGTAACTTTGCCTTTACGGTAAAGAATGTTGCGCATTGCTGCATATTGGTAAGCTTCGTTTTCTTCAAGTTTGTCGCTTGAGTAAGCTTTGCTTGCATCGGCAGCTCCTTGCATCAAGGCATCGATGTCTGCACCGCTTGCGGCGATCGGTAATAAACCAACTGCTGTCAATACAGAGAAGCGTCCACCGACGTCATCAGGAATCACAAATGTTTCCCATCCTTCTGCGTCTGCTTCTACTTTAACAGCCCCTTTGGCTTTGTCTGTTGTAGCGTAGATGCGTTTGTTTGCTTCTTCTTGACCATATTTTTTAACAAGTAATTCTTTGAATACACGGAATGCAATGGCTGGCTCAGTCGTTGTTCCTGATTTAGAAATGACATTTACTGAGAAGTCACGGTCGCCGATCACTTCGATCAAGTCAGCAAGATAAGTTGAGCTGATTGAGTTTCCAGCGAAGAAAATTTGTGGTGTTTGGCGTTTGTCGCTTCCCAACAAGTTGTAGAAAGTATGTTGTAAGAAATCGATTGCTGCACGAGCACCTAAATAAGATCCACCGATACCAATGACCACAAGGACTTCAGAATCAGATTGGATTTTCTTAGCAGCAGCTTTGATACGAGCAAATTCTTCTTTATCGTAGTTCGTAGGTAGGTCGATCCATCCTCGGAAATCACTGCCTGCGCCAGTTCCTTCTCGTAATAATTTGTCTGCAGTAGTAACTTGACTCTGCATATAGCCTAACTCATGTTCATTGACAAATGGTGCAACTTTTGAATAGTCAAAATGAATGTGTGCCATTTTTGTTCCTCCTTAAAAGTTTCAATCTACAGATATACTTTACGTTTTTTTTTATTATTTTTCAAGCAAATATGCGAGAAGCTTCTAATATTTGCAAGAAACTTCCATTTTTTAGACTAAACCTTGCATAGCCATTACTTTTGCGACTTTTTCAAAACCTGCCACATTGGCACCAAGTAAAAGATTTTTTTCGTTGCCAAATTCTTTAGCAGTTTGACGACACGTTTGATAGATCGTCGCCATGATCTCGTCGAGTTGCGCATCGACTTGGCTACTTTCCCATACTAATCGTTGTGAATTTTGGCTCATTTCTAGCGCAGATACAGCTACACCACCAGCATTGGCAGCTTTTCCTGGACAATACCAGATGTCTGCTTTTTCAAAGACTGAAACGGCATCTAACGTGGATGGCATGTTCGCACCTTCTGCGACGATCTTAACGCCATTTTCCACAAGGATCTCTGCCAACTGTCCGTTTATTTCATTTTGTGTCGCACAAGGTAAAGCAATATCAGCAGCTTGTTTCAATGTCCAAACCGATTCATTTGCGTGGTATTCAGCCGACGAGCGTTCTTTGACGTATTCTGTTAAGCGGGCTCTTTTGACTTCTTTCAATTCTTTTAATAGATTAAGATCAATACCATCTGGGTCATAGATATAACCACCGGAATCAGAACAAGTAACGACTTTCCCGCCTAGTTCATGGACTTTTTCGATTGCATAGATTGCCACATTCCCACTACCTGAGACCATCACTGTTTTGCCGTCAAATGAATCTTGTTCTTCGTTCAATAGATGTTTGACATAATAAACTAAGCCATAACCTGTTGCTTCTGTTCGGATCTTACTTCCCCAGAAATCTAATGGTTTACCTGTCAAAACGCCTGCGTCATATTGTTTCAATCGTTTATAGGCACCATACATATAGCCGATCTCACGAGCACCTACACCGATGTCGCCTGCCGGTACGTCAATTGAAGGTCCGATATGTTTTGCCAGTTCCAACATGAAACTTTGACAAAAGCGCATGATTTCATTATCCGATTTTCCTTTTGGATCAAAATCACTTCCGCCTTTACCGCCACCGATTGGTAGGCCTGTCAGACTGTTCTTGAAAATCTGTTCAAATGCTAAGAATTTTAAAATACTCAAATTGACACTTGGATGAAAACGTAAGCCACCTTTATATGGTCCGATGGCTGAATTGTATTGGATTCGGTACCCACGATTCACTTGCCAATTTCCTTGATCATCTTGCCATGGAACACGGAATTGGATCACTCGTTCTGGTTCAACTAAAATCCCTAGAATATTTTTTTCAATGTATTCTGGATTTTTTTCTAAAAATTGGATGACCGTAGGCATAAATTCATCGACCGCTTGCAGAAACTCGATTTGGCCGTCATCTTTTTGGTGAAGTTTTTCTTGTATCGCTTGTACGTATTCTTTTGCATTTGACATAGGTTCACGCTCCTTTATTCATCTGACTTTATTTTAGCTTATTTCAATCATAGGTCAAAACATTTTCTGCGAATCGTCTTCAAATATGCTACACTCTCTGTGAGGTGAGAAAATGGAAAAAACTTATGACGTGATTGTTGTTGGCGCAGGAACAAGTGGCATGATGGCTGCAATCAGTGCGGCCGAGTATGGTGCCAATGTCTTGTTGATCGAAAAAAATAAAAAAGCAGGAAAAAAATTATTGATGACTGGTGGCGGTCGATGTAATGTCACAAATAATCGCCCTGTCGATGATTTGATTGCGCATATCCCAGGAAATGGTAAATTTTTATATAGTACGTTTTCTCAATACAACAATTTTGATATCATGGAATTCTTTGAATCACAAGGGGTTCACTTAAAAGAAGAAGATCATGGACGGATGTTTCCAGTGACAAATAAATCGAAAACGATCATTGAAGCACTGGTTCATCGTCTGAATGAATTGAACGTCACGATGTTTTTTGGTGAACGTGTAGAAAAATTGATCCATAAGGACAACCAAATCTATGGTGTCCGTACTGAATTTGATGAATTTAAAGCAAAGTGTGTCATCTTGACGACTGGTGGACGTACTTATCCTTCCACTGGAGCAACAGGTGATGGGTATAAGTTGGTAAAAAAAGTTGGTCATACGATCACACCACTTTATGCAACAGAGTCTCCTTTGATTTCTGAGGAGTCATTTATTGCGGATAAAGTGTTGCAGGGTCTTTCTTTACAGGATATCACGTTGCGTGTCTTGAACCAAAAAGGGAAAGTGATCACGGAACATACGATGGACCTTCTGTTTACCCACTTTGGAATCTCTGGACCAGCAGCTTTAAGGTGTTCGAGTTTCATCAACAATGAGCTACAAAAAACGCAGGAACCTGTAACTGTTTCTTTAGATTGCTTTCCGACAAAGTCAGTAGAGGAACTGATACAAGAGTTAGTGGAGTTAAGTAAAGAATCGAAAAAGAATTTGATCAATGCGTGGCGTGGCTTTCTACCTGAACGTCTACTCCAGTTTTATCTTGAACGGCTAGAAATGACGGAACTAACTGGCAGCCAAACATCTGAAAAACAAATCCAAGAATTTGCTGAATTATGTAAAAACTTTGAGCTATTGATCCATAAGACATTTCCTATCGAGAAATCTTTTGTTACTGGTGGTGGTGTTTCATTAAAAGAAGTTAATCCGAAAACCATGGAAAGCAAAGTATTGAACGGACTGTTTTTTGGTGGAGAGTTACTTGATGTAAATGGGTATACAGGTGGTTTTAATATCACGGCGGCTTTTGCTACTGGACGTGTTTCAGGGATGCACGCAGCGATGCAAAGTCAGTGGTAAGAAAAGAAAAAGCAAAACATTGCTTGAATGAAACATCCATAAAGGGCAACGCATGTCCTTCGCCTTTTATGGATTGATCTTTCAGCATTTGTTTTGCTTTTTTTATGTGTGGTTTTAAATTTTGATATCGACAAATGTTGCATTGGTCAACGCCGCGATGGCTTCTGGAGCAAGTTCCATTTGCAGTCCGCGTTTTCCAGCAGAAATTATGATCTGGTCATATTCTTTTGCCTGTTCTTCGATAAATGTAGGGAATAATTTTTTCATGCCAATTGGTGAACAGCCACCTCGAATATATCCGGTCGTTTTTTCCAAATCCTTCAAATGAAGCATTTCTACTTTTTTATTGCCGGAGACTTTTGCTAGTTTCTTTAAATCAAGTTCAGTGTTTCCAGGGATAACGGCAACGATCGGGCCTGTGTTATTCCCCACAGCTACTAATGTTTTAAAAATTCGTGATTCACTTCCTGGCAACTGAGCAGCAACGGATGAGGCACTGATATGCGCTTCATCCCAAGCATATTCATGTTCTGTATAAGCAATCTTTTTTTGTTCTACCATACGTATGGCATTGGTTTTTACTTGTTTCTTTTTTGCCAAAATCTTCACCTTCGTCTAGCTTAATTTTCATTGAGTAAACTAATGATTTGTTTTAATTCTTTGACTGGTAATTGTCCAGGTGCAGAGGCTCGTGTTGCATCTAACGCACCGAAAGTGATGGCTGAACCTGTCACGTTGCCTGCAAGTCGTGAGACCATGCCGAGTTCACCCATTGACATGGTGACTAGAGGCATCGAAACAAACGCATGCGCACGACGAGTCAATTCCATCATCCGTAAAACATCTCGTTCATTGTTTGGCATCACCGCAATTTTGCCGATACTTGCACCAAAATGTTCCATCATATTCAATCGATACAGCAAGACCGGATCTGCTGGTGTTTCTTTGAAGTCGTGACTACTGATGACCAGTGGGATCTGGCGGCGATGGATATCATGGAGTAAATCCTTTTCCATACTTTCGATTTTGAATAACTCAACGTCTAGCATGTCAACTAATTCGGTGTCGATCAAAAATTTATATAGATCGTGATAGTCCTTGATCGAAATATCTTGCATGCCACCTTCTTCTAAAGTTCGAAAGGTCAAAAGCAAAGGAAGTCCTTCGAGCATTTCATAGATCAGTACCAAGGTTTCCTTTAATTGTTCTTTATTGAAGACATCATGGTAACAATCGAGACGCCATTCAGCTAAATCAGCACCGGCCTCCCTCGCTAGGATCGCTTCTCTCAGAAGTTCCTCGCGAGTTGTACCAGTCAAGGGCGCACAGACTTTTGGACGTCCAGTACCAAATCTTACTCCTTTTACTTGAAACATTTACTTCACGCCCTCTCTATTTTTTTATTTCATAAACAAATACCTTTAAATAATTTCCTTCTGGGAAAGAATCAATGGTTTGAAAATCATCAGGCAAACGATAGACACCGCTGATTTGATACTCATACTCAGCTGAGATCAATTCATCTTCGATCATTGCTTGAAATTGATCGATCGACACATTGGCTGCATTTGTCGAGGCAATCAGGATTCCTTCATCGGCTAAGATCGACAAGCTATCTTTCACTAATTCACCATAATTTTTTGCCACGCGAAAGACTTTTTTCTTATTACGGGCAAAGCTCGGTGGGTCCAAAATGATCACATCGTAAGAGAAACCTTTGCGTTGTGCGTATTTGAAGTATTCAAAAACATCCATGACGATGATTTTATGGGCATCAGGCGCCAACCCGTTGACCTCAAATTGTTCACGAGTTTTTTTCAAGCTTCGCTTTGCTAGATCGACACTTGTGGTTTCTGTTGCCCCGCCCATAGCAGCAGCTACAGAAAAAGCACCTGTATAGCTAAACATGTTCAGTACTGATTTTCCTAAAGCCAAGCCATCGATCAATGCCCCTCTGACTTCTTTTTGGTCAAGGAAAATCCCGGTCATCAGACCTTCATTCAAATAAGTGGCATACGTCACTCCATTTTCTTGGACAAGTAAAGGTTCTTTCGCCTCTTCACCAGTCACATGCTGACTCTCCGGTAATCTAGTCGTTTCAAATCGGATTTTTTCGTAGATTCCGATAATCTCAGGATAAGCAGCTTGAAAAGCTTTTAGTAAAACTTCACGAGCCAAATATAAGGTTTCATTGTACCAAGAAAAGACAGCAAAACTATCATAGTAATCGATGATCAATCCACCGATGCCATCTCCTTCTCCGTTGAACAAACGAAAAGCTGTTGTCTGCTCGTCATTAAAATAGCTTGTCCTTTTTTCTTTAGCTGTCAGAAATTTTAGTTCAAAGAACGATTGATCAAATGGTTCATCCTTGTGACTTAGTATCCAACCAATCCCTTTGTTCTGTTTCCCTAAATAGCCTTTTCCTAAAAATTTACCTTGTGGATCAACTAATTCTACCCATTCTGTCGTTTTTTTCATTTGGACGAGATCCTCTTCTTGGATCAATGGATAGCCTTTTAAAAATTTCTTGACTGCTCTTTTTTTTATTGTTATTTTCATTGGCTCACCTGCTTTTTCATTGTCCCTTTTAGTATAACAAAAAACACGCGTCTTGTCTTAGAGATTCCCTGTCTTATAGGTAGTTTACCTTAGAAAAGAGTTTAGAAAAAAGGCCACTTATCTCCCCTAAAATTGAATAAACCGTGTTTCAGAAGTAGTACCTTTGGAAATAATCATGAAGCCCTGATAATTTAAAGAATAATTTCCGGTTTTCCATGATGCGTTCTCGGTACTGAGCACTTCTGTCACAGTCTCTCTTCATGTGTAGATTTTTGTACAAAACTCAGCGATCTTAAAGAAAATCTTAATCTATCAAGCTGAATTGGCACTTTCAATTGACACTATTTTGGTCTACTAGTAAAATGGTTAGGAGTATGTGAGTCGTGAGTATGTTTCATGTCACTCTTTTTTTATGTAAGAGTGCAGAAAGGAAGATTAATTTGAAAATAAAAACACCCGCTTTTTTAAATAAAAGGCTCGGATTTTTTTCTTTACTAGCAGTTTTGTTATGGGTCAAAACGATTGCTACTTATCTATTTGATTTCCATTTAGGGATCGATAGTGGGATCCAATATTTTATCTTGTTCATCAATCCAATTGCAACGACTATCCTTCTTTTAGGGATTGCCTTATATGTTAGACGGACGAAAGCAGCGTATATCACGATGCTGGTCATCTATTTCTTGTTGACCTTGCTCTTATTTTCTAACATCATCTATTATCGTGAGTTCACTGATTTTATTACGATCAACGCGATCCTAGGCGCAGGAAAAGTCGCAAGTGGTTTAGGCGAAAGTGCCTTACGGTTATTCCGTCCTTACGATGTTCTTTATTGGATCGATATCATTTTGATCGTGGCACTTTTAGCAACGAAAAAAATCAAAATGGACACACGTCCTGTACGCGCTCGAATGGCGTTTGCCTTTACTACCTTAGCAGTGATGATCTTTTCAGGAAATCTCTTTTTAGCTGAAGCAGATCGTCCAGAGTTATTGACACGTACATTCTCTCGTGATTATTTAGTTAAATATCTTGGACTGAACGCGTTCATGGTGTACGACGGTATACAAACCTACCAAACAAACCAAGTACGAGCTGAGGCAAGCCCAAATGATATGAAAGAAGTAGCGACTTACGTCAAAGAACATTATGCTCAACCAAACCAAGATCTCTACGGATTAGCTGAAGGTAAGAATGTCATCTATATCCATTTAGAAAGCTTACAACAATTTGTGATCGATTATAAACTGAAAGACGAAAATGGCGTAGAACATGAAGTAACGCCTTTCTTGAATAGTTTATTCCACAGTAATGAAACATTTAGTTTTGACAATTTCTTCCATCAAGTAAAAGCTGGAAAAACAAGTGATGCAGAAACATTGATGGAAAATTCATTATTCGGTTTGAACCAAGGATCGTTGTTCACTCAACTTGGTGGTAAAAATACTTTCCAAGCGGCACCAAATATTTTAAAACAAACAAAAGGATACACTAGTGCAGCATTCCATGGGAATGCTGGTACATTCTGGAACCGTAATGAAACATACAAGAGTTTTGGTTATGATTACTTCTTTGATGCTTCATACTATGATGTGAATGACGATAACTCATTCCAATACGGTTTACATGACAAACCATTCTTTGAACAATCCGTCCAATATTTAGAGCGGATGCAACAACCCTTCTACTCAAAATTCATTGCGGTATCGAATCACTTCCCTTATTCAAAATTCACGAATGAGGAAGCTGGATTCCCGGTTGCAAATACGAACGATGAAACAATCAATGGTTACTTTGCGACAGCTAACTATTTAGACACAGCGGTAGAAGAATTCTTCAACTACTTAAAAGCAAGTGGCTTGTATGAAAACTCAGTCATCGTCTTATACGGTGACCACTATGGTATCTCTAATACAAGAAACAGATCTTTAGCTGAATTAGTTGGTAAAACAAGTTCGACATGGACAAACTTTGACAATGCAGCGATGCAACGAGTACCATATATGATCCATATCCCTGGACAAACAAAAGGCGGAATCAATCATACGTATGGTGGTCAAGTGGATGCTTTACCGACATTGCTTCATTTGCTAGGTGTTGATTCAAAAAATTATATCCAATTAGGTCAGGATCTCTTCTCTCCTGATAATAATCAGTTAGTCGCTTTCCGTGATGGTGACTTCGTTTCACCTAAGTACACCTATTATGGTGGAGCTGTCTACGATACTCAAACAGGCGAAGTACTATCCGATATGACCGAAGAACAACAAGCAGAAGTCACTGCCTTACGTGAAGCAGTCAGCAAGCAACTCGCTGTTTCAGACCAGATCAACAATGGCGATCTACTTCGTTTCTATACAGAAAGTGGGTTAGAACCACTTGATACTTCTACGTTTGATTACAAAAATGGCTTACAACATCTGAGTGATGCTGAGCGTTCACTCGGTGATAAATCAACAAGTGTCTTCAGTGAGAACAACAATCAAACGACACAAAATCTTTACGAAACAAAAACGTTCCAAGATATCCATGGTATTCCTGCTGAGGAACCTACGGATAGTGAAGGTTCAGTGGAAAATAACCAATGAACAACCTGAGAACAAGTAACTGATGTTATCACTCAACGAACAGCACTCGAGGAAAGCCTTTCTTCGAGTGCTTTTTTTTGATTAAAAAATAGAGAGGCAAATAAACTTGCTTACTCTTATTCAATGCTTCTCATATTTCCAACATCATTGGACGATCATAGAGTTGATGATAACCATAAATCCTTCGATAACTCCTAGGCTTCCTCATACAAACTTCTAAGTCTGAAACGATCAAGAACCTAATCAAATCAGGTCTATTTTGCCGCCTCACTTCTCGTTCATTCATCTTTACATGGATACATTTCCCTAGTGATTCTGACACTGAATCACACCATACGAAAAAAAATCAGATCAATTAAGAAGATTTTTCAACCCCCTTTCATGGTCCCTTCGCTTTCTCTAATTGATAGACTTCCCTTTAATTCGGTTTTTCACTAAATGATTTTCATACTTTATTCATATTCATTTTTTATACTATTCTTGAGGTGAAAAGTATGAATATGATCCGTTATTCTACCGCACGTTTACTTTATTACAAAAAGCAAACTTTTCTATATACTTTGTTTGCAAGCTTTTCTGCTTTTCTATTATTGATCAGCTTTAACTTATATAATCTACAAACCACTTTACACAAACAAATCCAAGATCGGGTCTTGATGTTTGACGCTTCTGATGTCAAAGAGAATTTACCTTCATCAGAAACGCTTCAACAAGCTTATCTGATCATGATCAGTTGTATACTGGCAATGTTTGCCTTGTGTTTCTTTTTTTTCTTTTTACACTCACTCTATCGACATCGTATGGAAATCATCAATTGGCGATTAGCGGGTCTTTCAAAACCAAAAATGTTCTTCTTTATTTTTTGGCAATCTTTGATTCCATTGGTTATGAGTTGTCTTGGCGTTCTTTTGATCGTTTTTGCTTTCCAAAATGGCTACCAAGCCCTACTCCAAAAAATCAATCTAGCTCTTTTAGATTTCTTCGAACTACCGAATTTACCAAGTGTCTTTTCATCTGGAAATGGTTTGTCGATCTCAATTGACCAAAATAGTTTTTTTATGATCGATTTTTTTAGCGATAACTTTTTAGTAGATACCTTAAAAGGCATCGGACAGACGATCATTTGTTTAGTTAGTATTAGTACATTACTTAGTACCTGTCTTTTCATGATTTCAAATCGACTTTTAAAAAGAAAGAAGCTGATCATTGATGAACCAACATGATTCACTGATATCATTTAGCGGTTTCACCGTTCTGATCGGTTCTAAAGCCGAACAGCAGGTGATTTTCACAGAGATAAAAGCACAACTCCTTGCTTCAGAACGAACGGACCTGATGATCGTTCAAAAAAATTGGCCGTTCTTCCCTTACCTTAATTTAAAAGAACAAGTATTTTTGGACATCCCCGAAAAACAAAAAAAAGCCAAACAGGAACAAGCGCAAGATAACCTAATGATTGATTCCTCGTTGCTAAAAAAATCAGTAAGTGAATTGAGCACGTTTGAAAGAATCAAATTGCAACTGATGCATGCGATCCTCGCCGATAAAAATAAGCTGATCATCGAAGACCCTATCGATGATTTGTCGATTATCGAGATTCAAGATCTATTGACAAATCTTTGCGATTTAGTCAACGATCATTCTTTTTCAATCTTACTATTGACTCACGATCTTTCCATTGCCGAAAGTCCATATGTCACTGATTGTAAAGAAGCTAGTTGACTTGTGCTTGTTGATCTCCATTAAAAAAACCGTTAAAACAAGAGAAACGTCTTGTTTTAACGGTTTTTGTTTTAGTTATCATTCAATTTCAACATCTGGCAATTTCACAGTAAAGGTTGTTCCTTTTCCTAACTCGCTTGTTACATCAAGCTTTCCTTTATGCAATCGAACTAATTGTTGAACGATCGGTAACCCTAAGCCGGATTCACCATATTTTGTATTTTTTCTAGATGGATCGACTTTGTAATAGCGATCCCATATACTTTTCATTTGTTGTTCCGACATGCCGATACCAGTATCCGTCACTTTGATGATCGTTTCAAGATAACCTTTTTCTAAAGTGACTGTGATCGTTCCGTTTTCAGTGAATTGGATCGCATTTTGGATAATGTTGACCATGATCTGTACAAATCGATCGTAATCAGCATACACATCTAATTGTTCAGGTGCTTCTAAAATCAATTGATTACCCGCAGCTTCTGCTTTTGCTTCCAATTGGGCGACAATATTTTTTAACGTTTCTGTCCCATCAAATTTTTTGATGACCATGCTGATTTGGTTCGTTCTGATTTTTTCATAATCTAAATTCTCATTGACTAAACGAATCAAACGTTCAGTTTCATTTTTCATCAATTTGATGGCATTTTCCCGTTGATTTTCTGGGATGGCATTATATTCTAACCCTTCCAGCAAACCATTGATGGTTGTTAATGGCGTACGCATTTCATGGGAAGCATCTGCCATGAATTGTCTTCTGCGGTTCTCTTGTTCTTCGATTTCTTCCCGTGATTCTTTCAGTGAATTGGTCATCTTGTTGAAGTCATCTGCTAATTCATCAAATTCATCTTTGTCATTCACAGGTAATTGCACATCGAAGTTGCCATTCGTGACTTCTTTTGTCGCATTTCTCAACCGATTGATCCGTTTGACTTGGAAAGCCGCAAATGCGTAGCTTGCGATGATTGCAATAATACTTGAAAAAATGAAGCCTTTGAAGAGATTCAAGGTGACTGATCGCACGCTATTATCGATATTTCTGGCTGGTTGGCTTACAACTAATCCTCCATAAAACTCATGATTCAAGTTGAAAGGAACCAACGCATAGGAAGTGGCTTGATTCTCTCCTGAGATATTTTTATTTGAAGTAAACTTGACTTGTCGACCGCTTCTCAAGTTTTCCCATTGATCTGCTGTAATCGTAAAATTCAAGTAAACCCCAGCCGTTGGATAGATCACTCGCTCATATTTATCAATAAAGATAAAATTGACATTTTGTTCGGTTAATACTTGTTCAGTCAATTCCAACGCATTTTGGAATGCTTGGTCTTGACTGAATTGAGGAAACGTATCCGCAAAGGTTTGGGTCGTTTTCTCCACCGACTCGGCATAGCCAAAAAGTTGCTGGTAATTATTTTCTTCGATCGTCTGCTTAGTCAATTGTGTAAAAGAAATACCGACGATCAAGATGATCATGGCGATCATCCCACAAAAAGCCAGTAATTGTTGGTATAAATAGCGCATCAGGCAACACCTGAATCATCAAATTTATAGCCAACTCCCCAAACGGTCTGGATCACTTGTGGACCTACTTTCTCGATTTTTTGACGCAGTTTTTTGATATGGGCGTCGACGGTTCGTTCATCACCAAAATATTGATAATCCCAAACTAATTCCAATAACTGTTCTCTTGAAAATACTTGTCTTGGTTTTTTTGCTAATGTAAATAAAAGATCAAATTCTTTTGGTGTCAATCCATCGATCGGTTGGTTATTCAAGTAGGCTTCACGTGTTTTCGTATTCATCTTGAAGTGATCTGTTTGGATGTCAAAATTTTGATCAGATAATGGATTTTCTTCTTTTGTTTCGACTAATTCGCTACGACGATGTAATGCCTTCATACGTGCAATCAACGTCAAAGGACTAAAAGGTTTCGTCACATAGTCATCGGCTCCCATTTCTAAACCGATCACTTGATCACTTTCAGAATCTCGGGCGGTCAACATGATGATTGGTACCGTACTAGAGACTTTTCGGATTTCTCGTCCGACCATCATCCCATCCATTGTCGGAAGATTAAGATCCAACGTGACCATATCCCAATGTTGCGGATTCTCTAAAAACGCATCTAATCCTTCTTTACCGTCGTATTTGAAGGTTGCTTCCCATCCTTCATTCAAAAAAAACATCTGCATCATTTCAGATACGGATTGATTATCTTCAATCATTAAAATGTTCATGCTCGTCTCCTCCATTTATCAAATCGTAAGTCTGTAATTTTTTTTCTGTTAATATAAAAATCGGCATAATTGGAAACACTAAGACCAACATTTCAATGATAAAAAAATTGGTATGTCCTGTGATTTTTAATCCATAGCCGATCAAGGACATCAATAAACCGAAAATCAAGAAATATTTTCCGCTTGTTCTTTGGGCGATCCGCCAATGTTCGTCGGATCTTGTAGCACGTTCTGAATGATAACCATAGAAAGGTAAATTACCTTTAGAGGGTAAAATTAAAAATAAGAGCCCTATCAAGGTCAAAAAAAGACCAACTGTTAAAAAAATCATGATTTCACTCTCCAATCTCTGTCTATAGTATACTCTAAAATGGTTGCTGAACCAATAAGTTCAGTAATTCTTCACGAAACGTTTGTCTTTTGTTCATTCTTTGATAAGATAAAGATATTCAAATGAAAAAAGGAGTTTTATTTGTGACAAACTATCAAGCAATCACATTTTTTGATCTCGATGGGACTTTATTAGATGGACATTCTAAAATAACTCCCGAGATCGCCACAGCAATCCAAGCATTAAAAGAGAATGATATCCTACCTGTTATCGCCACTGGACGGACAGAAATGGAAATCAAACAAATCATGCGTGATGCGGGTATTACTTCCGCTGTCACAATGAATGGTTCTTGTATTAGCGTGGAGGGAGAAGAAATTTATTCTGTACGCATTTCTAAAGAAGAATGTCAAAAAATGCGTGACCATATCGAAGAGCAAGGTCATGCCCTTTGTTTTTATAATAGAGAGAATATTTGGAGTACTCACCACACAGAAACGATGAGAAAAGCTTATGGCTTTATCCATTCAGATGTTCCACCAATCGATCCTTCCGCTTTTCAGGATCATCCGATCAATATGCTGCTGATCCTTTCAGAATCAGGTGATGAATATTATCATGAACGTTTCCCAGACATGACTTTTTATCGCAATAGCCCTTATTCGATTGATACGGTCAGAAAGGGTATTTCAAAAGGCGCAGGCGTCAAACGCTTAAAAGAAACGTTACAATTGGAAAATGTTCCGACTTTTGGTTTTGGTGACGGACCGAACGATTTTGCCTTACTCGAAGCTTGCGATCACAAAATCGCGATGGGCAATGCCTATGATGAGTTAAAAGAACTTGCAACCTTCATTACGAAGAAAAATACCGAAGGCGGGATCGTCCACGCATTGAAGCATTTTGAATTGATTTGATTGTGGAACTGCTTAAACATGACAAAACGAAATAGCCGTCACTTTAACAGAGGACGACTATTTCTACTATACCGAATGAAATTTTTGGCGCCGTTTTTAGCGGCGCTTTCCAAAGGGACTGTTCACGCAGTTCCTTTTTTATTGTTAATCTCGCCCAAGACTGAGGATTCAGACATCGCCACTAAGTCCATGAGTAGAAAATTTTATCTACTCAACTTCTCTAAAATGACAAATATCCACCTTTATTTTACTATCTCTCACCCGCGGCTAAAAACCGAATCCTTGTTTTGATATCAGTCCATGTCGATCATCACTTCAACCGTTTGCAGTGGTACGTCATAAAACCGGTCTTCCCGACGACCTAAGAAATCTTTGGCTTGCTGTGGGAATAACGCATAGCTTAAAAGATCTTCTGGTGATTTTGCATACTCACTGATTTCTTTTTTGAGTAGCGGCAATTGAGGTGCTAGTAAATCTGCGGGTCGCTCCTGGATCACTTGTTCATCGCCAATGATTATTTGTTGGATGGCTTCAGCGATCGGTGCTGGAGGACGGCCGTACAACCCTCGAACATATTCTTTGATCTCAGTAGGGACAAGCTTGTACCGCTCACCAGAGAGTACATTCATCAGCGCTTGCGTTCCTACCATTTGGGACAACGGAGTAACGAGTGGCGGAAAGCCAAGATCTGCTCGAACTTTTGGCACTTCTGCTAATACTTCTTCATATCTGTCTTGTAATCCTTGTTCCGTCAACTGACTTAATAAATTAGATAACATACCGCCGGGTACTTGATAAATCAATGTTTTAGGTTCAATGTCCTTGACTTTAGGATTCAACATCTTTTCTTCTCGAAAACGATCTCTGATTGGATTGAAGTATTCTGCTATTTCTGTCACTTTTTTCATATCTAGCCCTGTATCATAGCCCATTTCTTCAAGAACCAAAGCCATCGATTCAGTTGCAGGTTGGCTGGTTCCACCCGCAAAAGAAGAGATAGCCGTATCGATGATGTCCGCCCCTGCTTCAACTGCTTTTAAATAGGTCATTTCAGCGATCCCACTTGTTGCATGAGTATGGACTTCTAAGGGTAATGGCACGGCATCTTTGATCCGACTGATCAGCTCGTAACCCGTTTTTGGAGTCAACACACCCGCCATATCTTTGATACATAACGAATCTGCTCCTGTATCCGCCATTTCTTTTGCTAACCTCACAAAATAATCGATCGTATGGATTTCACTCGTTGTATAAGAAATAGCTGTTTGGCAATGTCCACCGGCTTCTTTAGCTGTCACAATAGCAGTTTGTAAGTTACGGACATCATTCAATGCGTCAAACACACGAATAATATCAATGCCGTTTTTGATCGATTTCTCGACAAATTCTTTGACTACGTCATCTGCATAATTTTTATAACCAAGGAGATTTTGTCCTCGAAGCAGCATTTGTAGTTTTGCATGTTTGACTTGTGAACGGATCAAGCGCAGGCGTTCCCATGGGTCTTCATTTAAGAAACGCAAGCACGCATCAAAGGTAGCACCTCCCCACATCTCTAATGAATGATAGCCTGCTTCATCCATCGTTTTCAAGATTGGCAGCATGTCTGCTGTAGTCATTCTTGTAGCAATCAAACTTTGCTGGCCATCTCGCAAGACCGTTTCCATCATTTGGATTTTTTTTGCCATTTATTTCCTTCCTTTCTCAACGAGTTGCTGGATATGCGTGCGTATTACTTGAAGGGAATGTTTCTGTTGGCGACTACAAACTTTGGCTGCTTCTTTACACACGAAACATGTCCGTTGCTTATACCCTAACCTCTCGCGACTCAACTGGTGAATCTGTCCTTCTTCCCAAAAAAGTACATCAAGATCCACTAATCGACCATACGGACAAGTTTCTTCGAGTTCGATCATGCGCTTTTTTAGTAGCTCTTTTCTTAATGGAAGAAGTAAAAAATACTCGTAACCGGTTTTTTTCTTGCGATACAACTGGACCAATGGTGTAACCTCAGAAAGACATCCTTCTATAGCCTCAACCATCACGTGAAAGACTTGTGCGATTTCTTCTGACGTTTTAATAGGACCTGGTATATTCATGGTTGCTGAAAGCAACACATTTTGTGGATTTGCTTCCAATAATTTTCTCTGTCTATTGGCACGGGCTTCTCTTGCGATCAGGATTTCTTCATGCGTCACAGTCGGTCCATCGAATAGTTTGCTACACATTTTTGACCACATCGATCAGTGTGCCATCACGATATTCCACCAAGGCAACGATCTTTTCGCCATACTGGATGGCTGAAGGTTCGCCAACGATGTCATACGCTTTTTGTTTAAGCTCTTCAATCGTATACTGAGGCAGATCTACTTCTTTGAAATACTCGATCAAGTCTTGACGCTGGGGATTGATGGCAATACCAACTTCTGTGACTAATACATCAATACTTGTTCCAGGCGTCACGACCGTATTGACATGATCAACAACAGTGGGTATCCGTCCACGAATCAGTGGCGAGATCACCAGGCTCATTTTACAACCCATGCTGGTATCTGGGTGGCCGCCAACAGCCCCGCGAATCACTCCGTCTGAACCGGTCATAACATTGACATTGTAATCCGTATCGATTTCTAAGGCAGATAAAATTGCTGTATCAAGCTGATTTACCATGGCACCTTTAGTAGCTGGAGAAGCGTACATACTTGCATCGATTTCATAATGTTGGTTGTTTTCGCCTAAAGAAATCGCAGATAAGTGATCAAAATCTTGAACATCGATGATCTTTTCTACTAACCCTTCCTCCAGTAATTCCACCATCGCATTCGTAATCCCACCTAATACAAAACTAGCTGTCATTTGGTCTTTCAACATTGCTTCCCGCAAAAAGCGAGTAACAGCCAGTGCAGCACCGCCTGTTCCAGTTTGAAATGAGAATCCTTGCTGATAGTAAGGAGAATGAGTGATGACTTTTGCTGCATACTCTGCGATCAATAGTTCTTTAGGATTTTTAGTAAAGCGTGTCGCACCTTTGGCAATGCCCTCAGGATCACCTATCGCCTCCACTTCTACAACATAATCGACATCCGTCTGTGCAATACTGATTGGAGTATTGGGAAAGGAAACCAAATTATCTGTGAGGATAACGACTTGATCCGCATATTTTGCATCGACCATGGCATAACCTAGTGAGCCACAAATAGCTTTCCCAGCGGTTCCATTGGCATTTCCGTATTCATCCGAACTTGGCGCGCCTAAAAAAGCGACATCAATATGCAGGTCACCGGATGCGATCGCTCGCGCTCTTCCACCATGTGAACGAATGACTACTGGTTTTTCCATGATTCCTTCCGAAATCGCGGCACCTACTTTATCCCGCAAGCCGCTCGTTGTAATTCCAGTCACAACGCCATTTTTTATATGCTCGATCAATGGTTCATGGACATTTGCGATTGAACTTGGTGCAATCGTGATATTTTTGATTCCTAGAGATGCAATTTCTTCCATGACCATGTTTAGTACAAAGTCACCTTCACGGAAATGATGATGAAAAGAAATCGTCATCCCGTCTTTCAGTCCAGTTTTTTCAATGGCTTCTTTGAGACTTCCCACTATTTTTTTGTCTTTCGGACGGACAGGATGGATGCTTCTACTGGCTTCTTTGTATGGTTCAATATGGTCCAACTCACCTTCGTACAGACGATGAGCAACTGTTGCTGTTTGTGGAATCTCTTTGCCAACTTTATTTACAACCATTTCTAGATATCCTCCTCTCTGATCAACTTCGCCGCTTTTGCAAGAGCAATCACTCTTTCTGCTCGCTCGACGATTGGTTTATCCACCATCTTGCCATTCACAGAAATCACGCCTGAACCTTTTGCTTCTGCTTCTTGGATGCCCCAGATCACTTCTTTCGCTGCTTGGATCTCTTTTTCTGTTGGTTCATAAATGGCATGGACTAATGGAATTTGACGTGGGTTGATCACTGATTTCCCATCAAAGCCTAATTGTTTGATCAGACGGACTTCTGCTTGAAATCCCTCAACATTTTCAACATCTGAATAGACAGTATCGATTGCTGCAATACCCGCAGCTCTGGCTGAATGAAGAATCATATTTCGAGCAAAAGACAATTCTTGTCCATCGGGATACCGTTGAGTTTTCATATTGGTCACATAATCTTCGGCACCTAACGCGATGCCAACTAACCGCTTCGAAGCTTTAGCGATTTCTCTTGCATTCAATACCCCTTCTGCAGATTCGATCGCTGCCATCATTTTTGTGGTTCCCGTTGGGATTTGATAGGTTTCTTCCACCATAGTGATAACCTGATCGACCTCGATGATGTCTTGTGCTGTTTCTGTTTTTGGCAAGCGAATGACATCGATCCCTGCTAATACCATTGCTTCAATGTCTTGGTCACCTCCAGCCGTCAATGCGTTGATTCGAACGACCGTTTCTACTTTGCTGTAGTCAAATGTTTTTAATGCCAGATGAACGAGCAAGCGTGCCGAATCTTTTTCTTTTAAGGATACGGCGTCTTCCAAATCAAACATGAGGGAATCAGCACCATATAACGGTGCATCTCTAAGCATCGCTGCATTTGCACCAGGGACAAACATCATTGTTCTCCTTAACCGTTCCATGAATTGATCTCCTTCCAATCATAGCGATCTTGCTTACCTGCTCGATGGGCTGCTGTAATCATCCTCGCCTGGATCGTGCAATCAAGCGCACCTTTATCGACAGCTGTCACTTTGGCTGCTTCAATGCCCAACTGCTGTAGGGTGTCCATGATGACTTTTCTGATTTGATGACCAAATTGTTTTTCGACATTGCTCGTCAGAGATAGTTCAATGCCTTTTTCTCCCTTGGGATCGATCGTGATCATGATATCACTGGATTCAACCGTTCCCGCCACTGCACTTTGATAAATTTTCACGTATTATCACCTCTATTGTATTTATGATCCTTGATATAGTTATACGTCGAAGCAGGCAAATACGCTTGTAATGTCTGCACGTCATCTTCTTGTAAGGCTTTTCGGACTTTTGTTGCACTGATCACTTCGTTTTTGATACATTTTCGCGGTAGGACGATCAAAGAAAGCGATTCTCCAAATACCTTCTTCAATGTTTCATTATAGATTTCAGTTACCTTAGAGTACGGTTCTTCACCGACAAATCGACTTTCAATTGCAAGTATCGGTGCGATTTTTTCTTTAAAAAGTAGCGCATCCAATGTACCTTGCGCTTTTGCTGCTTCTTCTGTCGCATGCTCCTTTAAAAAATAGGCAGGAAATGTGGCGGAAGAAATCAGATAATCTTCTGTCGGCAAAATCGTGACATTTTTTACATGCGCGACCCCTTGCTTGACCATTTCTAAACGATCGGTAAAGGAAAATTCTGAACGGTCTTCTGAAAGGACAAAAAGGTAAACTTGGTCCGCTTGTTTGGCTGCGCACTCCACCAAATACTGATGTCCTTTTGTAAAAGGATTGGCATTCATCACAATGCCACAGCCTATGCCTTTTTTCTTTTTCGATTTCAACATGGCAAGATAATCTTGATAGTCAGGTGTACCTTGTTCCATAAACAAAATGGATTTAGTGGCAATGATCTCTTTAAATCCCATAGCCTGAAAAATCGGGTGATTACTAGAATTTGTGTAGACAAAGAAATGCCTTTTGTTTTCTTCGGATAACTGATCAATCAATTGCTGAACGATCTTCGTCAATAAATTTTCTGATTGAAACTCTTTGTCAACAACCAAATATTTTAAAATATTTTTCTCATAAGAACCGGTTGCAATCAGTCGCTCTTCTTGATAGATCCCAACGGTATAGTCAACCTTTTCATTCATTAGGAGGTCTGCTTTTTCGATCAGCGCCACCCATTGTTGATAGGCTTGAGCATCCTTTTTCAACCATAATCTTTTGATTGTATACATAAGTAAGACCTTCTTTTATTTTCTTACTGGAAACAAGCGACTCAATAGCATCGATGCGAGATAAATGATCAAGATAACAACGAAAACACCACCCCATCCTAAAACTAGTAGTTCAAGAGATTTGATTAAATCTGCTGACATCGTTTATTCTCCTTTCTTATATCCTTTCTTATACTAATAAGGCGAGCAATAAGCCACCGGCAATCACTGAAGCAATCTGACCAGACACATTGGCTCCAGCTGCGTGCATCAAAATAAAGTTCTGTGGGTCTTCTTCTGTTGCCATTTTCTGAATGACGCGACTAGACATTGGAAAAGCAGAGATTCCTGCTGCTCCGATCATTGGATTGATTTTCTCTTTTCGGAATAAATTTAATAACTTAGCAAACAACACTCCGCCAATCGAATCCATAATGAAAGCAACTAGTCCCAAACCGATAACCATCAACGTATCGATCTGTAAAAATTCTTCATACTGCATTTTGACCGAGATGGCGATTCCTAATAGAATACTAATGAGATTGACTAACTCATTCTGAGCAGTGATCGACAAACGATCCAACACCCCGCATTCTCGTAATAGGTTCCCAAACATCAGGAAGCCAACTAATGGCAAAGAAACTGGTGCAATCAAACCAGCAACAACTGAAATAACTAATGGAAAAAGGATTTTTGCTGTTTGCGAGACTTCCCCCGCACGATAATTCATTCGAATACGTCGCTCTTTTTTAGTCGTCACAGCTTTGATCGCAACTGGCTGAATGATCGGCACGAGCGCCATATACGAATAGGCAGCAACCATGATGGCACCCATATATTTCGAATTCAACGTATTCGCGACAAAAATGGAGGTTGGTCCATCCGCTGCTCCGATGATGCCAATAGAAGCTGCATCATTCAAATCAAAACCTAACAGGATTGCTACGATGATCGTAAAGAAGATCCCAAATTGTGCGGCGGCTCCAAAGAGTAATAAAAATGGATTTTGCAACAATGGACCAAAATCGATCATTGCGCCGATGCCAATGAATAATAAGAGCGGAAATAGCTCCGTCGTAATCCCCATATCAAATAAAATTTGGAATGCCCCGGCCTCTCCTCCAGCGCTCAGGACTCCAGAATTGGGGAAATTGACTAAGATCGTCCCTAACCCCATCGGTACGAGTAATGTTGGTTCATATTCTTTTTTTATCCCAAGATACATGAGCACTCCGCCAATCACCATCATCACGATCCGTCCCGGCTCTTGCCCCATACCGATAACTCCTTCAATAAGTGTTTCCACACCTCTCACTTCCTTTTACTTAATATTGAATATCAAAAATCGCCAAAACGACTCTGCTTTCAAAGCGAACATTTAACTGATCGTAATGAGTGGATCACCAGGGTTCACCATTTCTCCTTGACTGATGTGGATACCTGTCACCTGACCAGCTTTTCCAGCAACGATTTCATTTTCCATTTTCATCGCTTCTAAAATCATCAAAGGCTGATTGATTTCTACTACCTCTCCGACCGTAACTAATAGACGAGAAATCGTTCCTGGCATCGGCGAAGTCAGCGCATCTGCTCCCGCGTCGACTGAAGGGTTCGTCTCTGGTACAGTTGTTGAAACATCTGCTGGTGCGACCACTTCAACTGGTGTAGATCGTTCTGGTGTGGGAACTGGATTTGCTTGCGGGGTTCCACCGATTTCTTCCATTTCCACTAAATATTCTTTTCCATCAATTGAGATTTTGAATTTCCGCAACATTTTTTCTCCTCCAAAACATTTATTTTTTGGCTATTTTTCGTATAATAAACTGACTATTTGGATTGGTTCCCGCTGCTACACTTGTAGCAATCAGTGAAACCAAGATTGCTTCTGGATTTCTCTGCTTTATTTTTTTGATGATAAAGCTACTTTCTGGATAATATTCTGCTGCTAAACTTGCAGCTACCACACTAACAAGCTGAACATCAGCTGGTGAAGCATCAACATACGCAGGAACCGATTTCAATTGATCCGTCTCTCCTTTGTTCCCTTCTACTACTGAGGGGGTGGGTTCCACTGCTGGTTGTTGCTTATTTGTTCGTTTGGTAAACAGCCACATCCTTCTTGCTCCTTTCTTCTTTTCTGTGCTTATTTTTATTATAGGATGATTAAACCAATTTTGTTTTCCAAACTTAAATAAGATTGTTCTTTTGTTGTTTCTTTTTCTTGAATCAGGCTAAAAAAACAATAAAAACATTGATATAAAAGCTTTTCTTTTGAATTAATGTTCTATTAAGGTACTGTTAAGCCTTCGATAAGATTAGCTAGACCAAATTGTTTTTTTCATGTTCTTTTTTCTCCCTTCACCTATCATCCCTGCAAAATATTGCTTATCCTAGAGTCGTCAAGGAGGCTTCAATTTTAGAAAAATACAACTCTTTCTGTCCTATGAATGGTTTTTATCCGCCTGTTTTTGACACCGCTTACAAATAATACAACCAGAAAAGGAGAAGCATATGTTATTAACCGTTTTATCTTATGCAATGATCATTATTTTTATGTATGTCATCATGAAAAAGAAAATGTCTCCATTTACTTCCCTTGTGATCATTCCACTATTATTTACTTTAGTTGCAATGATTTCCGGTGCTTCACAGAAAGGAAATATTGGCGATTTTGTATTAGAAGGTATCAAAACAACTTCAAATACAGGAATCATGCTATTATTTGCCATTTTATATTTTTCAATCATGTTGGACGCTGGTCTATTTGATCCAATCACCAGAAAAATGATTTATTTTGCCAAAGGCGATCCGATGAAAGTTTTAATGGCAACAGCGATCGTTGCCGCGACTGTCTCGCTGAATGGCGATGGGACAACGACTACGTTGATCTGCTGTTCTGCCTTTATTCCCATTTACAAAAAATTGAACATGAAAATGATGAACTTAGGGGTATTGATCATTCTTCAAAATACCATCATGAATCTATTACCGTGGGGTGGACCAACCGCTCGAGCGATGGCAGTATTGGAAGTCGATGCGGATATTTTGTCTTACTTAGCTCCTGGGATGATCCTATCTTTACTTTATGTCATCTTTTTCGTTTCACGCCGGATGGGAAAACAAGAACGCGCCCGTTTAGGTATCACTCAACTATCAAATGAAGAAATAGAAGAAATCACTAAGATCACTGATCCTGAAACGGCGAAAATACGCTGTCCTAAAAATTTTGTATTCAATGGTGTACTCACGATCGTGTTGATTGCTTGGTTAGTTGCCAGCTCATTTCTCTCTTCTATTGCCTTGCCACCTCTTTTACTATTTTTAGTAGGAACATGCATTGCTTTGATGGTCAATTATCCTAATCTAAAAGACCAATCCGCACGTATTGGTGCAAATGGTGGTGATGCGGTGCAAGTCGTGATTTTAGTTTTTGCAGCGGGAGTTTTTATGGGGCTTTTTCAAGGTTCAGGTATGGCTGAAGCACTCGCGAACAGCTTTACTTATCTCATTCCAAAACAATTAGCAGGATTCTGGGGATTAGTTATTGCGTTGATCTCAGCGCCAGGTACTTTCTTTATTTCAAATGATGGTTTTTATTTCGGTGTATTACCGGTTTTAGCAGAAGCCGGTCATGCGTACGGCTTTACCAATATGCAAATGGCCCTTGCCTCTTTGATGGGTCAAGCCTTCCATTTGCTCAGTCCGTTAGTGGCTTTTATCTATCTCTTGTTACGTTTGACAGGATTGGATATGGGAAAATGGCAAAGAGAAGCCGGAAAATATGCCTTAGGTATTTTTACTATTTTTGTCGTCACAATTATTCTTTTTGGACATATGCCATTTTATATCCCACAATAAAAACCAATCGTACCAACAAGAGTGACTAACTAAACGAACGGCTCCTTCATTATTGGAATACTAATTTTCACATTCTGCCAAAGTGAAGGAGCCATTTTAATTGCTATTGATATATTTTTGGGTTCGTTCTCTTGAGAGGTGGAAAGCATGATAAACTTAGAACAGAAACTGAATGTCTAAGTAGAAATGGGGAGAAAAAAATGAAGCAAGTGGTTGAAGCATTACGAAAAAACTTGGATCTAACTCAAAATAAAACATTGAATGCACTTATTTATGAAGCGTTTCGTAAAACGATCATTCTTGGTGATATTCCTGCAAATACACGAATCAATGAAAAAGTCTTAGCGGAAGAATTGAATATCAGTCGCACACCCATTCGCTTAGCAATGAAGCAATTAGTCAATGAAAAATTAGTTGAACACGTGCCTAAGATCGGCATCGTCGTCAAAGGTATTCGTATAAAAGATGCTTACGAAATCTATGATATCCGTAAATCTTTAGATACCCTTGCCACGATCAAGGCAATGAATCAGATGACAAAAGAAGACTTCATTGAACTAAAAGAACTGTTGTTACGCGGTGAAAGTTATAATCAAGCAGATCAAACAGAAAAAGTCTTGCAAAATTTTTCAGACTTCAATACGTTTATTTACGAGAAAAGCCAAATGCTCCGTTTAAAATCTATTGTCTTAGAGTTACAAGCTTACCTCGTTTATTTTCGCGATATCGCCATTCGTTCATCCAGACGGAGAGATAAAGCCCTTGAAGAACATTGGCTGATCTATCGCGGAATGCAAACAAAAAACGCAGAACAAATCACCTTGATCACCCACGAGCATTTAGATCGTTCATTACAATTTATTTTAGCTGAAATGGAGCGTAGAAAAATTGACTGATCATACACTGATAGGTACGATCGCAGAAACTGCAACGTACGCTTTGCTTTATGAAGTAGCCTTGAGTCCAAAACCAGGACTAGTCGATCCTATTTCAAATGGCGCGCATAATGATATGGATTTTCAAACCTTTCAAATAAGTATCGAAACGTTAACACCTTTTTTCCAAAAATATATCGAAGCAGGTTTTACTCATAAAGGGAACACGAAATCATTATTTGAAAAACTAAGAAACCTAGGGTATCAAGCAGAACAAGCAATGCTTGTCGCAACGAATGATATCAATACACATAAAGGAGCGAATTTTTCGTTTGCAGTCATCTTAGGTGCTATCGGTTGGCACATGCAACAACGTTTTATCCAAAGACTTCCATTAAACGCTAAACAGACGGAGCAAATACTAGATTTTACAGGAGAACTGACACATGATTTGATCAAAGAGGATTTTCACGATTTAGCGCGGAAAACACAGCGTACACATGGGGAAGAGCTTTTTTTGACGCATGGTATTTCAGGTATTCGTGGCGAGGCTGCTCAGTGTTATCCCAGCCTTACTTCTATTCTTCTTCCTTACTTACGTTCAGCAAACTATCATGCGCCCGATGAAGTATTTCTCCGTGCCTTGGTTTTGTTGATGAGTGAAATCGAAGACGGGAATCTACTTCACCGTGGTGGTATTCAGGAGTGGCAAAAAGTAAAACAAGAAACAAAAAAAATCCATCAAGCAAATCTTTCTGTGAAACATCTACTTGATGAATTGACAATCTATGATCAACGATTGACCAACCGCAATCTAAGTCCTGGCGGTGCAGCTGATTTACTTTCATTAGGTATATTTTTTGCTCAATTAGAAGGATTACTTTCTTTACCAGTGGGTAAGAAAATATAACCGAGTCCTCTAACCGTTCTGAGGTACTGGACATTTTTTGGATCATCTTCGATTTTGTTTCGCAAGTGATTGATAAAAACCATGATAGTATTGGCATCCAACTCACTGTCATTCCAAACACTTTGATAAATTTGTTCCTTTGAAAAAACCTGTTCGGGATTTTCTATGAAGAATTGCATCAGCTTGATTTTTTTTGAAGACAACTCAATGGATCTGCCTTTTTTGTATAAACGATAGAGCGCTTTGTCAAAGCAAAAATCACCTATGATGATTTTATTTTCTTTACAGTTGGTGGTTTGTTCTTTAAGTACCTTGTGTCTATCCAAAATAGCGATGACTTGCGCCTTTAGTAAAGTTGGATTGAATGGTTTAGTTATATAATAATCTGCTCCCATCTCCAATCCTGTGATAATTTCAATTTCATTTTGTTGCTCAGTAAAAAAAACGATGGGTGAAAGATTGTCTTGCTCTCGAATCAGTTGCACAATATGGTAGCCATCTGTTTGATGAGCCAAACGAATATCTAAGAGATATAGATCAAAAGTCACTCTAGACATGATATCCAGTGTTTTTTCGACGGAATCACTTTGATAAATCAAAACGCCAGTTGGCTGTAATGCCTTCCAAATCATTCTTCTAAATGTTAGATCTTCATCAATCGCCAATATCTTTTCACTTCTCATTTTCTTTCCTCCTGCCCAGAACATCCATAGGTTAAAACTGTAATTTACTTATTCAATTAAAAAAAGCAATTGATCATAACATCACAATTTATCCTTCAGCTCTATTATACGCACAGAAACGAAGATTTCTTGTCTCAAAAAAAAGAAAATACAATAAAAAAACATTTTTGACCTAGATTTTGACCTAGATAAAGTTTCAAAAAGCGAAATCAACCGAAAACTAAAAACGCTAAAATCCTTCATAAAAAGGATTCTAGCGTTCAGCTAAATCGTGTGATTTCTCCGAATGGAGACGGCGGGAGTCGAACCCGCGTCCAAACACATCGCCACTTAAAAATCTACGTTCATAGTCAACTCATTTAGAGGTTCGCTTTACAGCTTGCCGAGTGACAGGCATTCTGTATCGCTAGTCTGATGTTCTCTTTTTCAACTTACAGACGGAAAGTTGAAACGTATCCCACTAAAGTTAGGACCCTTACTCGAGCACATGGGCGATGCCGAGAGGATCTACGTTAACTGTTTTTAGGCAGCTAAAGCGTAAGAGTTGTTTTCGTTTTTAGCAGTTATATTTAACTGTAACGTTTTAGCGTAGACGTAACCTACGAAACGCAATTCAAGCTCGAACTGTGCCTGTCGAATCCGTAACGTCCCCTTAATAAAATGGGTTACGGTATTTTCAAGATACTTACATAATATACCACATATGTAGTTCTTTTTCAATATGATTGATTGCTTTTCAAGTAGCTGCTTCACTTATATAGAGAAACAAGAAAAGTCTAAGTGATGAATAGACATTCGATTTTCTTGCTCCCTCTTAAAGTGAACGTTCTCTCTACTTTAGCTGTTTTGATTGCAACAGAACGTTTCAGAATATTGTTTAAGCAAGTGTTTTTGCGACATTCAATTCTGTTTCTTTTTCTGCATATTCAGGCATGTTCTTGAACAATTGTTGCAACAATGGACTTTGGTTATGTCCTTCGATTGCTTGTTCGTCACGCCAGTTTTCAACCATCACAAAGACATTTACTTGTTCCGTTGACTCATACAATTGATAACTCAAGCAGCCGTCTTCTTTTCTAGTGGCTTCGATCAATTGTGCGACTTCTTCTAAAAATTCAGCGCGTTTTGCTTCTTTGATGGTAAATTTTGCATTGATGATGATCATTCGTCCGTCTCCTTTTTCTTTCTATTTGAAAGAAGTGATTTTTTCTGAAGCTAAACGAACAGATTCGTAGCCTTGATCGACCGCTTTACCGACTGACAAGATCATTACAGGAACATAACGTTCTTTGTCTAAATCGAAAGCTTCTGCTAATTGATCTGCTTCGAATCCGCCGATTGGATTTGTATCATATCCATGGCTACGTGCAGTTAACATAAATTGCATAGCTGCTAAGCTTGAATCGATTTTCACTACGTCATTCATTTGTTCACGTGTGAAATTTTTGTAGTGAGGAATGATGGCTGCTAGTTGTTCGTCACGAACTTCTGCTGGCATTTTGCCTTCTTCTACCGCTTGATCGTAAATTTCTTCTCCGTATTCGTAGCAATTCATATCACCAAAGATCAAAACCATGGCAGATGACGTGTCATTTTGTTTTGTGTTGAAACGGATCAATGGTTTCAATTTTGCTTTTGCTTCTTCGCTTTCTACTACTACAAAGCGCCAAGGTTGTAGATTCACAGAAGATGGAGCTGTTGTTGCTTCTTGGATCATTTCCAACATTTCTTCGTGAGGGATCTTCACATTTTCGTCGTACACACGGATTGATTTTCTGCCAAAGACGATATCAGAAAAATCATTGTTTGCTAGAGTTTTATTCATTACTTAACCGCTTCTTTCTTCATTTTGATTTTTAGTATAATTTATCCAGTAATTTAGTCAGTTGATCGATTTCTTCATCTGATAGCGAAACACACAGGGAGTCATCTGATTCTTGATGATTTCTTTCACACTCAGTCAATTCATTCACTGCTTTATCGGACAAAGAAACGAATACTTCACGATTGTTGTTCTCATTTCTTTTTCTGATCACATATCCTTTTTGTTCTAATATCTTTAGATGACGTGAAATAGCCGCCAAATCGATTTTTAAATCGCTCTGTAACTTATTTTGCAAACATTCCCCGTTTTCTTGTAAGAACATCAAGATCTCGTACCTCGTTAGACTAAATCCGGTTTCCTTTTCAAATAAAGCTGTTCCTTCTTGACTGATGATTTTTATCTGATAAAGTAATTGACTTAACTTTCTCAGCTCCATATTGTTGCCTCCCACTATCATTGACTAATCAATTATTGACTTGTCAATAATATAAATCATTTACTTTCTTTTGTAAAGTAAAAAGAAAAAGAAGCAAGTTAAAAGTTCTTTCCCCTTTTAACTTGCCCATTCTTCAACTGTCTGTATTCAAGTATTCTATTTCTTAACGATTATGTATGGATGATCAACTGCTTCTATATATGTATGCAAATTAGTGGAAGTCTGATAATCAACAATTATTTATTCTAATCAGACTTCCTGATAGTCGGTAGGCATATTCATACCATTAAGATACCATTGCTTGTGTGTAAAGCTTCGTTGGGGACTGAAAAACTTGTTCAACTGTACTCAACTCAAAAATATCTGTATATTTTGCGACAACTTTTCCACATTTCTCTAGAATATCTAAGTGATCCGTACGATCATATTCCTCTACACTCATAATCACACAGTTTTCTAATTTTCCAACAACTTCCCCTACTACTTTATTTTTGATACCAATTGGATGGCATACATATTTTTGTCCTAAAACGATTGTTTCACTTGTCATGTCTCATTCTCCTCTTGTTTTTTTAATATTTTATAAAATGATAATAACATTAAAATTAGATTATGAAAACAAAAATATTCAATAAAATAAAAAAAAGTCGAAAAAAATTGATAAAACACCTTTTTTCAACTTTTTTTCGCTTTATTTCATAACATTTACAGGAAAATCACCTAACAATAACTCAACATATTGTTCTAAAAATTCTTGATCTAAAGCATCATAACCTTCGATCACACCACAATCAATATCCAGTACTCCAATCAATTGCCCTTCTTTGATCATCGGCACGACGATTTCTGATTGTGCGGCTGAATCGCATGAAATATAATTTTCGTGGGTTTTCACATTCGCAACGATCAATGTCTTTTGTTTTTCTGCTGCTTCGCCACAAACGCCTTTTCCCATTTTGATACGAGTACAAGAGACTTTACCTTGGAAGGGACCTAAAATCAATTCTTCTCCATCATATAAATAATAGCCGGCAAAGACTGTTTGAGGTAATGTTTCATTCAATAGCGCAGAGGAATTAGCTAAATTGGCTAACCAGTTGTCTTCTGCTTCTAAAAGTCCTTTTTGTTGAAGTAGCAAAATTTCATAAGCATCTCGTTTTTCTTTTTCTGTCCATAACATCCAAACTCACTCCTTCTATGCCCAAAATTATAGCCTAATTCAAGGAGCAATGCCATGATTTGTTTTTCATTCCAAGTGACTAGCTTATTCTGCTTGCTCGATTTCAGCGGCTAGGTCTGCATAGTCGATTTCATTTTGGATAAAAGTCGGATCATTCGTTGGAAAATGTTGCATCAAAGAATCCATTCGACTGATTTCTACTGTTCCCTGCGACACATCAAAATCGAGGATATGTCCCCCAAATGTTTTTTCATCGTCAATAAAATGCAGATGGAAGCCTGCTGCAGCCACCCCTTGAAATAGTTCGGGTGTATAAAAACCAACAATCGTCCCTCGAACATCTGCTCGGTGGAACTCTGGCTGAGATTCTGAGATCTTCGCTAAGCGACGATATGGTTTTTCTTGTTTTGGCATGATCCGGATGTGCATATCTTTAAATAAACCGCTGATCTTGACTGCTAAAAAGAGATTTTTCCCTGCTTCGTCTTTCAGGATCTGTTCTTTTAATGCTTGGCTAGACAGATGATCGACTGCAAATGAACGATCCGCTGAAAATGCGGTGATTGCAGCATAAGGAGTAGACTCTTCTCCTGTCAAATGGATCAACGCGCCATCAGATCTACCTTGATAAGCTTTACCGTCTAAAAATATTACTTCGCCGTCTAACCCATTTAACGTTCCGAGACCCAACGACCCGTATTTCAAGATCTCAGCGATTGAAGCAGTTCCGTCCATCAGACCCGCCATCAGCGCACCTAATGTCCCATGTTGATATAATACTTTCTCTGTCATCTGAACATCCCCTTAGTAAAATTGGTCTGGTAAGATCGTTTCACCTAATTTTTCATTATCTCGATAGTCGATCGGGATATCGATGATGACTGGTCCTTCTGTCGCAAATCCTTCTTCTAAAGCAGATGCCAATTCTCCTGCATTGCTTACTCGCAGACCTTTAGCCCCAAAAGCTTGGGCATATTGAACAAAATCAACTGGACCAAAATCAACCCCTGATGATCGATCATATTTCATGATTTCTTGAAACTCGACCATATTATAACGACCATCATTCCAAATCAAATGAATGATATTCAATTTTTTACGCACAGCTGTTTCTAAATCTTGGGCAGAAAATAAGAAGCCACCGTCTCCTGAAACAGAGATCACTTGTGTATTTGGACGAACTAGTGCAGCAGAGATCGCCCAAGGAAGTGCGACGCCTAACGTTTGCATGCCATTGCTGAATAGTAGGTGACGAGCTTCATAACTTCTGAAGTGGCGGGCCATCCAAATATAATGACTACCTACATCAACGGTAACAGTCATGTCGTCCGTTACTTTTGATTGGAGCGTATTGATTACTTCTAATGGATGTAAGATCCCGTCTTCACTACTGGTTTCACAAATATCTCGTGCTTTCAATTTTTCTTGCAACGTATTCAAATATTCTTGGGCATCTGCTGAAACTTGTGCTTCTTCTAATGAATCTGTCAATAAATCTAGTGTGGCAGAAATATCCCCGATCAGTTCACGTTCTGGTTGCATGTAACTGTCGATTTCAGCTGGTGTTTCATCAATGACGATGATTCTAGCATCTTTTTCTGCATTCCAATTTCTCGCTTCATATTCGATTGGATCATAGCCAATCGCAATTACTAAATCACTCCGTTTTAACAGCATATCTCCTGGTTGATTGCGGAATAAACCAACTCTACCAAAAAAGTGGTCTTCTAATTGACGAGAAATCACTCCGGCAGCTTGGAAAGTTTCTACCACAGGTAATCCTGTTTTTTCAACAAGTTGGCGAATCGCTGCTGTTTCATCTTTACTTGATCCACGCATCCCCACTAACAGTACCGGTAACTTTGCTTCACGAATACGTTCAACCAGATAGTCGATATCTCCTGAAGAAGCTGAGCCTAATTTAGGATCTTGTAATGGTTTGATGACATCACTTTTGACTGGTGCATCCACGACGTCTTGAGGAATACTGATAAAACTAGCGCCTTTTTTCGAACTCTTTGCTAATCGGTAAGCATTAGCAATGATCTCTGAAATTGTTTCTGGGTCTTGGATTTCTGCACTGTATTTTGTGATCGGTTCAAACAACGCGGCATTGTTCATGCTTTGATGTGTTAATTTTAATAAATCACTTCGTTTTACTTGTCCCGCGATTGCTAACACAGGATCACCTTCTGCTGTCGCTGTGACTAATCCTGTTGCTAGATTACTCGCACCTGGTCCACTTGTCGCAATCACCACTCCTGGTTCTCCAGTAATACGACCGATTGCTTGTGCCATAAATGCGGCATTTTGCTCATGACGCGTCACGATCAACTCCGGACCATGATCTTCTAATTCATTGAAGACCCCATCGATTTTCGCTCCTGGAATACCGAATACATAATCGACTTGATGATTGATCAAACTTTCTACTACAGTTGTTGAACCTTGTTTTTCTTTAAACATTTCTTTTGATACAGTTTCTTCACCTTGTTTTTCTTTAATCACTTCTTCTGATACAGTTTCTATACCTTGTTTTTCCTTAACCAACATGAGACATCTTCCTTTTCAAAGCTATTTACATGGTCATTACATAATAAATAGAGATAATATTAATACAGATATTCATACCTGTTACATTTATTAGTCTAGCACTTAATGAGTCATTTGTGTAGTAAGAAGCAAAAAAAAAACATACAATTTTGTCACATGGACAAAATGTATGCTTTTTTATTGAACTTGATAGTTTTTCCCTAAAATGATCAAGTCGATTTCTTGATTCCCCATGTCGGCAATTTGCGGCAAGTGACCCCAAATATCATAACCATTTTTGAGGAACAGTTTTTTACTTGCCTGATTCACGTCAAAAACAAATGCTACTACTTTATGGATCTCAAGGCGTTCCAATTGAGTCTCCACAAAGGCAAGTGCGGCTTTGCCTAAATGGTGGCCACGTGTCACTGGATCTAAATAAATACTGATTTCAGCTGTATGTTGATACGCAGGTCGACCATAAAAATCACTAAGACTGATCCACCCAACGATATGATCGTCGTGATACATCACCCAAAGCGGTCTGGTGTCAGGATGATGCGCTTCAAACCAGGCGATCCTTGAGTCAACCGTTATCGGTTCTAAGTCCGCCGTTGATTGCTTCGATGCGATGGACTGATTATAAATGTCAACAATGCGCGGCAGATCCTCGATCGTTGCATAAGTGTACTGGATATCGATTGGTTTCGCCCCCTTTATTTTTGAATAGTATAACACGTTTTTTATCATCGTTATACAGCAAAAAAAGGGGGATTTCTAAAGAAAATAATTGCACTTTTATTCTATTAGTTATTTGTTTTTCATCCTTTTTGATTGTTGGATGATTTTGAGCGCACGTTTTCGTGTTTTGATATTCGGACTTTTCAAACGTCTATATGCACTTGAAAGATCTTGCTTCTCCATTTTATCCCACCTTTTCTCGAATGTTCATTCCATCCTATTTCACTTCTGTAAATAGCATTTTCTTTCTTAACTTTGGTGAATATTTTTTCAGCGCTAATCGTTCAGGGGTATTTCTTTTGTTTTTACTCGTCAAATAGATTCGTTCACCGGTTTCTTTGCATTCTAATGTAATATTTTGTCGCATCTTTTTTCCTTCTTTCACTTATTTTTTGTGATTCAATCGTGGACTTATTTCGGCCTTTACTCAAATCTTCTACTCGTTACAAATAGTAATGATTACGATTTATGAAAAATAATATACGCTACTCCTTAACTTGTGTCAATAAAAAAAACAAATGAAAATCCACTCAAATGAATATGCACTCATTTTATACAGTGAAAAAATAACAAAAAAACGGTTGATCAATGAAGCTACTGCATACTCCATTGACCAACCGTTTTTTTGTCTTTACTATTAATTAGTGCTTGTTTCTAGTAGTTCAAATAGATCAGCCAGTACCAACTCTGCTTGTGGGTCATCTGCCCAAATACCGACCATACTACCCATCACCGGTAATTCAGTACCGCTAATTACAGTGGATGTCAAAATTGTCGCTAGTGCGTTTTTTGCTGTATCAAAGGAGTAGTGTCCTTGTTCACTTGTTTTTCGACCAATGACCCAATACCAGTGATCGTTTGTATTCAATAATTGATGCCCTTGATCAAGTAAAAATTCAGCAGAACTGACGTGATAGTTGTTCCACCCTGCTGTCCAGTAGGCAATCACTAAGTCTTGATCGAATCGACCAAATTGTTCTTTTTCCTCGTAGTAGATGCCGTCATTAAACACGATCGGAATCATTCCATAGGTTTTGACCAGTTGTGCCAATTGGTTGGTATAGGTGACAAAATCGCGATACTTCCCAGACTGCTGGAGTCCTCGCCACCCGCCATCAGTTAAATCATTGGCAAATTCATCACAACCTATATTGAAGTAACTAGTTATCGTTGAGAAGTAGCTCAGATATTTTTCAAGTAGTACTTTCGTGAAAGCGACCGCTTCTTGATTATCCAAGTCAAGTGTTCGAATCGACGTTTGATAACAAGGGTGTTCGATGCCTAATTGTTGCATTCCTGTTAGAATCGCGTCCATATGTCCAGGGGTATTGATAAGCGGGATCACTTCCATGTTTTCTGCCTTAGTCACACTAACTAACTCTGCCATTTCTGTTTCAGTCAAATAAGTACCATTAGGATCATCATAATACTGTTTTGTTCCTGCAACCAATGCTTCTTTGACTGATTGACTGGAATAAGTTTTTCCTTTGACAGTCAGCGTCATGTCATCCAGTAAAAAGCGTAATCCGTTATTTCCCAGTACAAAAGAAATCGCCGTGTATCGACATTGACTTGCTTTTTTTATGATCTGGATCAATTGTTCTTTCGAAAAATATTTACGTCCATTATCAATCAATAAAACCTTTTTCATCTTTACCTCCACAAAAAGAAATCGTTTACACATTATACAATAAAGTAGCCACAACGAAAATACTCTTTTGCACTTAAATAAAAAATACCCCTCCCAACCAGATTACTCGATCGTTAAGAAGGGAGGTTGCTTATTCAACTGAATCTACACAGAATGCCTTTTCTTTGGCTAAAAAGAACGGACGGAGATAACCGACAGTATTCGATAAAGGCAGTAGTTCTTCACTTAAACGAATATTCAAGACATCTACTAAATATTGCTTACGTCTAACAATCCGCTCCCACATATCTGGATATTGCTCCTTCAGTTTATTTCTCAATCCTTCATCTGCAAGTGCCACACATTCTTCTGCACTTACTCCAGTATATCCTGATACAGAAGGAATAATATCTAACTGGAAGATCATACCACTCTTGATGATTGCTTGCGAACCAGAATAAATGGGTGAGGCTAACCATTCTTCATCCGCCGTCAGGTGTCCTGGATTTAAATGCCAGTGATAGGTCGCTTGTGGCAAGACTGTTTCAATCAACTGATAAAGATCAGCCCCCTTTATTCCGATATGGATAGCTTCTAACCAACTGATGATAGCTGCGTAATAAGGTTTTGCTACGCGATCCAGATAATCGGCTTGTTCTACTGGCAGTTGAGCTTCTTCTTCGATCACAAATCCTGTACGACTGGATAAGCCACCTTTGAAGCCTGTCGTTAATGACAGCGGATCACCTAATTGGATCGTTTTTGCTGTCGGATAAAGATTCGCAAATTCAAAACGGCGTCCAGTTGCAGCAATCGTGATCACTGTATTTGCTTGTCCTTGTCCCTGCAACAACTCTCCGATCTCGGATTCTTTCACACCAGGTTCAATGGCATCCAATGCACGTAACATGCAAGAAGAAGCAAGATTTGCACCGTATTCGTAGTGTGCGATTTCATTTGCATTGTTCGTGACACGTGCCCCTTTCTCACCGATCAATAGATGAGTGCCATTGACGATAGCAGTTTCCGCGGTGACTGCTTGTTTTAGCGCATCTACGATAAAAAATGGCACATCAAACAATTGGCTATTATCTTGTGTCATAGAGGTAAACAACTTCCAACCGACTAAGCCGATTTTCTTTTTCTCTGCCACTTTCAATGAAGCAAAAATAGCTGTCAAATTTTGTTCATGGTCCATTGGTTGATTCGGCAACGAAAACGCTGGATAATGGATTAAATCCGCAGTGATCCGCGCATGTGCATTCATTTTTAGATTCTCATTCCCAAGGATCATCGTGAATTTCCCTGTTTGATCCAACACTAACAACCCTTCTTCAAACCGCGGGATAAAGCCTGTAAAATATTCAAAATTGCCACCATGCTCTTTATCTGCGTAAATCACCAACAGATCAATTGCTTCAAGTTTCATACGTTCGATCGTTTTGTTGATTCGTTCAGTGATCGTTTCCTCTGTTAAAAAGACCGGGGAAACATCTGGAAAAATCGCTGGTTTTGGTATTGTTGTTAACTGGATGTTTTCTTTTTTCATTCATTCTTCCTCGCTTCTATGAGTTCTACATGATTTTCGGCCAGTGCTTTTGCTAATGCTTTGGGAGGCTTTTGATCCGTGATCAAATAGTCAATCGCTGATAAGTCGCACACTTTATAAAAACCAGTTTTATCTAGTTTGGTATGATCCGCTAGTGCGATCACCCTACGTCCTTGTTGGATCATCTGGCGTTTCACTAAGCCTTCTTCCTCCGTATGGATGAACAGACCCTCGTTTGACAACGCAAAAACGCCAAGTAGCGTGTAGTCTGCTTGATAATTTTTCAACTGTTCCACTGTTTCCGTTCCAAATAAAAACAACTGTTCTTTGTGTAATCTACCGGGCAATAATGAAATAGCGGTTTTCGGATATTTAGCTAATAATAAAGCGTGAGATAAAGAATTGGTGACCGCATGGATTCTTTTGTCCGGTAGTTCTCTGATCACTGCTTCCACTGTAGTCGAAGAATCAAAGATGATCGAGGAAGGATCTGCCATTATTTCAAGCGCCTGCTCAGCCATTTGTTTTTTCACATCATTTAGGATCGTTGATCGTTGCTCATAATCAAAGATCGTTGCTTCTTTTTGAATCGCTAAAGCACCGCCATGGGTCCGTTTGATTTGGCGCTGTTTTTCTAACTGGATCAAGTCCCGACGAATCGTATCTTTAGACACATCTAAGCGATCTGCTAAATCTTCGATTGAAGCACTTTTTTCTTGATCAATCAGTGTTTTAATACGCTGTATGCGTTCTTCCTTCAACATGACGCTCACTCCTTTCATCTAAGATACGCTATTTTGCATTATTTTGCAATATTCTGCTGTTTTATTCGTAAAATAAGTGGGCCACTAATTCTCTACCATCTAAAACCGAATAAACGGAAGGAACAGAAGTAACCTCTTCGAAAAATAAGGCGCCAGCCACAAAAATTGGAAGAACAATTTTCGTGGCTGGCGCCTTATTTTTCGAGGCTAAACATTTCGGTACCGACCTCTTAATGGTTGATCGATTCAATTCGCAACAGCTTGCTTTTCTTCAATCGTTTCTAAGAGTCCTGGCAAATCGGAAAAACGATCGATCACATGATCTGCGCCAGCTTCTAAAAATTCTTGCCGCACCCGCTCAAAAAGTTTTTCTTTTTCAGTAGACGACAACTGCTGATACGCATCAAAGGAATAGCCAGCTTGTGAACTTCCTTCAATCACGCCCACAGAAAGGACTCCAGCATTTTTCCCTTCCAAAATATCGGAGATCGTATCTCCTAGTTTTAACACTTCTTGTCTATTTTCCTGTTTAAAATAGTTCAAGTTTGTTAATAGCATTTCTGGAGAGGGACGCCCTTTTCCGTCTACTTCATCTGGCGTGACGATGTGATCTGGTTGATACCCTTGTTCTTTCGCCTTCGCAACAACGATCGCCATCATTTCACTCGTATAACCTGTCGTACTACCGATTTTGATTCCACGCTTACGTAAAGTCGCGACAGTCTCAAGCACGCCCGGTTTCACTTCTGCATGATTTGCCAATTGTTGGAATAATACTTCTTCAAACGTTTCATAGATTGCCTCGATATCACCACTTTCAGGCTGACGCCCGTGAGTTTCTAACCAACTTTCAGCAATTCGAGGCATTTCTAGCATCATTTGGATATGCTCGATTTTTTTCATTCCCATCGGCTCTCTGATTTCTCGTTCAGTCACAGTGATTCCTTGACGTTCAAAGGCTTCTCTAAAAGCAGCCACCGGTGCCATACAACCAAAATCGACTGCTGTTCCTGCCCAATCTAAGATGACAACATTAATCATTCTTTTGTTCCTCCATATATTGCTGGATCAACCCAGCTACTTTTTCAATATCTTCCAGATAGATCTCACCAATATTCCCAATCCGGAAGCAATCAGTATCACTGATTTTTCCAGGATAGATTGCGTAGCCATGTGATTTTAAATAGTCATAAAATGCTTGGAATTCGAATTGGGTGTTCTCAGGATATTTGAATGACGTGATGAAAGGCCCTTGATTCTCACTAACATAGGCTTCAAACCCAATTTCCGCCATTCGTTCACGCAAACGCTCATTGTTCATCTGATATCTGTCATAGCGAGCATCGATACCACCTTCTTCCGCCAACTCTTCTAGCGCTTGCCAAAACGCTAATACAGTATGTGTTGGCGAAGTGAAACGCCATTTCCCATCAATGTCCATCACACGAAATTGATCATAAAGATCCATACTCAACGTGCGTGCTTGTCCGGCACTTTTTTTTAGTAGCTCTTTTTGACAAATCACAAAGCCAAATCCAGGTACTCCTTGGATACATTTATTTGCACTCGAAACAAGAAAATCGATTCCTAACTCGCCAACAGGGATCGGAATGCCACCAAAGCTTGACATTGCATCAACGATAAAACACAACTCGTGGTTCTTTGCCACTGCTGAGATCTCTTCTAAAGGATTCAAAATACCAGAAGTCGTTTCACTGTGGATCATTGCAAGTGTAGTAATATCAGGATGTAACGCCAATAATTCCTCGATTTTTTCAGCTTGTGGTGTTTCATTTTCAGCCACTTGATAAACGACATGATCAATGCCATGATATTCAGCCATTTGTACCATCCGTTGACCATAGGCACCATTTGTACAGATCAGTAAGCGGTCTGTTGAACCAACAACTGAACTTAACACAGATTCAACCGCAAAGCTGCCACTTCCTTGCATCAAAACAGCTGTATAAGCCTCATTGGAGACACCAGCAAGATCAAGCAATCGCTGACGAATGGCTTGAGTGATGACTTTAAAATCATCATCCCATGTACAATGATCGACAAGCATCGCTTCTTTCACTGTACGACTCGTTGTCAAAGGTCCTGGTGTCAGTAATTTGTAATTGATTTTACTGTGATTGATTTCTTTTTTATAGTGTTCGATTACCTTTGTTTTTCCACTCATTTTCTTTCTCCTATTCAACTAGACTGGCATGTTTTTTTAACAGATCTGGGGTTAATGTTTCCGGGAAGACTTTTTGATTTTTGGCAGTTTCAACCCCCGCTAGATCATCTGTTTCATAAAGTTTACTTGGGTAGAATTGCAGTAGATCTGCACGACCTTCTTTGATGATCACATTCAACATTTTTTCAGCTAAAGGATTGGTATCATCTCCTTTATCGATAACTGCTAGTGACTCGGTCAAGGCATATGTTCCTTCACTTGGTTCCACAAAATCGATCGGTAATCCTTCTTTTTTATCTTTGATTGCTTGATGACGTAACCCAAAACCTAATGCCACTTCACCGACGCGGACTTTTTTCAACGGACCCGAACCAGACGCTTCAATATGGTCGCCTACATTGTCATAAATATCGGCTAAAATCGTTTGCGCTTCCGTCTCCCCATATTGATCAATCAATCCTTGGAACAACAACCAAGCTGTTGAGGAATGGTTGATATCAGAAATCGCTAGTTGCCCTTCATAGATTGGATCAGCTAGATCAGCTAAACTTGTCGGTACAGGCAAGTCTGCTTCTTCCATTGCTTGAGTATTGTAGAAAATGACTCCTTCTTGTGTCGTCATCGGTGCTTGGTAATTTGGCAGATCATCAATTGGTTGGACTTCTAATGCCAATTCTTTGAATACCTGTTCATTTTCTTGGACACCATCCAAATAGAACGTACTCATTGTCACTAGATCCGCTTCAATATCTGTGCCTTCTGCCCAAAGTTTACCGCTCAATTCCGAAGTACCGAAGGATTGTAGCAAGTATTGGTTTTCAAATCCATTCGAATCAAGAACATCTTTGATGATTTGAACCGGCTCTTCATCTGCATTCGTGTAGATGATGACTTTCTCTTCGTTACCGTTGGCATTCTCACTTGCGTTTGACGTACTACACGCCCCTAAAATTCCTAAAGCGCTGACGAATGACAGATAAATGAACCCTTTTTTGACTAATTTTTTCATTTGCTTCAAATCTCCTCATGATAGATTGCGCAAGTATTCTTGCGGTTAAATTGATCAACAATAATAAGATGGATAGGATAAAGATCTCAGTGAATCTGCCGAAATGTTGTAATTCTTTGATTTTGGTCGTGATCACCATCGTTCGGGCACTTGTCAAAAACACCACTGCACTGATCGTGACCATCGAATTTGTAAAATAGTAACAAGCCATTTCAACGATCGTCCGCTTTGAATTTGGAAGAATGATTCGAACCACTGTATCAAGCCAGCTATCCCCCATCATCTTCGCTGTATTTTCCCAGTTGGGATTCATTTTTAATAAGGCACTTTTCGCTAACTGATAAGGGGTTGCAAAATAATGCACCATGTTGGCAATCACCAAAATACTGATCGTACTTTGAAGAGTTGTTCCGCTAAACACTAGCAAATAGGCAATCCCTAAAACCATTCCTGGAATCGAATTCGTGACAGAAGCAAGACTGTCGATCATTTTCAGGATCACGTTTTGTTTTGCGGATCTAGCGGTAAAAATTGCTGCTAAATAAGCAATAACTGTTCCAAACAACGCTGTCCATAGTGCAACGAATATCCCTGTATTCAACGTTCTTCTTAAATCAGACGTTTGTAGGAACGCTTCGATATGGCGTGTGGTAAAAGTCATATCAAAAGGCCATCCTTCTACAAAAGGAAGAAGAAACATCACGAGGAAGACTCCTACAATAAACAGGCTGCCAACCGTCAGGCCTAAGCCAAAGAAAAAATCTCTGACAGGGTTGCTTTTTACTAACGTATTTGTCCCTGGGGTTGCATGATCATTTTTTTGGATCTTACGCAAAAACAGAATGCTAATGATCGAAGGAACTAACATGATCAGTGCAATGACGGCTCCTCGATTAAAATCTGGGATCGAACCCATAAAGTACTCATACAATAAAGTCGTGATAAACGGTTCTCGGCCACCCACCGCTACAGGTATACCAAAATCCGTAAAACTCATGAAAAAGGCTTGGACGAAAGCAACACCAAATGTTTTGCCCAAAGGTTGCAGGATCGTGATTTTCAACCCTCTAAAACATCCGTCTCCCATCAATCGCGATACCGTCAAATAGCGTTTATCCAAATAATTCATGGCGTCATTCATCAATAAGAAAGTCACTGGGATCGTATAGATCAGTAACCCCAAGATCACACCTGATTTTCCATAGATCGAAAACAACTCATGACCGACTAGACGTGTCCACAATCCTTGACGGCCAAAAGAATAGATCAACACAAAGCCGTAGGTGATCGTCGGTAATAACATTGGCAATATGAAGCATTTCTCAACGATCCACTTGAACCCCTTAGGTAGATTCGTAAAGTGCATCCCGTAAGCAAACCAAAAACCAAGAAAGGTGGCAAAAAGTGCCGTGATCCCAGCAACGATCAAACTGTTACTTAAAGCATTCAGCCAATCGAAGTCCTTTGCCAGTTCTCGGAACAGCTCAAAAGAAAACCCGCCTTCAACAGTCAACGCTTCTTTCAGAACATTCGCTAATGGATAAAACAATACGAGGACAAAACCAAATAAGATGATGGCTGGTAATAGCGCTTCTATTTTCATCTTTCTCATGAGAAGCGAACCACTTTTTCATGAACTACGCCGGTTGCTTGAGTAAAGATTCGTTCAATATTACGTCGTTTGATTTTTAGCTGATCGACGATAAATGTCTGTACAAAGGGTTCAACCGTATTCGTCACGATTTCTTTCGGTGTACTGTATTGTGCGATCCGACCATCTTTCAAAACCATGATTTTATCAGAAAGGGTCAATGCTTCTTCTGGATCATGTGTGACGATGATCGTTGTTAAGTTTAGTTTTTTGGCAATCAATTGAATGCGTTCTTTGATCGATTCTTTGATGACACCGTCCAATGCACTTAATGGCTCATCAAGTAATAATACTTGTGGTTTCATCACTAGGGTTCGACCTAATGCCACTCGTTGTTTTTGTCCGCCAGATAGTTGGTGGATGCGTTTATCTAGATGATCGTTCAAATCTAATAAATCGATCAATTCTTGTAATTCTTCTTTAGAAGTGATATTTTTTTGTTTTCGCAACCCATAGACCAAGTTCTCATAGGCACTTAAGTTAGGGAACAAAGCATAGTCTTGAAAGACAATATTAAATGGACGTTTTTCCATGACCTGTTTTGTGATATCTTCGCCATCATAAAGTAGTTGGCCGTTTGTCGGTTGCTCCAATCCTAAGATGATGTTCAGTAACGTCGTTTTTCCTGAACCTGAAGCACCAAGTATTGAAACGATCTCACCTTTAGCGATCGATACATTGATTTCTTTTAAAACTTCATGATGATTAAAAGTCTTACTAATACCATCTAGTTTTAACATGCTTTCACTCCTTTGTTCTTTCTATACTGCTAATTGTAGAAAATCACTTTTTACTTCTGATTAACTTTAAGTAAATTATTTGTAGGAATATATATTTTTTGTGTAAATTTTCTAATGATTTTCAGATAAGTATTTCTATAAAAAAAACAGTGGCTTGCTTCAATGTGATATCCTCAGCATTGAAAGCAGGCCACTGTTTCAGTGATTACTTATTAGATCATTTTATTTATCTATTTGATGTAAATTTGGTTCACACATACGTACATGTCTCTTCAACTCTCACTGGAATGAGACATTTCTTCGATTCAACTATCGTTGATCAGCGAGTGTTTCTTCAATATTTTTCACGATATTCTCTACTGTCAAACCATTTTCTGCTAACAGTTCCGCTGTTTCATAGCGATCATGAAAGGCTTTATCTAAACCGTAAGTTTGTACACGGATCGCTGCATCCCCTAAATAGCCAGCGACCATCTGACCGTACCCGCCTTCCAAGATACCATCTTCAAGTGTGACAACTATATCGTGCGTTTCTTTGAGTTCATCAAGTAATTCGGTATCTAAACCTGAAATGTAAGCTGGATTGATCACCGTCGCAGTTAGTTCGAGCTGTTTCTTTAATTCAACCGCCACTTCTTCTGCCAAACCGTAAAAATTACCTACACCCATGATTGCTACTTTTTCGCCTTTTTGGATCACTTTGTTCTTATATAACTGACTGTAATCCGTTCGATCTACTTCACCAGAAGAAGTGACCGGGCCGACTGGTACGCGGATCGCTACTAATTGATCCGTTTGATCGATCGACCATTCAAGCATCGCTAAGTATTCTTCTTTCGTAGTTGGGGCTAAGTAAACTAAATTGGGGATATGACTCAAAAATGGAATATCAAAGATCCCTAAATGACTTTCATCATTCATTCCGTTTACAGAAGCAAGCGTCACGAGAATCGTACCTGACAAACGATTCAACGCTAAGTCATGGGAGATTTGATCGTAACTTCTTTGTAAAAATGGTGAATGGACTGCCCATACAGGTTTCACCCCGCCTTTGGCTAAACCAGCAGTCATCGTCGCCGCATGTTCTTCGGCAATTCCTACATCAACAAATTGTGCGCCGACTTGTTGGCGTTGCTCTGGTGAAAATAGAATCATCGGTGTGCCTGCATTTACTGCCACGACCGTCGGATCTTCCTGCATTTTACCCAATAAGAAGTCTGTTGTTATGCTGCTGTAGGTTTCTGTCCCTTTTGCTCGCAGATACTCACCTGTTTCGAGACTAAACGGTCCACCCGCATGGAACTTTTCGCGATTTTCTTCTGCAAAGGAGAACCCTTTTCCTTTGATGGTATGGATATGCAGGACAACCGGCGCTTGTTGATCTTTTACTTCTTCGAATAATGCGATCAAAGCAGCTAAATCATTGCCTGCGTCAAGATAACGATAATCAAGTCCTAGTGCTTTAAAGAAATTGTTCGCTGCCTGACCATTCGTTTCCCTTAGCTCTTTGAGATTTTTGTAAAGTCCTCCATGATTTTCTGCGATCGACTGGTCATTATCATTGACGATAATGATCGTATTGGTGCCTAGTTCAGAAATATTATTCAAACCTTCATAGGCTAAACCTCCCGACAAAGACCCATCACCAATCACTGCAACGACATTTGTTGTTTCATTTTTCAAATCTCTTGCCTTAGCTAGACCATTTGCTAAAGACAATGAAGTCGATGTATGCCCAATTGTAAAGAGATCATGTTCACTCTCTAATGGGTTCGTGTAACCTGAGACTTCCTGATAATGCGCTTGGTCCAAAAAAGCTTGCGCTCTTCCTGTCAACATTTTATGCACATAGGTTTGGTGTGAGACATCAAAAACAAATTGATCTTTTGGTGAATCGAACACATAATGTAGCGCTACCGTCATTTCAACGACTCCTAAATTGGGGCCATTATGTCCACCATATTGGCTGATTTTTTGCAATAACGCGGCACGTGCTTCCTCTACCACTTGTTGAAGCTCTTCTCGCTTCAATTGCTTTAGATCTTGAGGACCTTTTATTTGTTTTAATAACATGAATTTCCCTCCTTTATTTCTGCTTAATCATACACCTTGAACTGAACTCTAAGTCAAGTGATTTTTTTAACAAATAATTCTAATTTGCGAAAATATTGACCATACTGTTTTAAAGCTATTTTTTTATAAAAAAAACCGTAGATCCTTCAATCTACGGTTTTTATTTATTTCTTCGATGAATAGTTCACAATGATTTTACTCATTTTTTTTGGATTTCGTCGCTTGTCACGAATAATTTGATAACTAACAAGAACGATCAAAATCAAAATCACGCCTGTCAAAACGTACAATACTTGTATTTGTTCTCCCAATGGTGGTAAAACGTTCTTTTTAGGCGGTGCGCTTGGTGTCACTGATTCTTTCGGATCACCGGTATTCGGCTTTTTGGGGCTAGTTTCTTTTGTAGCGTTTGAGTCAAATTCTATTTCTCCAGTGACTTCAATGGTATTAGAACTAGCTTCTATGTACCTTTGTGGCAATCCAACGATCAATAGACCTAAAACCATGAACAAACAAAGAATTGTTTGTTTTTTTTGTTTCATCCAATCACCTCACGATTCGAACTATGGATAAGGATCTCCAGCTTCATCTAGCGCTTCAATATTCAATGTCAACTTACTTGCAATTGAGATTGATCCTTTATCCGTTGGAAAATCAAGAACATCAGTATCAACATCTCCTTCAAAAGTAAACGTCGCTGTGCTTGCTCCTGTTAAATCACCAGGACGTGCATTCGGTGAAGCTAAGGTCATCATCAAATCGCCTGATAAGTTTGAATTTTCCGCCCCGTTTTCGATCAAAAGATTCGTAGTTCCTAAACTATCAACCAATGTTAATCGATCGATCGCTGAGATATCGCCAGAAGAAACTTTGTAACTTCCTACACTAATTTTTACTGGACGACCTGAATGATTGGTGATCGTATGCTCTCCACCTAAGATCGTCTGATAGTCTTCTGGTTCAGTGTAGAAGACCGCTTTTAAAGGTAACGTCACATTCAACCATTTATCGGGATTTCCTGGTTCTGGTGCTTCCGGATCTGTGTTATCAAAACCTAAAGTTCCATCGATCGCCACATCTGCAGTCTTATCGATCGATCCACCTAATGAATTATCGATCGTTTGATCATCTCCGTTGATGACAATATCAGCTTGAACACTTGCCCCTGCTGCTAAAATCGTGCCGAACATCAAACCTGTTGCTAGAATATTTTTTGCTTTCATTTTGTTTTCTCCTTTATTTATGTCTTTATATCCTAAAGCATGATTGCTTTATTCCATCTTTATTGATTGACATTGATGGTCACGTCAACCGTCGTTTTACCCATAAGCTTTTTATTTTCTAAATCATAAAACTCTAATTCCACCACTCCTGGATGCGTGCCTGTCGTCAACTCTTTCGCCAAGATCAATTCAGTTACTTCATATCCAGGCTCCAATAAACCTGTTTCATATAGTGTTTCTTTAGAATCCTTCATAGACAATATCGCCTGTTGCCCATAACGATTGGTCGGCAAGTTTTGGATCCAGATATTGCCCGTTTTCCCATCCGCATTGACACTAACTTCCGGATAGACATTAATGGTTACATTACTATCGTCTACCGCTTGATTGGCATATTTTTTCAATTGGTCGCCTGTCATTTTTTCCGCATGTTTGATCTCCGGAAAATCATCGGACAAAATCTGCGTTGGTTGGTTATTGGCATACCAATACCAACCAATCGCAACTAACGCAAGAAATAATAAAAGAAGCGCCAATAATCTTTTTTTCTTTTGTTGTTCCTTCTTTTCAGTTACTACTTGTGTTTCCTGTGTGATCATGTTCACCTTCTTGTTTATGTTCAATTTATCTTAGCTGCAAAGTGTAAACTTAACTTGCCTGTTACTTTATTGCTTTGTGTCGTATCCCCAAAGTATTCCCCCGTAAAACCAAGTGCCATTTGGGAATCCGACGGTACTGACTCGGTCCATTGTGCACCAGCATAAGTACTTGCTTGTCCAACTAAAGGTTTATCGGATGGCGCTGCACCGATTCGTTGTAAATATAAAAACATCGATTCTTCCATCGCCTCTTGCTCCTTTGAACCTAAAAAGACAATATTTGAAGTACTTGCTAATTCCACGTCATTTTTGGTATGGAATGAAACTGTCAAATCTGTCGTTGTCGAATGATTGATCACCTGATAATCATCACTGGTCACTTGATCGTCTAAGACATCAAAAGCCATCCGAACCGGTAACGTCACATGGATCGCTGGGTCACTTTCCACCACAAAAGGAATGGTATATTCCCATGTGGCAGTTTCGCCATTCACCAATGACTCGCTGACAACGATCTTGCCATTCGTCGTTCCTTCTTTAGATGTATCGGGATATTGAGTGAAACCTTCTATTTTCAAGGTAGGATATTGACTGATATCTAAATATCGTCCAATTTGACGATCCATATCTTCCTGAGACATTCCTAAGACTGTTTTTTGTTCCCGTGGATTTAAACGATCGATGTTTAATCGTTCAAACCCATTTGCTGTGATTTGGTAACGACTCCGATTATCTGATATTCTTGGTTGCAGTATATTATCTTGGAAGTTGTCCAGTCTACTATTGGCTTCTGCATGGAATATTTCCACGATGTCGCCTTTTGCAACTGAAAGCCTTCGATTTGTTCCGAAACCATTCAATGTATCCAACCTTTGATTGCCATTAACAGAAAAATCGAAATCTGGCGTTTGTGTATTCATTGGACCATTAGAAACAGTTGCTTGGTTGTAGTGCCTGATTTGATAATACATATCATTTCCAAAATTGGAATGAACCGATGTTCCAGCTAAAGCACTATTATAGGTCGCAACAATTTGTGTTTGATCACTGTTCAAGGTGAAAGTTGCCGCTCGTAGGTCTGTTCCTTGGAATCTAATGCCTCTTACATTCAACGAATGTCCAAACTGATAGGTGACTGGTACATTGATCGTAGCTAATACTGTGCCATTTTTTGAAACTTCTACACGTGCGGATTGACCATTCAACGAATCAGGGAAGCTCACAAACCGTGCGTCATAATCGTCTGTTACACTCCGATCTTTGAATACTGTGACAAAGTCTTTTGCCTGGTAATCCGTTTCTCCATAGCCATAGTTCAAGACTTGGTTCCTAGGTTGGATATCTGTGTAATTTCCGATACCAGTAAAACCGATGACGCCTTGTTCATTGATGACCCCGATTGAAAAGCGTTCTGCATTGTTTCGATTGACTTGAATCGTACCTGACGTGGCATTACCTGCCAAGTCTGCTTGATAGGGATTGAATAAGCGAACAGGTTGCCCGGCAAGATCCAATGTCACTGCCACTTGGTTTGTTGAAACAGGTGTATCTACTTCTGGTTGGATCGAGTTGAAAAACTCGGGTGTTTGTCCCCCATTCGTCTGCCAACTCAGGTATGGATAAGTTCGATTGGCACTGCTCCCCAAAGCAAATCCTGTGAACCAATTTTCACCAAACCCAAGTTCAGTTGTGGTTACATCGATCAATCCCGTTGTACTTCGTGCTTCACCCACACCAGTAGTCGTATTTTTTCTTGTCGTTGTTGTATCAAAATAGACATTGTTGGCTGTAATTCCTGTTGTAGTATTCGAAATCGGTTCACCTGCAGTAAATCCTGCGACATATAAATTCGTAAGCTGTGCCGTTGCAGTCGAATCGACTGTTCCGATCACCCCATGTCCGTTCGTTGACCCAACACTATAATTGTCTGTCATCGTTAGGCGACCATTTCCTTCGAGCTTACCCACAAATCCACCGGAACCATTAGATAGACTTCCAAGCATATATCCATTATGATAACTCTCATTGATCGTCACATTTCCTGCTATACGACCAACAAACCCGCCGACATAACTATTCCCACTTCGAAGATCACTTGAATTAATACTTCGTTCAATCTGCACTTGACCATTTTCTGAAACATAACCAATCAGCCCTCCACGATAGCTAGATGTGGAAGAATTAACTGTCGAGCGAGTTTCACTATGTGTATCGGTGATCGTTACTGTACCAGATGCTTCACCGATCAATCCTCCTAAATTCAAGGAGTAATTATTACCACTAGTAAAATTCACTTTTGAACTAGAGTGACTCATGGTAAACACTCCTGTCGTGCGACCAATGAAACCACCTAGTAAACCATTTGAACTATTCGAGTGGAGATTACTTGATGCTTGGCTATTCGTAATCGTTAGTTTTCCATTGTTGTTTCCAACAAAAGCTCCGCTCCCATTCGACTGGCTTGAAACAATACTACTGCTACTGTCCATTTTGACATTCTCAAGTTCAACAATATTTTCTGTGCCGATTTGGGCAATCAATCCTGCAGTATAGTTGGTAAAAGACTGTCCTCTAGTATTCGTTACCCTCAAGTTTTCAAATAGCAAATTCTCGATTCGTAAAGGACTGTTTCCTACCGAGCGAATAAATGCTAACTCTATTTCTCCACTAGTCAACGTCAAATTTCTGATGACTGCATGATTACCGATCAATTTCGCTCCATATACCTGTCTGCCAGAAAAAGTGCCTGCATTTGCCATATCGATTGCTACCCCATCTTCTGGTTCGATCGAATAGTTTTCATCGACTTTATCAAAAGGCGCTTGACTATTCAAAAAGCGACTTAGATCTGCTGCTGTACGAATGACCGTTTGCACATAATTTGCTGTCACTGTTGCATCTTCTGTCCCCATCGTGAAAGTAGCGGTTCGATTTTTTTGATCAATATTTGTCACGGTATTTCCTGTACCTGTCACGCTAAATCCAACGAAACGATACCCTGTATTTGCTTCAGCTGCTTGGATCGTTGTTGTTTCTCCTTCGATAAAATTCGTTTGGTCAGCGACTGGATCAGCTGCACTTCCTAGTAAAGGATCACGCGCTAGTGTTAGGCTCATTCGCCGTGCGGTAAACCCAACGACACCTTGTTGATTGATGACACCAATTGATACTCTCGTGACAGTTCCACGGTTGAAAGTGAAGGTTCCTTCTGATGCTCCACCAGCTAACCCTGAACTATATGGATTAAATAATTTCAAGGGCTCATTTTTTAAATCTAACGTTACCGTTACTTGATTACCCGTCACTTGACGATCGACCATTGGATCGATGCTATCAAAAAACAGCGAAGGTTGCGTATTATTCGTTTGCCAACTGAGATACGGATAGGTTTTATTTGTGCGTTGAGCCACTGAAAAGTCGGTTCGCCAACGATTCCCAAAACCCAGTGCAGCCGTTGTTGATTCGATCAACTCCAAGGTTGTTTTTGCTTCACCTACACCAGTCGTTGTTGATTTGTTCGTAGTGCTGGCATCATAATAGACACTCGTGGCAGTGATACCTGTCTTGTCTGAGGTGATCGGTTGTCCTCCTGTAAAGCCTGCAACAAAGAGTTGGCTGAATGTGACACGATCCGCCATCTGATTGACCCCGATCACACCGTTACCATTGGATGAGCCGATACTATAACTATCCGCGATATCAAGGGCGCCATTTCCTTCTGCTAAACCAACGAAACTAGCAGTCCCAAGGCTCGTACTCCCTTGTACATGCCCATTGTGATAACTTTCCTCGATTTTAGCAGCTCCTGACATCCTTCCGATAAATCCACCAACATAACTGTTATTTCCTCGCATATCACTGGCATTGATACTTCGTTGGATCGTGACATTTCCTGAATATGTTACTCGACCGATAAATCCACCACGATAGGTTCCACTTGAAGAATTGATCGCTGTTTGAGTTTCACTTCTAGATTCAGTGATTGTTACCTCACTACTGGTTTCACCCACTAGTCCACCGATATTTAATGTATATGAAGCACCACCAGTAAAAGTAACTTGAGAAAGACTACTCTCAATGGACAATCGAGCGTCATTTTTACCAACGAGTCCACCCATCAGTCCATTTGCTGTGTTGGAATGTAACGTTCCTAAAACTTCACTGTTTTTGATCGTTGTTGAACCTTGGTTGTTCCCGATCAAACCAGCACTTCCATCAGGTTGACTAGCTGCAATTCGACTACTTCTATCGATCATGATATTTTCAAGCTCCACTGACGTACCGCTTGCTACTTGACCGATGATTCCAGCCACGTTAGACCGTGTCCTCGTATCATTGACGATTAACCCTTCTAACTTTAAGTTCTCGATTCGTGAAAGGTTACCACCGTTCAGCGTTTGGATCAATCCAAGAGAAGGACCTGAAGTTACTAATGAAAGATTTTTGATGATCGTGCCATTTCCGCTCAGGTTACCAGAAAATTGACTACGCCCTGAAAAATCTCCTTCTCCTGACATGTCGATCGTCTGATTTGCCTCTGGTTCAAACGTGTATGTTTGGTCATTTGCATCGTAGGGAAATTGACTACGTAAAAACTTCCCGAGATCATCGGCATTGCGAATGACCGTTGAAGCATATTCCGCTGTAATGGCTGTGTTCTCTGTCCCCATCGTCAACGTTGCAGTACGTTTTGTCAGATCAAGGTTTGAAATTGCACTACCCGCACCTGTGACACTGAATCCAACAAAACGATATCCTTGATTAGGTTCAGCAGCTGTGATTTGTGCCGTTTCACCTTCAAGAAAATCATTCTTTTCAATCTCTGGATTATGCTCACTGCCAGTAAGCGGATTGCGTGCAACAGTAACGGTCATCCTTCGTGCGGTAAACCCAACGACGCCTTGTTGATTGATGACACCGATCGATACTTTTGCAATAGATCCGCGATTGAAAGTGAAGGTTCCTTCTGTCGCTTCGCCAGCTAATCCAGAACTATATGGATTAAACAATTTCAATGGCTCGTTTTGTAAATCCAACGTTACCGACACTTGATTACCAGTCACTTGACGATCGACCATTGGATCGATGCTATCAAAAAACATCGTCGGTTGTGCGTTATTCGTTTGCCAACTGAGATAAGGGTAGGTTTTATTCGTGCGTTGGCTGACGGAAAAATCAGTCCGCCAGCTATTGTCAAAACCTAACTCACTGGTTGTAGATTCGATCAACTCCAAAGTTGTTCGCGCCTCACCTACACCTGTCGTTGTTGCTTTATTCGTGGTGCTAGAATCATAATAGACACTCGTGGTAGTGATACCTGTCTTATCTGAGGTGATCGGTTGTCCCGCTGTAAAACCAGCAACAAAGAGTTGATTCAACCTGACATTACTTGCTAGTTGATTGACACCGATCACACCATTGCCATTTGAAGAACCGACACTATAACTATCAGCGATATCAAGAGCTCCACCACCTTCTGCTAAACCAACGAACCCAGCAGTCCCAAGGCTCGTACTCCCTTGTACATGCCCACTGTGGTAACTTTCTTCGATTCGAGCAGTTCCAGACATCCTTCCGATAAATCCGCCAACATAACTGTTATTTCCTCGCATATCTCCCGAATTGACACTTCGTTGGATCGTGACATTTCCTGATGAAGTCACACTACCAATATAGCCACCCCGATACGTTCCACTTGATGAATTGATTTCTGTGCGGCTTTCACTTCTAGAATCAGTGATCGTCACTAGTCCTTGGGTTTCGCCAACTACTCCCCCAAAACTTAAAGTATAAGAACCGCCTCCGGTAAAAGTGACCTGAGAAAGACTTTCTTCAATCGTCAACTGTCCCCGGTTTTGTCCAACTAAGCCACCCATCAATCCATTGGAAGTATTGGAATGTAAGGTTCCTGAAACCTCCCCCTTTTTGATTGTTGCAGAGCCATTGTTGATCCCGATTAAGCCAGCACTTCCATAGGGTTGACTAGCAGCAATTTGACTACTTTCATCGATCGTGATATTTTCAAGCTCCGCTGACTTACCGTTAGCGATTTGACCGATGATCCCAGCAGAGTAATATTGTGTCCGCGTATTATTGACGCTCAATCCCGCTAAGCTTAGATTCTCGATTCGTGAAAGGTTGCTACCGTTTAACGTTTGAATCAATCCAAGAGAAGCACTTGAAGCTACTAATGAAAGATTTTTGATGATCGTACCATTTCCGATCAGGTTACCAGAAAATTGACTACGCCCTGAAAAATCTCCTTCTCCTGACATGTCGATCGTTTGATTTGCCTCTGGTTCGATCGTGTATGTTTGATCATTTGCATCGTAGGGAAATTGACTACGTAAAAACTTTCCGAGATCCTCTTTATTACGGATGACTGTTGAAGCATACTCTGCGGTGACTGTCGCATTTTCAGTACCCATCGTGAAGGTTGCTGTGCGATTTGCCAAATCAACATTCGTAATCGTACCGCTTCCTGTCACATTAAACCCAGCTAAACGATAACCAGGAGAAGGTACTCCTGCTGTGATCGTCGTTGATGACCCTACCACCAGACTAGTCGTCGGCGCAGTTGGATTGCTGGCACTTCCAGCCTGTGGCGAACGTGCCAAAGTTAAAGTGCGATTACTCAACTCATAACGAGCGGTGACCGTCGCATTTTGTGATCCCATGGTAAACGTGCCTGTGCGATTGGCTGTATTCACATTCGTGACCGAACTTCCTGTGCCACTCACATCAAACCCTGCAAATTGATACCCAGTTGCTGGTGCTGCAGCGGTCACCGTCGTTGTTGCTCCTTGTGCCAGTGTGGTCATAGGCGCCGAGGGATTTGCACTCGCTCCTTGCGATGGATTTCTAGCAAATGCCAAGGTATGTGCGGGCAGTTCTGTAAAACTTCCTTGGATTCCTTGAGAAGCAACAGCGGTATAGTTAGGATAGTAGGCATAAAGCCAACTCGATGGTATTTCAAAGAAAGTATTGAATATCCATCTTGTATCAATCGTCATTGTGTTGGTACGTTGACTCGTAATCGTTGCATCTTTCGTTCGTTCAATACTAATGATAAACTCTTGAAAGTCTGCTAATGTTCCTTCATTCGCACCATCAGTAGGAGATAAAACAGCATTCTTTATTTGATAAGGTGTTCGTTCACGAATAGTCGCTGTAAAATCCCCCTGGCTGTATTGCAAAACGATACTACCAAATTGGTAATCGTTTCTCAGCGGCATGGAAGGAAAAGTCGGTATACTTCCTCCCGACATTAAATAGTCACGACCATTACGAAATATAAACTGCCTTGGTAACGAGACTGTCCCTTCAATTCGACTTCCTGTTCGATTTCCTAATTGATTGCTACCAGTCCAGACTACCCTTGCCCGACTGTCATTTAAAAAGAAATTCCTGAAAGTGGTTGGAAACTGAGTCCGAGTACCGCTGGCATTCCCTTGTAAAAATCTAGTAAGCCAATAACCATCAAGATTCGATAATTGACCGATAGCTCTTGGTTCTCTACTTAATAAAGGTTCTTCTTCTACCACTTCTTCCGATGCTTCCTCTATCCGCTCACTTTCGTCTTCAGTCGTCTCCTCACTTTCCACCAACGTTTCTCCCGTTTTTTCCTGTGATTCATCAACATCTTCTACTTGTTCTTCTACGTTTGACTCTTTGATCGTCTCAGCGATAACGCTGATACTATTCCCTAATGACGAGAAAAGCAGCAAAACAATTACAATAATATGTAGAAATTGTTTCTTATAAAAATGAGTCATTTCCTCCTCCTACTCTACACGTGTTACTTGACGTGAAGTAATCTGCTGATTTTAGCAGAAAGTTATACTCAGTGTTCTTGTGTTGGTCCATTATAGTATTATCTGTTCACTACGTTTTCGATGAAAGAAAAAACTATTTTCCATAATAGATCGTTCCAACACCTTATTGAACGACCCTTGATTTTGTAAGTCGTTCATTCGTTATATGTTTGTTCAATTGAATGTACATGCACTCCCTTCTAAATCTCGATGAAAAGCCAACATTAAATAACGATGTAACACAACAATTATTTTTTCATCTTTTGATTATAATAACACTAATCTATTAGCTGTATATTTTTAATTTTTTTCGAATAAAAAAAATTAAAACACTACTTTTTTTATATAAATTTAGAAAATCTTGTTATAATGATTGTTCCCAACATATTCGCTTGTTCTTGGAAACTATTTTTTTGTTGTTAAGAAAAAAATATTACACTACACAACCAACAAATTTTCACGTATTATTTTTTGGAAAAACAAATTATCATTCCATATAAAAAATAACAAAATTATTTAAAAAACAAGAATATAATAAAAACGCTTGATTCCTCACTATTTTTCCTTATTAAACACACATTATTTTTAAATTATAATGATTTTTTATTTCAAACGTTTGTTTTTTTTGTATACTTATAATATGCACATCTTCCCCTGAACCTATCTAACTATGTGTTTTAACTTTACAGAGAGACTATATTTCTTACATATTTATAGAAAAATAAAGATTGGAAGCCAGAATAATGGAAAATTTACCCATCACCTTACAACTTGATAATCAGTTTAAGCGACAATATCAAATTTTAAATATGGTACATAAAAATAAAACCAACCAGTTAACGATCAATGATCTTTCTCTTAACTTAGAAAAGTCAAAGCCCACACTCAAAAAAGACATCGAAGAAATCAACCATGCGCTGAGTGAGCATTCCGTTTCACTAACGATCGATCAAAAAGGCTTGTTATCGTTCCAATACAAAAAAGTAATGACGATCGACTCGATGATCACTTTATTAGCCAAAAGAACGATCACTTATCAAATCATGGAACTACTACTTCATAATGTAAGTTACTCAACCGATGAATTAGCCGATGCCTTAATGGTCTCTAGAAGTACGATCTTTAAAACGATCCGCCATATGAATAATATCTTGAAAGAATTCAATGTGACGATCACCACTGGACCATTGACTTTCTCAGGTAGAGAAGAAGATATTCGTTTTTGTTTTTTTGCCTTTTACTCGAGCTTTGGCGACAGTACGATCATTGATTCAGATAGCGAAATCGATGCCCAGTATCTAGTTGACGAAGGACATAAAAGAGATCACGCCTTTTTACATTTCAGTCATTTTCGTGCCGCTTTATGGCTATCCATTGCAAAAGCACGATGGAAATGCAAAAAGCTTTGTAGCCTGAATCGTAGCATCAAAGTGTTGATCAAAAGTAGCAAAGGTTTCTCTTCACTTGAACCATTATTACAGGATTACTATCTTTCACGCTCAAAAGACACACTCTCCTTAAATGAAACGATGTGGTTATATTTGGTCTCCCTTCATTGTATTTCCTACACACGTCAAAGCAATTTGGATGATGGCCGTTCCTATGCCTTTTATCGAGAAGAGGTCCCTAGTGTGATCGAGGCGGTCCAACGTTTTCTAGCATCTGTTTTCCCAGAACAACTGGTCAAAGACGGTACCCTAGAGAAATTGGAGGCATACTTGGTCAATGCCCGTTTACTTTCTAAAATGAGTCATACTTATGAATTACATTCACCCACAATGGTGACGCAAATGAAGGCACGTCATCCTGAGATCTACCAAATTTGGCTTGAAAAACTAACTCTTCTAAAAAACAATCCTATGTTTGGTTTTGTTCATATCGACTACATTGCAGCCGCGTTGACGACGTTTCATGCTTCGCTTTTGTTGAAACAATCTCATCGTCCTTTACGTATTCTGTTTACGATCCAAGGTCCGCCATCTTTAGATGATTACATCCTAAATGAAATCGAGGCACTATTTATGCAACGGTCGACGATTGAATTTCAAATCGAACATGCGGTAACAAAAGAATCCATCGAAACGTATCAAGCTGATTTAGTTGTTTGTAATTATGATCTCCATTTGATTGATGAACATACTTGCCAGATCCATCGAATATCTAATGTACCGACGATTGCGGATTGGCGTCTTTTAATGGAGACGATCACTTATTTGTCTTTACCTGTTTATTTAGAAAACAAATGAAGAAAAACACTACTTATATCTAATGGCTACATAAAAAAGAGATCGGAAAGTATTTCACCTCGAGAAAAAAGGCGCCATCCACGAAAATTTGAAGAACAATTTTCGTGGATGGCGCCTTTTTT